>NZ_JBEORY010000023.1:0-114365 GCF_040302665.1 Kitasatospora sp. NPDC097691 | reverse complement strand
TGGCGGGCGAGGTCGTCGATCTCGCCGGTGACGGTGGAGGCGACCGTGGTGGTGGTGCCGTGGTGCAGGTGGGTGCGGGCGGCGAGCAGGGCTTCTTCGGCGATGCCGGAGGCGTAGGAGGCGCCGCCGCCGCCGTGGACGTGCAGGTCCACGAAGCCGGGGACGACGGTGTACCCGGTCAGGTCGAGGTCACCGGGCTCGGCGGCACCGTCGAGGCCGGTGATCCGGTCGCCCTCGACGGCGAGGCGGCCGCCCTCGACGACGCCGCCGGGCAGGACGAGTCGGGCGCCGGCCAGGGCAGTACGGTCACGGTCCGCGGTGGTCACGCGGTCACCTCCATCGAGAGCAGATCCCAGGCGAGCAGGCCCGCGCCCAGGGACGCGGCGGTGTCTTTGAGCATGGCCGGAACGACCTTCGGGGGCATCTGGAAGGTCAGGCGCTCGGTGACCGCCGCGCGCAGCGGAGTGAAGAGGGTGTCGCCGGCCTCGGCGAGCCCGCCGCCGACGATCACGGTGGACGGGTCGAGCAGGCTCTGGGCGAGGACGATGCCGTCCGCCAGGGCGTCGACGGCCCGCTGCCAGACCGCGCGTGCGCGGTCGTCCCCGGCGTCCACCGCGGCGGCGCAGGATGCCGCGTCGGCGTCGGGGTCGCCGCTGGCCTCGGCCCAGGCGCGGGAGACGGCGGAGGCGGAGGCCAGGGTCTCCAGGCAGCCGCGGGCACCGCAGCCGCAGGGCGGTCCGCCCGGGCGGACGACGACGTGGCCGATCTCGCCGCCGTAGCCGTGCGCGCCCGCCTCGATCCGGCCGCCGATGCCGATGGCGCCGGCGATGCCGGTGCCGAGGGCGATGAACAGGAAGCGGTCGACGCCCCGGCCGGCGCCGAGCCGGCCCTCGGCCAGGCCGCCGGAGCGCACGTCGTGGCCGAGTGCCACCGGCATGGCGGTGCCGTCGGGACCGGCCAGCCGGGCGCCGAGGAGCGTGCGCAGGGGGAGGTCCCGCCAGCCGAGGTTGGCGGAGAAGACCGCGATCCCGTTCTTCTCGTCGATCGTGCCCGGGACGGCCACCCCGGCCGCGAGCGGGGCGACGCCGAAGCGGCGGCGGCCCTCCTCGGCCAGGTCGGTGGCGAAGTCGAGGATGGCGGCGACGACGGCGTCCGTGCCGTGCTCCCGCCCGGTCGGTCGGCGTGCCTCGAACAGCACGGAGCCGTCCTGGGCGAGCAGCGCGGCCTTCATGCCGGTGCCGCCTACATCGAGTGCGATGACGTGCTTCACGGAGGACAGTTTCCCTTGGTGGATAGAAGAGGTCTAGTCCAGTTGTCGGATTGGTCTGGTCCATACTGGGTGAGCTTTGTCGCAGCTGCGGGGGTGTGCGGGGCTTTGGGCGGGGCGTACGCGGGGTGTCCGGGGGTTGTCCGGGAGGTGATCGGGGGCGCCGGTGTTGCGCATCGCGCAACGACCCCGGGCACTTCGATAACTACTGGGGCGGGGTGCCCCAGTGGTGTGGACCAGTGGTCCGCCGATTTGGCAGTGTGGCGCCTTCCCCTGCCGGATTCCCTCGTTCCGGCGGCAGTTCTTCCCTAAGGCGGTACCCGCGTTGAACAGGCGCGTCCACGTTCCCACCCGTGTGCTCGGCAGCGTGCTGGCCGGAGCACTGGCACTCACCGCGGTCGGCGCGTGCAGCGGGCAGGGCGACGGGACCGTCACCCTCAAGCTGGTCGCCGCGGACTACGGGGAGAGCCAGGAGACCGGCTCGAAGCACTACTGGGACGCGGTCGTCAAGGACTTCCAGGCCGCCAACCCCGGGATCAGGGTCAGTGTCGAGGTGGACGGCTGGACCGAGATCGGCAAGAAGGTCGACGACATGATCGCGGCCGGGAAGTCGCCGGACCTCCTGCAGACCGGCGGCTTCGCCGACCAGGTCGCGGCGGACCGGCTGTACCCGGCGTCGGACGTGCTCACGATGGACGCCCAGGCGAACTTCCTGGACGGCTTCGCGCACGCCGGGCAGGTGCTCGGCATCCAGTACGGGATCCCGTTCGTCTCCTCCTCGCGGGTGCTCTTCTACAACAAGGCGGTGTTCCGGCAGGCGGGGATCGCACAGCCGCCCGCCACCTGGAGCGAGCTGAAGCAGGACGCGGAGAAGATCAAGGCCAAGGTGCCGGGGGTGACCCCGTACGGGCTTCCGCTCGGGCCGGAGGAGGCGCCGGCGGAGTCCATGCTGTGGACGCTGAGCGGCGGCGGGACCATCTCCGACGACGTGGGCAACTACACCATCGACAGCACGCAGAACCAGGCCACCTTCGGCTGGCTGAAGAGCAACCTGGTGAGCACCGGGCTGACGTACCCGGACCCGGGGAAGATGAACCGCACCCCGGTGTTCCAGGACTTCGCCGCCGGGAGGGTCGCGATGCTGAACGGGCATCCGACGCTGCTGCGGATGGCGACCACCGGGAACATCGACTTCGGGACGGCGCCGATCCCGAAGAAGGACGGCGTGGGCCGGACGGGGAGCCTCGGCGTCGCGGACTGGATGATGGCGTTCAAGGCGAACGGGCACAAGAACGAGATCAAGAAGTTCCTGTCGTTCGTCTACAACCGGGACAACCAGCTGAAGTTCGACGAGCAGTACAACCTGCTGCCGGTCACGCAGGACGCGTTCAACCAGATGACGACGGACCCGAAGCACGCGGACCTCAAGCAGTTCGCGGTCGGGCTGACCAATGCGAGCTTCTACCCGTTCGGGGACCCGGCGTGGGGTGAGGTCAGCGACCGGATCAAGGCCGGGATCGGGCAGGCCGTGACGGGGGACCCGAAGCAGGTGCTCGGCGGGCTGCAGGACGCGGCGGTGAAGGAGGCGGCGCGGGTCCGCAAGTAGGGCCGGCGCTGCGCAGGCCCGGTCCCGATGGCTCGGGGCCGGGCCTCGGTGTTCCTCCGCTCAGGGGAGCGTGATCGCGTAGGCCTTGCGGAGGGTCTCGTGGACCGTCCACGTGGTGCGGTCGCCCTCGCGCAGCACCGCGCAGTCGCCGGGGCCGACCTCCAGGGTCGGGCCGCCCTCGATCTCGATGGTGGCCCGGCCGCTGAGGACCACGAACATCTCGTCGGCCTCGACGTCGGTGACCACGCCGGGGGTGATCTGCCAGAGGCCGCGCAGCTGGCGGCCGTCGGCGGACTCGGAGAGGACCTTGCCGGTGACCTCGGGAGTGCCGGAGACGATCTGGGCCGGGTCGAGCGGGTCGGGTTCGAGGTCGGCCGCGGGGATGTTCAGGACGAAGCTGGGCGGGGACACGGGCGTGGTCATGGGGGTGACGTTAGCCGGGGCCGGGGAGCGGTGGGGCGAGCACTGTGTGTCGGGGTCGCGCGGGAGAATGACACTCCGTAGTGGTGGGCGGAGGTGTGCGCGGTGGGCGAGCTGAGTGAGCGGGACCGGGCGGTGCTGGCGCTGGAGGGGCGGCAGTGGCGGACGGCGGGGGCCAAGGAGCGGGCGATCCGGGAGGAGCTGGGGCTCTCCTCCACGCGGTACTACCAGCTGCTGAACGCGTTGCTGGACCGGGAGGAGGCGCTGGCGCACGCGCCGGTGCTGGTGAACCGGCTGCGGCGGGTTCGGGCTGCTCGGCGGGAGGCTCGCTGAGGGGGCGGGACCGGGGGTCGTTGGCCGGGGGTGGTCGGGGGGTATGGGCCTCGGTATGGGATTCGAAGAGACGTGGGTGCCGGGGACCGAGGCCGGGCGCGACGGGGTGCGGGCGATTCTGCGGGCGCCCCGGGACGCGGTGATCGGGTTGGACTTCGACGGGACGTTGGCGCCGATCGTGGCGGACCCCGGGCAGGCGAGGGCGCATCCGGGGGTGGCGGGGGCGTTGCGGGTGCTGGCTCCGGCCGTGGGGGCCGTGGTGGTGGTGACGGGGCGGCCGGCGGCGTTGGCGGTGGAGTACGGCGGGTTGGCGGGGGTGCCGGGGGTCGTGGTGCTGGGGCACTACGGGGCCGAGCGCTGGGAGGACGGGGAGGTGACGGCGCCGGAGGTGCACCCGGGGGTGGCCGGGGCGCGGGAGGACCTGCCGCCGGTGTTGGCGCGGGTGGGGGCACCCGAGGGGGTGTGGGTGGAGGACAAGGGGCGCTCGGTGGCGGTGCACACGCGGCGTACGGCGGCGCCGGAGGAGGCCCTGGAGCTGCTGCGGGCGCCGGTGGGCGAGTTGGCCGCCGCGTACGGGCTGGTGGTGGAGCCCGGGCGGCTGGTGCTGGAGCTGCGTCCGCCGGGGGTGGACAAGGGCGCGGCGCTGGCCGGGTTCCTGCGGGAGCGGGACGCCCGGTCGGTGCTGTACGCGGGGGACGACCTGGGGGACGTGGCGGCGTTCGCGGCGGTGGAGGAGCTGCGGGGTGACGGTGTGGCCGGGCTGCTGGTGTGCAGCGCGGCGGTCGGGGACGCGCCGGTGAAGGAGTTGGCCGACCGCGCGGACCTGGTGGTCGCGGGGCCGGCCGGGGTGGTGGAGCTGTTGGCGGCGTTGGGGGAGGCCCTTACCGGGAGTTGAGCGGGGCCAGCGCGTTGAGCTGGTCGAGGAACCACTGCTGCGGGGGGAGGGCGGTGGCCGCCGCCGCGAGGCGCTTGGTGCGGCCGGCGCGTTCCTCCTCGGGCATGGTGAGGGCGGTGTGCAGGGCGTCGGCGGTGGCGATGACGTCGTAGGGGTTGACCGTCAGGGCGTCGTCGGCGAGTTCCGCGTGGGCGCCGGCCTCCCGGGAGAGGACCAGGGCGCAGCCGCGGTCGGAGACGACCGGGACCTCCTTGGCCACCAGGTTCATGCCGTCCCGGATGGGGTTCACCAGGGCGACGTCGGCCAGGCGGTAGGCGGCGAGGGAGCGCGGGAAGTCGTCGTTGACGTGCAGGATCAGGGGCTGCCAGCTCGGGGTGGCGAACTCGCTGGTGATGGCGTCGGCGAGTTCGCGGACCTGCGCCGTGTAGCTGCGGTACTCGGCCAGGTCGGTCCGGGACGGGTAGGCGAACGCGATGTGGACCACCCGGTCGTGCCACTCGGGGCGGGTGCGGAGCAGGTGCCGGTAGGCCAGCAGGCCGCGGACGATGTTCTTGCTCAGCTCGGTGCGGTCGACCCGGACGATGGTGCGGCGGTCGCCGACGGCCTCGCGCAGGGCGGCGAGGCGTTCGTCGACGTCGGGGCGGTGGGAGCGTTCGCGCAGGAAGTCGGCGTCGGCGCCGAGGGCGTGGACGCCGAGGCTGGTGGTGCGGCCGTCGAGGGTGACGGTGAGTGCCTCGTGGTCGACGTCGGCGCCGAGCAGGTCGGCGCAGCAGGCGGCGAAGGCGCGGGCCCAGCGTTCGGTGAGGAAGCCGGCCCGGTCGGCGCCCAGGATGCCGGTGAGGACGGCGCGGGCGACGTCGTCGGGGAGCATCCGGAAGTACTCGGGCGGGGCCCAGGGGGTGTGCGAGAAGTGGCCGATCCGCAGGTCGGGGCGGGCGGCTCGGAGCAGGGCCGGGGCCAGGGACAGGTGGTAGTCCTGGACGAGGACGGCGGCGTTCGGGGCGGCTTCGGCGGCCAGCGCCTCGGCGAAGGCGGCGTTGTAGGCCCGGTAGGCGGCCCATTCGGTGCGGAAGTCGGCGTCGAAGGCGGGCGCGGTGGGGGTCGCGTAGAGCAGGTGGTGGACGAACCAGAGGGTGGAGTTGGCGACGCCGTTGTAGGCGCGGGCGAAGGTCTCGGGGTCGATGTCCAGCATGCGGACGGCCTGCCCGCCGACGTCGTGGCCGGCCAGGTCGAGGCGGCCGTCGGGGGCTTCCGCGGCGGCTCTGCGGTCCGCGGCGCCGAGGGCCGCGCAGACCCAGACGGCGTTCGGGTCGTCGATGGCGGAGAGGCCGGAGACCAGACCCCCGCCACCGCGCCGCAGGGTCAGCGTGCCGTCGTCGGCGGTGCTGAACGACACCGGTCCCCGGTTGGAGGCCACCAGGACGGGGGCGGTGCCGGTCGCACTCGAACGTTCGGTCGTGAGATCGCCCATGGTTGGCATGTTGCCGGGGGCCCGGGGTGGCAAACCCGTCAGTGCCGGGTGGCGTATTCGGGGATCGTGTGCATCGGGGGGCGTTCCAGGGCGGTCACCGGGTGGGTGTGGGCGAGGAAGGCGCGGGTCTCCGGGTCGCGGGCGAACTGGGTGAGTTCCGGGCGGACCAGGTCGGCGGAGGCCTTGAGCCGGTGGGCGCGGTCGAGGCGTTCGAGCGCGGTGCGGTAGATGGTGGCGGCCATCCGGCCGAGGGCCTGGCCGTCCTGGTGGCGGTGGTGCCGGACGCCGACGTCCACCTGGGCCAGGGCGTCCAGGCCGACCAGCTCCAACGCGTCCACCAGCAGGCCGAGTTCGACGCCGTAGCCGGTCGGGAAGGGCAGTCGTTCGAGCAGTGAGCGGCGGGCCGCGTACTCGCCGCCGAGGGGCTGGACGAAGCCGGCGAGTTCCGGCCAGTGGAGGTTGAGGAGGGGGCGGGCGACGAGTTCGGTGACCCGGCCGCCGCCGGCCGGGAGGACGGCGGCGCGGTCCCCCGCGGCGGAACCGCTCAGTGCCACTTCGAGGGGGCGGTCGTACATGGCCTTGACCAGCTGGATGGACTCGTCGGTCAGCAGCGGGCCGACGATGCCGGAGACGAAGGCCGGGTCGAAGGCGCGCAGGTCGGCGTCCACGAAGCAGACGATGTCGCCGCGGGTGACCAGCAGCGAGCGCCAGAGCACCTCGCCCTTGCCGGGGGCGGCGGGCAACCGGGGCAGGATGGCGTCGCGGTGCTCCACCCGGGCGCCGGCCTCGGCGGCGACGGCGGCGGTGGCGTCGGTGGAGCCGGAGTCGACCACGACGAGTTCGTCGACGAGCGGGAGGCGTTCCATCAGCTCGCGGCGGACGGTGCGGACGATGTCGCCGACGGTGGCCTCCTCGTCCAGGGCGGGGAGGACGACGCTGATCGTGCGGCCGGTCCGTTCCTTGGCCGCGAGGAGGGTGTCGACCGGCCGGTCGGCCGCGCTCCAGGAGCGGCGGCGTAGCCAGGACGCCGCCTGCGGGAGGAGCTCGGGAGTCGGTTCGGCGGGCACGGAAGTCTCCTCGGCGGGTCGGTGGGACGCGTCATCTCGCGTGGCGGACGGTCCCGTTCAGGATTGACGCCTTCGGATACAGTCTTCGTACAGCGGTCGGACCTTTGCACGCCGGGGTCGCCGTTGAGCACCACCACAATTTCACAAGCTCATCCAGAGGGACTGAGGGAACGGCCCGTTGACGTCCCGGCAACCTTCTCGCTCGGCTGTCGTCGACAGGCCCCGGCGGGACAGGTGCCAATTCCGGCCTGTGGCGCGACCGCGCTGCGGGGAAGATGAGGAGAGAGGCCTCGCCATCATGGCTATCGACACCGTCGCACCGGTTTCCGTGGACCTCGGCCCCGCCGCCGCCCTGTCCTGTCGGGAGTGCGGCACCCGCTTCCCGCTCGGTCCCAGCTTCGCGTGCCTGGAGTGCTTCGGCCCGCTGGAGATCGCCTACGAGTTCGGCAGCGAGGGCGCCGAGGAGCTGCGCAAGCGGATCGAGGCCGGCCCGGCGTCCATCTGGCGATACGCGCCGCTGCTTCCGGTGCCGGCCGACGTGGCGTCCAAGCCCAACCTGAACCCGGGCTGGACCCCGCTGGTGAAGGCGGACAACCTGGGCCGGGAGCTCGGCTTCACCGCCCGGCTGCACATCAAGGACGACTCCGGGAACCCGACGCACTCCTTCAAGGACCGCGTGGTGGCCTGCGCCATCGAGGCGGCGCGGGCGTTCGGCTACACGACGCTGTCCTGCTCCTCCACCGGCAACCTGGCCGGTGCGGTGGGCGCGGCGGCCGCCCGGGCCGGGTTCCGGTCCTGCGTGTTCATCCCGCACGACCTGGAGCAGGGCAAGGTCGTCATGGCCGGGGTGTACGGCGGCGAGCTGGTCGGCATCGAGGGCAACTACGACGACGTGAACCGCTTCTGCTCGGAGCTGATCGGCGACCCGGCCGGCGAGGGCTGGGGCTTCGTCAACGTCAACCTGCGGCCGTACTACGGCGAGGGCTCCAAGACGCTGGCGTACGAGATCTGCGAGCAGCTCGGCTGGCGGCTGCCGGAGCAGATCGTGATCCCGATCGCCTCGGGCTCCCAGCTGACGAAGATCGACAAGGGGCTGCAGGAGCTGATCAAGCTCGGCCTGGTCGAGGACCGGCCGTACCGGATCTTCGGCGCCCAGGCCGAGGGCTGCTCGCCGGTGTCGGCCGCCTTCAAGGCCGGCCGGGACGTGATCAAGCCGGTCAAGCCGGACACCATCGCCAAGTCGCTGGCGATCGGCAACCCGGCCGACGGCCCGTACGTGCTGGACATCGCCCGCCGCACGGGCGGCGCGGTGGAGGACGTCACGGACGCCGAGGTCGTCGCGGCGATCCGGCTGCTGGCGCGGACCGAGGGCATCTTCGCCGAGACCGCGGGCGGGGTGACCGTGGGCGTGCTGAAGAAGCTGGTCGAGACCGGGCAGCTGGACCCGGCCAAGGAGACCGTCGCGATCAACACCGGCGACGGCCTGAAGACCCTGGACGCCGTCTCCGACGCCGGGATGAGCGCCGTCATCCGCCCGACGCTGGACTCGTTCCGCGCCGCCGGCCTCGCGTCCGCCTGAGCCACCGGCCTCGAACCGGTCGCCGCCGGCCTCGAACCACTGCCCCACCAGGCCCCACCCCCGCAAGGAGAGCCATGAGCGCCAACGTCCGCATCCCCACCATCCTGCGCACCTACACCGGCGGCGCGGCCGAGGTGACCGCCGAGGGCGCCACCCTGGCCGAGGTCATCGCCGACCTGGAGAAGAACCACGCGGGCATCTCCGCCCGCATCCTGGACGACACCGGCAAGCTGCGCCGTTTCGTCAACGTCTACGTGAACGACGACGACGTGCGCTTCGCCGAGGGCCTGGCGACCGAGATCAAGGACGGCGCCGGCGTCTCGATCATTCCGGCGGTGGCCGGCGGCTGCTGAGCCGTTCCGCCCGCCTTTCGGCCGCCCGTACGTACGGAATTCCGCTCTCCGTATGTACGGGCGGCCGGTTGCATTCCGGCGGGAATATTTCCGAGTCGAGTCGGAGTAGAGTGTCGCTCGGTTGGGAACAGGGGTTCCCTCTCGGCCATCCGCGGTGTTCCGCCGGCGGGCGTCCGGCCGGTGGGTCCGGCCCGTGAAACATGTCAGGCCGATGTCAGAATTACCGTGGGGATTTGGGTAATTCGTCCGCTATGCCCCGCGTGGAATGCCGAGATTTTTCCGATTCGGCCCGTCCTGTCCCTTGATATCGAGGCGGAATTACCGGCGGTTGACCCTGTTGCAGAGGGCTTCGGTCCGGATACATTCAGCGGCGGTCGGCGCAATCACCCGCTCACCGGAGGCCGTTGGGCGTTCCGTGCGGAGGGTTGCGGCGTGCACGGCTGCGCCCAGGGGGGGTCCCCGGGCGGGCCGTCAACCAACCCGGGCCCGCGACCTGCGGGCGCGTGAAGGGCCAGCACAGCACTAGGGGAGTTCGGAATGGCTCAGGGCACCGTCAAGTGGTTCAACGCGGAGAAGGGCTACGGCTTTATCGCGGTCGACGGTGGTGCGGACGTCTTCGTCCACTACAGCGCGATCCAGATGGACGGCTACCGCACCCTTGAGGAGGGCCAGCGGGTCGAGTTCGAGATTTCCCAGGGACAGAAGGGCCCGCAGGCGGACATGGTTCGCGCGGCGGTCTGACCCCTTCCGACTCCAGGAGCTCGGCGCGGCCCACGGCTGGTGACCGCTCGCTTCTCGACGGGCCCGTACGACACGCGTCGTGCGGGCCCGTCGCCGTTCCCGGGCGGCCCCAGCGGCGGCTCGCGGGTTGGCGATTGGGCTTGCACTCGACCACCCGGAGTGCTAATCATTGGCGTTAGCACTCACAGCGTGAGAGTGACAGCGGACCGGGTCGGTGAGGCCCCCGGGAGCGGTAGGGGAAAAGACCCCCGCACACCAGGGCCGTCCGTCGCGGGCACCCCTTGGTCCGAGCAGTCGACCGTGTCCCGGAGGACCACTTCTGATGGCCAAGATCATCGCCTTTGATGAGGAAGCTCGCCGCGGCCTTGAGCGTGGCATGAACCAGCTCGCCGACGCAGTGAAGGTCACGCTCGGCCCCAAGGGCCGCAACGTCGTGCTGGAGAAGAAGTGGGGCGCCCCCACGATCACCAACGACGGTGTCTCCATCGCCAAGGAGATCGAGCTCGAGGACCCGTACGAGAAGATCGGCGCGGAGCTCGTCAAGGAGGTCGCCAAGAAGACGGACGACGTCGCGGGTGACGGCACCACCACCGCCACCGTGCTCGCCCAGGCCCTGGTTCGCGAGGGTCTGCGCAACGTCGCCGCCGGCGCCAACCCGATGGCCCTGAAGCGCGGTATCGAGAAGGCCGTCGCCGCCGTCTCGGACCAGCTGCTGGCCCAGGCCAAGGACGTGGAGACCAAGGAGCAGATCGCCTCCACCGCCTCCATCTCCGCCGCCGACACCCAGATCGGCGAGCTGATCGCCGAGGCCATGGACAAGGTCGGCAAGGAAGGCGTCATCACCGTCGAGGAGAGCAACACCTTCGGTCTGGAGCTCGAGCTCACCGAGGGTATGCGCTTCGACAAGGGCTACATCTCCGCCTACTTCGCCACCGACCTGGAGCGGATGGAGGCGACCTTCGAGGACCCCTACATCCTCATCGCCAACTCCAAGATCGGCTCGGTCAAGGACCTGCTCCCGCTGCTGGAGAAGGTCATGCAGAGCGGCAAGCCGCTCGTCATCATCGCCGAGGACGTCGAGGGCGAGGCCCTGTCGACCCTGGTCGTGAACAAGATCCGCGGCACCTTCAAGTCCGTCGCCGTCAAGGCCCCGGGCTTCGGCGACCGCCGCAAGGCCATGCTCGGCGACATCGCCATCCTCACCGGTGGCACGGTCATCTCCGAGGAGGTCGGCCTCAAGCTGGAGAACGCCGGCATCGACCTGCTGGGCACCGCCCGCAAGGTGGTCATCACCAAGGACGAGACCACCATCGTCGACGGTGGCGGCGACAGCGAGCAGGTCGCGGGCCGCGTGAACCAGATCCGCGCCGAGATCGAGAACAGCGACTCGGACTACGACCGCGAGAAGCTCCAGGAGCGCCTCGCCAAGCTGGCCGGCGGCGTGGCCGTCATCAAGGCCGGCGCGGCCACCGAGGTGGAGCTCAAGGAGCGCAAGCACCGCATCGAGGACGCCGTCCGCAACGCCAAGGCCGCCGTCGAGGAGGGCATCGTCGCCGGTGGTGGCGTCGCCCTGCTGCAGGCCGGTGTCGCCTTCGACAAGCTGGAGCTGGACGGCGACGAGGCCACCGGTGCCAACATCGTCAAGGTCGCGCTGGAGGCCCCGATCAAGCAGATCGCGACCAACGCCGGCCTGGAGGGTGGCGTCGTGGTGGAGAAGGTGCGCAACCTCCCCGCCGGTCACGGCCTGAACGCCGCCACCAACGAGTACGTCGACCTGGTCGCCGCGGGCATCATCGACCCGGCCAAGGTCACCCGCTCCGCGCTGCAGAACGCCGCCTCCATCGCGGCGCTGTTCCTCACCACCGAGGCCGTCATCGCCGACAAGCCGGAGAAGGCCGCCGCGGCCGCCGGCGGCGGCATGCCGGGCGGTGACATGGACTTCTGATCCTGATCGCTTCGATCGGATCGGTTGGACCTCGTCCGCGTGGGCGGTTCCCTTCGGGGAGCCGCCCACGCGGCGTTTCGGTGTTCCGGGGGGTTGAGGAGAGGATGGACGGATGGCTGCTGACGACATCGAGACCGCGCTGCACAACGCGCGGGCACTGATCCTGGCCGACCTCACCGCGCGGGACGTGGCGGACGCCGCCGTCGTCTCGCTGGTGGAGCAGGCCGTCACCCACCGGCGCTGGTGGCTGGAGCAATGGCCGGACGGCACCGAGTACGTGCTCGGGCTGGTCGCCCAGGACGTCCAGGACGCGCTGCTGGAGGCGTACGGGCGCTGGCCGCTGTGCACCGCCTGCGCGGCCGACGGCGACCCGCACGCGCTCAGCGTGGAGCCGGAGTTGGGGCCGGAGCCGCACTGGGTGTGCGGCAAGCAGGGCGCGGTGGTGGCGGCGGTGGGGGAGCTGGCCTAGCTCAGGCCTGGCTCTCCAGCGTCCGGAGTTCGGCCGTCAGGTTGGCGTGGGCGGCGTCCGTGAAGCGTTCGCGGGCGGTGGGGGTGCGGTAGAGCGCGGGCAGCGCCAGGAGTCCGCGCAGGACGGTGGCGCGGCCGGCGCGGAAGTCCGGCTCGGGGACGAAGCCGTACTCCTCCCGGACGGCGGCCGCGTACGCCGCGTACGTCTCGGGGGTGCCGCCGAGGACGGCGAGGTCCGCGTCGCAGAGCACCTCGCCGTCGCGGTCGCCCGGTGCGGGGTCGTGGGTGACGGTGAGCAGGACGAGCCGTTCGACCTCGGCGACGCGCTCGGCGGGCAGGCCGGCGGCGGTCAGCGCCCGGACGGCCAGGGCGGCGCTGCGCTCCTCGTTCTCGGTGCGGTCGGGCCGGTAGACGGCGTCGTGGAACCAGGCGGCGAGGCGGACGGCGTCCGGGTCGGCGGCGTGTCCGGCGAGGTCGTCGACGTGCCGCAGGACCGCACTCAGGTGGTCCCGGGTGTGGTAGCGGCGCTGCGGCTCGGACCAGCGGCGCAGCAGCTCCCGGCCGTACGGTTCGGGGTCGGCTGCGGTGCCGCAGCGCTGCAGCAGGGGGGTCCAGGCGGAGAGCAGCTCCTCGGAGATCGTCATGGGTTCCATTCTGTCCGGCGGTTCAGGTGGACGGTATATGCCGTTGGGCGATATATGTTGACCATGACAGAACGCTCCATGCAGGAGCCGACACTGCTTCTGCTCACCGCGCTCGCCGATGCCCCGCGGCACGGCTACGCGCTCATCCAGGAGATCGCCGTGATCTCGGACGGCCGGGTCAAGATGCGCACCGGCACGCTCTACGGCGCGCTCGACCGGCTGCTGGGCCAGGGGCTGATCGAGGTCGCCGCGGAGGAGGTGGTCGACGGCCGCGCCCGTCGCACCTACGCGCTGACGGACGCCGGCCGCGGCGCGCTGGCCGCCGAGGCCACGCGCCTGCGGGCGGTGGCCACCGAGGCCGAGCGCCGGCTCGCCACGCTCCGGTCGGTGTTGAAGCGGAATCCGGGGCCCGAGGGACGGGCCCTGGGGGGAGGAGGTCTCGCATGACCACGCCGACGATCGGAGCGCCCCCGGCCGCGCTGAGGGCCGCGCTCCAGCTGTTCCCGGCCGGCTACCGGAGGGAGAACGGCGACGAGATGGTGGCGGTCTTCGCCGACGCCACGGCGGAGGCGGACCGCTCGGCCGTCGCCCGGGAGGTGTTCGACCTGGCCGCGTACGGGCTGCGGGTGCGGCTCGGGCTGACCGGCTCCTCGGTGGTCGGGCGCGTGCTCGCGCTGGCCGCCCCGATGGTCGCCGGCGCGCTGGCCGGCTCGGGCCTGGTGCCCTGGATCACCGACCCGGACCAGGCCTCGTTCCGGCTGACCTGGGACCGCTCGTACACCTCGTACGCCACGATCCTCGCGCCGCCGGTGACCGCGCTGCTGCTGGCGGCGGCGGTGGTGCTGGGGCGCTGGACGGCCGTGCGGGTCATCGCGCTGGTGCAGGCGGTGCTGGGGCTGGCCGTGCTGGCCCAGGCGTTCGGCGGGCCGACGTTCATCGACTGGTGGTGGATGGGGTACGTCGGCATGGCGACCCTTCCGGCCGCGCTCGGCGCGGTGCTGCTGCTCGCGGCGCCGACGGAACTGCTGCCGCGGCCGACCTGGCGCACCCGGGGGATGGCGTTGGGCTCGGTGGCCGGAGGCGGGCTGCTGGTGGCGCTCCAGCGCTGGGACGACACCACCTTCCCGCTGGACGCGCAGTGGTTCGCGGTGCTGCTGCTGGTGCCGGTGCTGCTGACCTTCACCGCGTTGCGCGGGCGGGAGCTGCCGGCCGCCGTGGGCGTCGCGATGCTGTCGCTGACGACGTTCGCGAGCCTGTTCAACATCTGGCGCGAGTCGCACGGGATCTCGAACCTGCTGCCGATCGCGCTGCCGGTGGTGGGGCTGCTGGTGGTCGTCGCGATGGCGGTGCACCGGATCGGGCGGGGCGGCGCGGGCGGTCCGGGGGCCGGCGGTGACGCCGGGCAGGAGCGTGCCGCGGCGTGACCCGGGGCCCGGGGCGGTCTCGCCGGGGCCGGGCGGGTGTGGCAGGCTGTCGATATGTCTAGACCAATTTTCGAAGTCATCGCGCTGACGCCCCAGGACGCCCAGGCCGCCGAGTCGGGCGGCGCCGACCGGCTCGAACTGGTCACCGACATGGCCGCCGACGGGCTCACCCCGTCCGTCGAGGACTTCGCCCGGATCCGGGCCGCCGTCGGCATCCCGCTGCGCGTCATGCTCCGGATCCGGGACGGCTTCGCCCCCGGCGACCTGGACGGGCTGTGCGCCCGGGCGGCCGCGCTGCGGGCCGAGGGCGCCGAGGAGTTCGTCTTCGGCTTCCTCGACGCCGACGGCGCCGTCGACCCGGCCGCCACCGCGGCCGTCGCCGAGGCGGTGGCCGGCTGCCGCTGGACCTTCCACCGGGCGATCGACCACAGCGCCGACCGGGCCGCCCTGCGGGCCGCCGTCGGCGCGCTGCCCGGGCTGGACACCTTCCTCACCTCGGGTGCGGCCGCCGGGGTGGACGCCGGGCGCGAGGTGCTGTCGGCCGAGCTGGCCCGCGCCGGCGAGCCCGGGTACGGACAGCGGATCCTGATCGGCGGCGGCCTGCGGGCCGAGCACCTGAAGGAGCTGCGGGCGGAGGGCTTCGACGCCTTCCACGTCGGCGGCGCGGTGCGGGTCGACGGCTGGCACACGCCGGTGGACGCGGCCAAGGTCGCCGAGTGGCGGGACCTGATCGACGGCTGAGCGTGGAAGCGCCGACAGCCGGGTGGTCAGCCCGTCGCGCGGAGAGGGGCCGGGCCGTTCGCGGCCGGGCCCCTCTCCGCGTCGTCAGCGGAGCCGGTCCGGCAGCGGCTCGGCGTGCAGGACCGTCAGCCCGGAGACGGCACGGGTCAGCGCCACGTACAGCCGCCGCAGGCCGGTCCGCTCGTCGGGCTCGCCGGCGATCACCGCGGCGGGTTCGTCCAGCACCACGTAGTCGTACTCCAGGCCCTTGGCCAGCGAGGCCGGGACGAGGGTCAGCCGGGCCTCGGCGCTGGTCTCGGTGCCGGGGGCGAGGTGCGGCAGGCCGGCCGCGGCCAGCGCCTCGGCGAGCAGCGGGATCCTGGCGTCGGCGGCGATCAGGCCGGTCGAGCCCTCGCGCTCCAGGGCCTCCCGACAGGCGGCGACGACCGCCTCCGGCAGCTCCCCGTCCGGGACGTGGCGGAGCGTCAGCGAGCCGGGCGCCTCGCGGACCGAGGTCGCCGGGGCCAGGCCCGGGGCGATCTCCGGGAGCAGCCGGGAGGCGTACGCGATGACCTCCTCCGGCACCCGGAAGCCCTTGGTCAGCTCCTCGATGTGCGCGTCCGGCTTGCCCAGGTGGTGCAGCGCGTCCGGCCAACTCGCCGTCGCCCACGGGGTGGTGCCCTGGGCGAGGTCGCCGAGGACGGTGGCCGAGCCGGTGGTGCAGCGGCGGCCGACCGCGCGGTACTGCATGGGGGACAGGTCCTGCGCCTCGTCCAGCACCACGTGGCCGAGCGAGGGCGTGCGCTGCACCAGGTCGGTCGCTTCGTCCACCAGGACGGCGTCGGCCGGAGTCCAGCGGGCGGACTTCACCGAGCGGCCGGGCTTGGGCCACAGCACCGCCCGCTGCTCCTCGGGTGTCAGCACGCCCTCGGCGCACTCGGCCAGGAACTCCGGCTCGGAGAGCAGCCGCAGCACCAGCTTCGCCGGGTCGACGGCCGGCCAGCACTCCTTGACCACCGCCTTGACCGCGCCGTTGCGGGCCACCGCGTCCTGCACCCGGTCGTCCGGGGCCTCGCCGCCCTGCTCCATCTTCAGCAGCACGGCGTGCGCGATGCGCTGTGGCAGAGCGTCGCGGGCGGCGCCGTAGCGCACCTCGCGGCCCTTCAACTCCTCGATGATCTCGACGAGTTCGTACACCGGGACGCGCCAGCGGCGCGAGCCGCGGATCACCACGCAGGGCTCGGCGGGCGGCGTGATGCCGGCCCGCACCGCCCGGCGCAGCACCTCGGCCATCCGGGCGTCGCCCTTCAGCCGGGCCGCCTCCGGGGTGTCCTCGCCGCGCACGTCGACGTGCCCGACCAGCTGCTGCACGGTGGCCTGGGCGACGTCCAGCTCGCCGAGGGCCGGGAGGACCTGCTCGATGTAGGAGAGGAAGGCGTTGTTCGGCCCGATCACCAGCGTGCCGGTCCGGGCCAGGCGCTCGCGGTGCGCGTACAGCAGGTAGGCGACGCGGTGCAGGCCGACGGCGGTCTTCCCGGTGCCCGGCGCCCCCTGGACGCAGATGGTGCCCGTGACGTCGGAGCGGACGATCTCGTCCTGCTCGGGCTGGATGGTGGCGACGATGTCGCGCATCGGGCCGACGCGGGGCTTCTCGATCTCGGCGGCGAGCAGGGCGGAGGAGGTCTCCTCCTCGGCCGGGTCGGTGAGGTGCTCGTCCTCGTAGGCGGTGAGCTCGCCGCCGGTGTAGCCGAAGCGGCGACGGCGCTCGACGTCCATCGGATCGGTGCGGGTGGCCCGGTAGAACGGCTGGGAGACCGGCGCACGCCAGTCGATCACCATCGGGTCGCCGTCGGCGTCGTGGACGTGGCGGCGGCCGATGTAGAAGTTCTCTCCTCCTCCGCCTTCGGAGAGTTCCTCACTGATGGCGTGCAGGTAGTCGAGGCGGCCGAAGAACAGCGGGGTGTGGGAGAGGTCGGCCAGGGCGGCGATCCTGGCCTCGATCTGGTTCTGGAGGACGGCGGCGGACACCCAGGTGCCGGTCACGTCGCGCAGGTCCAGGGACTCGACGTCCTCGCGCATCGCTCGCAGCGCTGCCCGGGACGACGCCAGGTGGTCGCGTTCGCGCTGGAGGGGGTCGGTGGTGGGGGTGGCGGGCACAGCGAACCTTCCCGGCTGCCCCGGTGGCGGGCGCAGCGGATCGATGGAGCTCACGGTGGGGTACAGCCGACCGGTTGCCGAACGGTCGGCGCCTCCCCCGGCTGCCTGCGGGACTTCAGCAGGTACCACGGTTCGGGAGGGGGCAGACGGACGATCTTAGACCCGTCCGGTCCGGGGTTCCAGCCGTGCACGTCTCGGGGTTGCCCCTACCCCGGCCCCGGGGTCGTCGGTACACCCGGAGGACGACCTCCGTCCCGGCGGATACGGCCTTTGGAGTGATGCCTTCGGCCGGTCGGGTGCCTACCGTTGAAGACATGAGCACCCAGAACCGCAATCCCCGGACCGGTCCGGCCGGCGCCACCGCCGCTGTCGGGCGCCACCACAACCGTCTGAGCACCGCCGTCCGCAACGTCGGCATCGCCCTGGACACCGCCGCGCGCGTGATCTTCCTCGGGCGCGACGGTGTCCGCTACTGAGCGAGCAGGACGCAATCAGAAGGTAGATTTCGCGGAATTCTGCAGATTCCGCGGGTTTGATTTGGGTAGTCTTCCCATCGGTAGATGAGGAGGACCAGCGATGTTGATGCGGTTCAGGGTGGCCAACCACGCGTCCCTCCTGGAGGAGCAGGAGCTGAGCCTGGTCGCTGCCGACGAGCATGACGACATCGCGATGACCCACATTGCGACGGCGGGCGAGCACGTGCTTCCGGTGCTCGCAGTTCTCGGGGCCAACGCGTCCGGGAAGTCGAACGCCTTGAAGGCCCTGGCGTACATGCAGCGGGCTGTTCTTGAGTCGCACGCCCGCTGGCTGCCCGACGGCGGCACGGATCGAACCCCGTTTCGACTCAGTCATGAAGGTCGGAGCGCACGGTCCGCTTTCGCGGTGGACATCGTGCTGGGCGGTGTGCACTTCGAGTACGGCTTCGAGCTCGATGATCGCCAGATTCGCGAAGAGTGGCTGCGGAGCTACCCGGAAGGCCGGGTTCGTCGGCTGTTCGAACGGGTCGTGGAGGACGACGGGACATCTCGATTCGAGTATGGCCCGAGCTTCCGCGGCCGGAAGAAGCTGATTGAGGATGTCGTTCGGCCCAACAGCTTGTACCTCTCGGCCGGCGCCGGTAACAACCATGAGCTTCTCCGGCGTATCCACCGCTGGTTCAGTTCGGGGCTCACGGTCGCGGTGGACGCCAACTTCCCCTTGCGCCTGGAGGTCACCCAGGCCCTATGGGACGAAAGCCCTGAAAGCCGGGCCGAGGTCAGAAGGCTCCTACAGTACGCGGACCTTGGGATCACGGACCTGTCCGCCGAGGAGATCGAGCCGGAGTTCGCAGAGCGCATGAAGGCGGCGATGCGGATACTCGCACCGTCTCTCACGGAGTCCGATCTGGCGCAGTTCGAGCCGCCCTTGCAGATTCGCTTCTTGCACACAGCCGAAGACGGACCGGTTCTGCTCGACCTGAACGAGGAGTCCAACGGGACCCGGACCTGGGCGGGGCTGCTGGGGCCTGTCATCTCGGCGCTTCGGGACGGCTCACTTCTCGTTGTCGATGAACTCGATGCGCGCCTGCACCCTCATCTGGCCTCACGGTTGGTGGCTCTGTTCCAGCAACCAGAGCGAAACGTCAATGGCGCGCAGCTTTTGTTCAACACCCACGACGCCACTCTCTTGGCCCCGCACAGCGAGGCGAGCCTGCACCGGGATCAGATCTACCTGGCGACCAAGGAGGCCCGCACCGGCGCGACCGAACTCACCGCACTGGTCGAGTTCAAGGTCAGGGACGGCGGCGAGAACTTGGAGAAGCGCTACCTCGCAGGTCGTTACGGTGCGCTACCGTTCTTCGACGAGGAGCTTCTGGTGGGGATCGGGGCGAAGCGTGGGGTCGATGAAGCGTGGCAAGCCGCTGGGGACGAAGAGGCAGAACGCCCGCACGCGTGAACCGGAGCGGCGCTTCCTGATCTACTGCGAGGGGGAAGTCACCGAGACCATCTACTTTCGCGGCCTCGTTCGGGACCTCAAGGACAGGCCGATCTCACTGAAGATCGGCAATACCCACGGAGAGCCGCTTTCGCTTGTGAACACGGCGATTCGGCATGCCCGCAAGGCTGACGAGCCTTTTGACGAGGTGTGGTGCGTGATGGATGTGGAGGCGCCTCGACAGCATCCGTCGCTTGCGCAGGCACTGCTGGCGGCCAGGAAGAACGACGTCAAGTGCGCCGTTTCCTCGCCGTGCTTCGAGCTCTGGCTCCTGTTGCACTTCGACCGGGGTCGGTCGTACCTCGACAGCCACCAGGCTGCCAAGGAGCTGTCGAAGGTACTCAAAGGCTATGACCCGAAGGGCAAGGCGTTCGACTTCGATGACGTCCGCGGACAGACTGGAGCGGCACGGAAAGCAGCACTCGATCTGCATGCCCGGCATGAGCAGCTGAGCAAGCAGATCGAGTGCTGGTGCGTCAGTAACCCGTGCACGTCGGTGGACAGCCTGTTGGAGGCTCTGGGTTACTCTCCCGCTGCGGTTACAGCACGTCGTCCGCGTCGATGATCCGGTACGCGTAGCCCTGCTCGGCCAGGAAGCGCTGCCGGTGGGCGGCGAAGTCCTGGTCCACGGTGTCCCGGGCGACCACCGAGTAGAAGTGCGCCGCGTGGCCGTCCGCCTTGGGGCGCAGCACGCGGCCGAGGCGCTGGGCCTCCTCCTGGCGGGAGCCGAAGGTCCCGGAGACCTGGATGGCCACCGTGGCCTCGGGCAGGTCGATCGAGAAGTTCGCGACCTTGGAGACCACCAGGACGCCGATCTCCTTGTTCCGGAAGGCGTCGAAGAGCTTCTCGCGCTGGGCGTTGCTGGTCTCGCCCTTGATCACCGGGGCGTCCAGGGCCTCACCGAGTTCGTCCAGCTGGTCGATGTACTGGCCGATGATCAGCGTCTGGTCCTTCTCGTGCTTCTTGACCAGGGCCTCCACCACCCGCCGCTTGGTCGCCGTGGTGGCGCAGAAGCGGTAGCGCTCCTCCGGTTCGGCCGTCGCGTAGGCGAGCCGCTCGGAGTCGGTCAGGGTGACGCGGACCTCGCAGCAGTCGGCGGGCGCGATGTAGCCCTGCGCCTCGATCTCCTTCCACGGCGCGTCGAAGCGCTTGGGGCCGATCAGGCTGAACACGTCGCCCTCACGGCCGTCCTCGCGCACCAGCGTGGCGGTCAGGCCGAGGCGGCGGCGGGCCTGGAGGTCGGCGGTGAACTTGAACACCGGGGCGGGCAGCAGGTGCACCTCGTCGTAGACCACCAGGCCCCAGTTGCGGGCGTCGAACAGCTCCAGGTGCGCGTAGACGCCCTTCCGCTTGGTGGTCATCACCTGGTAGGTGGCGATGGTGACCGGGCGGATCTCCTTCCTGGTGCCGCTGTACTCGCCGATCTCGTCCTCGGTGAGCGAGGTGCGCTTGACCAGCTCGTGCTTCCACTGGCGGGCCGAGACGGTGTTGGTGACCAGGATCAGCGTGGTCGACTTGGCCTGTGCCATCGCGGCCGCGCCGACCAGCGTCTTGCCGGCGCCGCAGGGCAGCACGACGACGCCGGAGCCGCCGTGCCAGAAGCCCTCGACGGCCTGCGCCTGGTACGGGCGCAGCTGCCAGCCGTCCTCCTCCAGGTCGATCGGGTGCGCCTCGCCGTCCACGTACCCGGCGAAGTCCTCGGCGGGCCAGCCGAGCTTGAGCAGCACCTGCTTGATCTGCCCGCGCTCGGAGGGGTGTACCACCACGGTGTCCGGGTCGACCCGGGCGCCGACCAGCGGGGCGATCTTCTTGGAGCGCAGCACCTCCTCCAGTACCGGCCGGTCGGTGGTGGTGAGCACCAGCCCGTGCGTCGGGTGCTTGAGCAGCTGGAGCCGGCCGTACCGGCCCATGGTGTCGGCCACGTCCACCAGCAGCGCGTGCGGCACCGGGTAGCGCGAGTACGTCACCAGGGCGTCCACCACCTGCTCGGCGTCGTGCCCCGCCGCCCGCGCGTTCCACAGCCCGAGCGGGGTCACCCGGTACGTGTGCACGTGCTCGGGCGCCCGCTCCAGCTCGGCGAACGGCGCGATGGCGCGGCGGCAGTCGGAGGCCTTGGGGTGGTCGATCTCCAGGAGAAGAGTTTTGTCGCTCTGGACGATGAGCGGTCCGTCGTTCACGCGGGGGAGCCCTCCACTGGCTGTCAGGGTGTATTGACGCAGACCCTCCAGTGTCGCGCATTCCGCCGCCGGCGTGGGCGGGCTGCGTGGACGGGCTACTTCCACTCGAACAGGACGGACTTGCCGTTGCCCTGGGGGTCGTTGTCGAACTCGAACAGCGCGACCAGGTCGTTGAGGCGCAGGAACGCGTCGGCGGTGGTCTCGAAGTAGAGGCTGCCGCGCCAGCTGACCGCGCCGCCCTCGGTGAAGTGGCCGATGCCGCTGCCGTGCCAGCTGTACGTCTCGCCCTTGTCCGTCATGCCGACGCCCTGGCCCTCGCCGAACAGCGAGCCGTCGGGCCGCAGCTCGGACTCGTAGGTGGCGAACTCGCGGACCTGGTGGCCGAGCAACTGCCCGGTGCCGGTCATCGAGACCTCCAGTGCGGGACCGCCGACCGTGGGGAGGACCCGTCGGCCGGTTTCCGTGGTGGTGACTTCCGCTATCCGATCGCCGAGCATGATGTCTCCTTCCGGATTCCCCCACTCCAGACTGCGCCCGCGCAGGGGAGCACGGCAACGCGTCGAGTGACCACCGTGCGTACTCGCTCGTTGAGCTGGTCATGAAGAAGTCGAAGCGCGTTCTCACCGCCCTCGCCCTGATGGGCACGGCGTTCGCCGCCACCGCCTCCTCGGCCGGCTCCGCCCACGCCCTCGCGGGCATCGGCGAGGGGCCCGGCGGCCTGCTCGCGGCGCCGGGCTTCCTGCTCGCGGACACCGTCACCGGGGGTGAACTGCCGGTCGGGCAGGGGCAGATCGGCAGTCTGGCGGACCAGGCCGTCAAGGAGAAGACGAAGGAGTCGCAGGGGCACTGACGGGGCGCCGACGGTGCGCTGACGCTCTGCCACCTGCCCGGCCCCGGCTACTCCTGGAGCTCGGCGACGCCGGTGATGCGGTGGAGGGCGAAGGTGCGCAGTTCGTCGGCGTGGTGGTCGAAGGCGGTGACGAAGCCGCCTTCGACCTTGACCGGGTCGATGATGCGCTGGCTGGCGATGCCCTCGGCGTTGAGGTAGCCGATCCACATGCGCTCGCCGAGGAGGACGGCCGTCTGGAGGGCGGCCAGCGTCTCGGCGGCGGCCGTGCGGGGGAGCCGGTGCGGGTCGGGGGTGGGCTCGCGGCGGGTGGCGGTGGCGGCGCGGTCGCCGGCCCGGACGGCCTTGACGGCGGCGGCGAGCAGGGTGTCGTCGGGGGTGGGCGGGCCGTCGGGGACGGGCACGGGTGCCGTCCGGGGCGGGGTGCGATGGCTGTCCGGGCGGGTGATCAGCACGTCGCCCTCGGCGGATTCGGCGGCCGGCGCGTAGCCCATGGTGCGCAGCGCGGCGAGCAGGACGTCCGGGGCGGCCTGGGAGGCGAGGACGGTGGGGGCGAGCAGTCGCAGCCGCAGGTCGGCGGAGCGGCGGTCGGCGAGCACCTCGTTCAGCAGGGACGGGTCGTCGCAGCGCAGGTAGGAGGAGGCGGCGCCGACCCGTAGGACGCCGTGCCGGCGGGCGATGTCGTCGATCAGGTACGCGAGCGGCTGCGGGACAGGCGTACGGCTGTGCTGCTCCAGGAAGGCGCGCAGGTCGGCGGCGGTGCGTCCGGCGTCCAGGGCGCGGCGGACGGACGTCGGGGTGAAGCGGTAGACGGTGGCGCCGCCCTTGGACTCGATGTCGGCGCACAGGGCGAGGGCGTGGGCGAGCGGGGTGAGCAGCGGGCCGGGGGCGATCGCGGTGAGGTCCGGCTGGAGGATCACGTGGTCCAGTGGCTGCGGGAGCAGCGGGGCGAGCACCTCGGTCGGGTCGGCCTCGGCGGTGAGCAGGGCGCGGGCGGGGGCGGCGAGGGCGCCGCGGCCGGTGACGCCGAGGAGTTCGGCCTCGTCGAGGGTCCAGGCGGTGAGGTCGTCGCGCAGTTCGCGGCCGTCCTGGCCGGTCGGGCCGCCGCGCAGCGGGCGCTGCCAGCGCAGGGTGGGGAGCAGTTCCTCGGCGGTGGCCGGGGTGCCGGGCGGGAGTTCGGCGAGCAGCGCGAGGGCGGCGCGGCGGACGGACGGGGCGAGGGTGCGGTCGAGTTCGGGGCCGAGGGCGGCGCGTGCCTTGCCCTTGCCGTCCGGGGTGCCGGCGAGGGCGGGGACGCGGGTGGCGGCGAGCCAGGCGGTGGCGAGGACGGACCAGCGTTCGGCGGTGCCGAGCTGCAGCCAGCTGTCGTAGCCGGGGGTGGGGGCCCAGCGTTCGTCCACTTCGCCGTCGGGGGCCAGCAGGCCCGCGGTGTAGGCGAGTTCGAGCCAGAAGGCGGCCTGCTGCTCGGTGGTCTCCAGGGCCTGGGCGGCGCGCTTGAGGTCGCGCACGCCGAGGC
Source organism: Kitasatospora sp. NPDC097691 (assembly GCF_040302665.1). Taxonomy (NCBI): domain Bacteria; kingdom Bacillati; phylum Actinomycetota; class Actinomycetes; order Kitasatosporales; family Streptomycetaceae; genus Kitasatospora; species Kitasatospora sp. NPDC097691. The sequence continues at coordinate 90,761 of NZ_JBEORY010000023.1, read as the reverse complement.
CGCCGGCCCGCAGGGTGAGCGGTGGGGTGAGGCCCCAGCCGTCCAGCAGCTCCTCGACGGTCTTGACGGCGGTGTGGGCCTGGCCGGCCGCGGCGCCGTCCACAGCCTGTGGATCGCGCGGGGCGGCGGCGGGCGCGGGCTCGGGCTGGACCGGTTCGACGGTGCGGTGGGTGCGGCCGCCGCGCAGGTGCAGGGCGAGTTCGCGGGGCAGCACGACGCTGCCGGGGCTGGTGGGCAGCAGCAGGCCGCGGGCGAGCAGCCACTCGACGGGGCTCTGCGCGTCCTCGGCGGTGACCGGGCGGGTGGCGTCCGGGACGGTGCCGGTGGGCGGGCCCCAGACCAGCCGGTCCAGCAGCCGCAGCGCGGGCTCGGGGGCGGTGTCCAGCAGCGCGGTGCAGCGGGCGCGGTCGGTGAGCAGCGCGGCGAGTGCGGCGACGGCGGTGACCGGGTCCGCGGTGGGGGGCTGGCCGGCCGAGGCGAGCAGCTGCTGCAGCCGGGCCGGGGAGGTGCCGACGGTGGCGTCGGCGAGGGTCGGGCCGAGGCCGGTGCGGCCGGGGTTGGAGGTGGTCGGCGCGAGCGCCTCGCGGACGGCGAGGACCAGCCGCAGGCCGTTGTCCGGGCCCCAGAGCAGCGCCCGGTCGCGCAGGGTGGCGATCGCGCGGGGGAGGGCGGCGGCGACGGCGGACCGGTCGGCCGGGGTGAGCGGGGTCGCGCCGGGGTGCGGCTTGACCTTGGCCGGGCCGGTCAGCAGGGAGCGGACGGTGGTCACGGAGGTGCCGTCGGGGGCGGTGGCCAGTGCCTCGGCGACCTGCAGGGTGAAGCGGTCCAGCCGCTCCAGGGCGCGCAGTGCGGAGGCGCGCGAGGAGAGCCGGGCGGACAGCTGGGTCAGGTCGCCGGGGACGGGGTTCAGCAGGTCGGGGCGGGAGCGGAGCAGGGCGGCGAGCGCGTCGTCGGGACGGGCGCGCAGCTCCTCGGCGAGGGTGCGCGGACCGGTGGTGGACCTGCCCCGGCGCTGGGGGCCCTGCTGTGTGGTCATTCGACCTAGGTTAGTCGGGCGGGCCGACGGCGTGGTGTCCCGCGCACGGCCGGACCGGCCGGTTCTCCACCCCGGCGGTCCGACTCGCGTGGTCGGGTGCGGGGTGGGTAGCGTCACGCCGAGGGCGGTTCGGTGGGCGGCCGCGCTCTCCATGGGCGGGCCGGGCGAGGCGGGGTGTCGGAGATGACGGACGGCGAGTGGTGGCGCAAGAGCGGGCCGTGGAGCGAGCGTCCTGCGGGGGACGCGGAGGACCGGGCCGCGCGGGGCGGTGCCGTGCCCGGGGCCGGGGCGGGCGCCCCGGCGGCCGCAGGCGCCCCGTCCGTACCGCCCGCGCCGTCCGTACCGCCCGCGCCCGCGCCGGATCCTGACAGCGTGTACGACCCGCCGGCGCCGAGTGCGGCCGGGATCCCGTCCGTCCCGCTGAACCCGCCGGACGCGGTCGAGGCGGAGCGGCGGGCGTCCGCGATCCCGCCGCCGACGGTGAGCAGCACCGGACCGTGGACCATGACGGTGTTCGACTTCTCGGACGGGCCGGAGCCCGCGCCGAACCCGGTCCCCGAGCAGCGCGCGCCGGAGCCGGCCGCCGGGTCGGCCGAGGCCGCGGCGGCGCAGTCGGATGGGACCGGGGCGGACCCGAAGGCGGCGCGGAAGGCGCGGAAGCTGCGCTCGGCCAAGGGCAAGGCGGCACAGCAGGCCGCCGCCGGCGCGCCCGGGGCTCCCGCCGGCCGGAAGGGCGCCGGGAAGGGCGCCGGGAAGGGGGCGGCGGGCAAGGACGCTGGGGCCCGCAAGGCGTCCCCGCTGATCCTGCTCTCCAGCGCCCTGCTGGTCGGCGGCGCCGTCACCGGCTTCTTCCCGGTCATGCTGGCCGGCTGGGGCCTGGGCTACCTGTCCCGCCAACTCTCGGACCTGATGCGCAAGTTCGCGATCCTCGGCATTCCGCTGATCACGATGAGCGCGACCACCCTGTACAGCATGCAGCATGCCAAGCAGGCCGGTGCCCAGGGCGGCGGCGGTCTGCAGTCGGGCTCCCCGCTGGGCCAGATCAGCTGGTCGTCGGCCCCGAACGTGCTGCGGGTTTCGGCGGTGATCTCCGCGGTGGTCCTGCTGCTGGTCGGCATGCGCCGCCGTCCGCCGCAGCAGCAGGGCTGAGGCGCCGACGGCCGCTGGGGCCGTCGGCTCGCGGTCGTACGCGGCGGGTCGGCTCGCAGCCGGAGGCGGTCAGCCGTCGGCGTCGGTCACCCGTCGGCGTCGGTCAGCCGTCGGCGTCGGTCACCCGTCGGCGAGGTGGACGAGCCGGCGGAAGGTGTCCGGGTCGCCGAGGTGGTCGGTGATCCAGCGGGCGACGGTGGCGCGGGCGGCGGTGCCGGCGCGGGGGAGCGGCCGGTCGTAGGAGACCAGGGGGTGGGCGGAGGGCGGCCCGTCCTTGAGCATCGGCACGCGGACGACCGTCCAGTCGACGTCCGACTCGGCGAGCACCTCCTCCATCCGGGCCAGGTCGTGGTGGATCTCCCGGTACAGCCGGTCGACCACGAGCCTGGTCACCACCCGTTGGGCGAGGGGGAGCCGGCTGGTGTCCAGACCGGCCGAGCCCATGGTCACCAGGTGCTCGGCGCCGCCGGCCCGGACGGCGGCGGTCAGGGCCCGGGCGCCGTCGGAGAAGACGGTGGTGGCCCGGCGGCCGGTGGTGCCGAGCGCGGCGACGACGACGTCCTGGCCGTCCAGCGGTTCCAGCAATGACGCGGGTTCGTGGACGTCGGCGGCCGCGGTGCGCGGGGTGCCGTGTGCGAAGTCCGGTAGCCGGGCGGGGGTGCGCGCGACGGCGGTGACCTCGTGTCCCGCCGCCAGGGCGAGGTCGACCACCAGGCGGCCGGTGCGTCCGGTGGCGCCCACGACTGCGATCCTCATCGGTTCCTCCTTGTGATCTCCGGGCTCTCCGCCGGCCGGTGCGGCCGGGGCGGTTCGCCCTTGCGATTCATTCAGACGGACTGTATGAATGAATCCAGTGAACCACAGCACACCGTGAGAGCAAGCCCGAGAGCAAGCCCGAAGGAGCGATGGGACATGGGAGTTCGACAGGCGCGGTACCCCGACCTGGCCGGCCGGGTCGTCGTGATCACCGGCGGCAGCCGCGGCATCGGCGCGGAGACCGCCCGGGCCTTCGCCCGCCAGGGGTCGGCCGTGGCCGTCCTCGGCCGGGACGAGGCGGCGCTGGCGAAGGTGGCGGAGGAACTGCGCGCGAACGGCGCCCGGACGCTCGCACTGGTCGCCGACTGCACCGACCCGGCGGCGCTCGACTCCGCCGCCGCCCGGATCGAGCGGGAGCTCGGCCCGGTCGACGTCCTGGCCGCGTTCGCCGGCGGCGACGGCTACCCCGTACCGACCGTCCGCGAGACCGAGGAACACTGGCGGGCCGTCGTGGACGGCAACCTCACCGCCACCTTCCTCACCGTCCGGGCCTTCCTGCCCGGCTTCTCGGCCCGTCGCGGCGGTTCGATCGTCACCATGGCCTCGACGGCGGGCCGGCTGCCCAGCGGGGCCTCCGCCGCGTACGCCGCGGCCAAGGCGGGGGTGCTGATGTTCACCCGCCACCTGGCGCTGGAGGTCGCCGGCGAGGGCGTGCGGGTCAACGCGATCGCGCCCGGGGCCGTCCGCACCGAGCGGACCGCGGCACAGATGCCGCTGGAGGTCCAGGCCACGGTCGCCGCCGCGCACCCGCTGGGCCGCCTCGGCGAGCCGGAGGACCTCGCCGCCGCCACGCTCTTCCTGGCCTCCGACGCCTCGTCCTGGATCACCGGCCAGACCCTGGACGTCAGCGGCGGCCGGGTCATCCTGTGAGTGCCGGGGCGGCCCGGCGCGGGTGACCGGTCGGCGGCCCGCCGGTTCACGCGATACTGCCAGTTCACGCGGAACCGCCGGTTCACGCGGACGGTGCACGCGGAACGAGTGGAGGCGAGCGGGATGAGCCCCCGGTCCTACCGGATGGGACAGCGGCAGGCGGAGGTCGACGAGACCCGGGCCCGGATCGTCGCGGCCGCCCGGGTGCACCTCGCGGAGACCGGCGGGCTCTCGCTGGACGCGGTCGCCCGCCGCGCGGACGTCGCCCGGGCCACCGTCTACTACCAGTTCGGCTCCAAGACGGGCCTGCTGGAGGCGGTCTGCGACGCCCTCGCCGAGCAGGGCGGCATGGCCCGGCTGGCCGAGGCGTTCACCCTGGCCGACCCGTGGGCGGCGGTGGACCGCTTCGTCGAGGTGATGGGCGGCTTCTGGGCGTTCGACCGGGTCTGCACCCGCCGGCTGCGCGCCCTCGCCGCCCTCGACGACGAAGTCGGCCGGGTCATCGCCGACCGCGACGCCCGGCGCCGCGAGGGCGCCGCGGTCCTGTCCGGCCGCCTGCCCGCCGCCCCGCCGGACGCGGCGGGCCTGCTGTTCGTCCTGACCGCGTTCGAGACCTACGACGCCCTGGCGGCGGAGGCGGCGGCGGAGCCGGGGGACGATCTGACCGCGGCCGTGCCGGCGGTCACCCGCCTGGTCCGCGCCGCCCTCGGCGGGCCGGGGGCGGCGGCGTAGCGAGCCGGTCCGGCGGCCTCAGCGCAGCGGGAGCGCCTTGACGCCCGAGAGCACCGGGATGAGCTGGAACCGGCCGTCCCCGGCGCCGCAGGACGGCGTGGTGTCGGGGGTGTCGGAGATGTTCGTGCCGGCCTTGAACCGCCCGTCCCCGCTCGGGGCGAAGGTCGTGAAGTGGTCGTGGTAGCCGTCGTAGTAGTACATGCACTGGTGCAGGTTGAGGTACCGCCCGGCGGTCAGGTCCAGGGGCGTGGCGCTCGACAGCAGGGGGATGGGGAGGTCGGTGCCTCCGCCGCCGCAACTGACGGCGCTGTCACGGGAGTCGGAGACGTTGGTGCCGGCGACGAACTTGGCGTCCGTGGTCCCGACCACCGTGGTGAGGTGGTCCTGGTCGTAGTCGCTCCAGAAGACGCACTGGTGCAGGTTGAGGTAGCGCCCGGCCGTCAGGTCGTAGCCTTCGGCGGCGGTGTAGACGCTGGGCTGGTAGTTCCCGTCGCCCGGACCGCAGACGGCGGCGGGAACGGGGGTGTCGGAGACGTCCGTCCCGGCTCTGAACCGTCCGTCCTTGCTCGGGACCAGGGTGGTCAGGAGGTCGAAGCTGGTCGGCAGGAACGGGCCGTGGTAGACGCACTGGTGCAGGTTCAGGTACCGGCCCGCCGGGGGCTGCGGAGCGGTGCTCGCGGCGGCGGTGGGAGCCGGGCCGACCAGGGCGGCGACGGACAGGGCGGCGCCGACGAGCGCGGCGGTGCGTGGGGACGGACGCATGGGGAGGTCTCCGTGGTGCGGTGCGGCCGCTCCGGGCGAGCGGCCGTCACGCACGAGGCTTCCCGTGGGGGCCGGTGCCCCCGGTCGCTGCGCGGCAGGTTCACCTGAACGACCGGCTGACCGGCCCGCGTTGACGCCGAGGTCAACCGGCCTGCCCGGCGGCCGTACCGAGGATGCCGTCGAGGACGGCCGCCGGGTCGTCGGTCGGCAGGGCGTGGCCGGCACCCGGAACCAGGGTGACTCGGGCGCCCGGGACGAGGCGGTGCAGCCGGGCGGCGGCCTCCCGGGCGTCGTGCAGGGCGCTGCGCTCACCGAGCAGGAAGAGCGCCGGGCCGTGGAGGCGGCCGAGTTCCTCGTCGGTGAGGGTGGTGGCGAGCGGCAGTCGGCGGCGGAATCCCATCGAGGCGCGCATCAGGGCCATCAGCTCGGTTTCCAGGATCGCGCTGTTGCCGACCAGCTTCGACAGCCGGGGCCGGAGCGGGCGCGGGGCCAGCGCGGCGAGGCCGCCGGCGATGAGCCAGGTGTAGAAGCGGCGGCCGGGGTCGGCCAGGCCCGCCGGGTCGACCAGGGTGAGGGTGGCGGCGCGGCCGGGGTGGTGGATCCGGTGGTTGAGGGCGATCCAGCCGCCGTAGGAGCAGCCGACCAGGTGGACGGCCGGCAGGTCGAGCCCGGTGAGGAGGTCCTCCAGCCATGCGGCGGCGTCGCGTCCGTTCCGGATGGGGGCGCTCTGCACGCTGGCGCCGGGTTCGCCGACGGTGTCCACGGCGATGACGGGGTGCCGGCGGGCGAGGTCGTCGAGGTAGCCGTGCCACATCAGCGCGTTGCCGCCCGAGCCGGGCAGCAGGACGACCGGCTGCCCCTCCGTTGGGCCGGTGCGGTGCACGCGGGTGGTGCCGAAGCCGGTGGGGACGTCGAGCGACGTCCGCGGGCCCGGCCACAGCCGGGTCAGCGCGCGCTCGTAGGCGGTGCGGAAGCGGGCTTCGGCCTTGCCGTTGCTGAACTCGCTGATTCGCATGATACATGTGTATCACATGCATGATACGGGTGTACCAGAAGAAGGGCCCCGACCGTCGGGCCCCGCCACGGAGGTCGGAACATGACCGCGAAGGTCGACCACGAAGAGCGTCGGCGGCAGATCGCCGAGGCCCTGCTGCGCATCGCCGACACCGACGGCCTTCAGTCGGCCAGCATGCGGGCGGTCGCGGCGGAGGCCGGCGTCTCACTGCGGCTCGTGCAGTACTACTTCACGACCAAGGAGCGCCTGCTGCTCGACGCCTTCGCCCGGCTCGGCGCCCAGCTCCAGGCCCGGATGGAGCGGTGGATCGGCGAGGCGCGCGCTCCGCGCGAGGTGGTGACGGCGATCCTGTCCTGCATCCTGCCGACCGACCCGGAGAGCCGCCGGATCACCCGCACCTACACGGCGTACTACACGCTGGTGCTCGGCGACCCGGAGGCGATGGAGCGGCACGGCGCCCGGCAGCCCGAGCTGCTGGAGGGCTTCCTCGCCCAGCAGCTCCGCGCCGCGCAGGAGGCCGGCGAGATCGACCCGGGCCGGGACACCGGGGTGACGGCGGCCGGGCTGCTGGCGATGGTCAACGGCCTCGGGTCGAGCGTCCTGGGCGGCCAGCGCAGCGGCGAGGAGGCGCTGGCGATCCTCACGTACCACCTGGACGAGCTGTTCCGAACGCCGTGAGGCGCGATCGGGTCAGGTGCGTACGGCGGACTGCCGAGCCGTCAGCGGACCTCTATACACTCGCGTACGACCGCGAGAAGGGAGTCGTGAATGTACGTAAATAAGCTGGCCATGAGCGGCATCCGAGGGTTCGACGGTCGACGGAAATTCGAACTCGACTTCTCGCGACCCGACGGAAGCTACGCGGGCTGGACCGTCCTGGCCGGGCGCAACGGGTCGGGCAAGACGACGATTCTCCGGGCGATCGCGATCGGCCTCATCGGGCAGCGGTTGGCGTCCCAGGTGGAGGATTCGCTGGAGGGATGGCTTTCCGAGAACCGGAAGCAGGGAAGCATCCGGCTCGACGTGTCGAACGACGCGCTGTGGGATGCCGGATATCCGGACGACGCGGTCGGCGCGGTCGAGATGATCTGGAGAATCGGGGCCGCGAAGAACCGGGGCGGGGAGCGCATCCTCCCCCGTGGGATCAGGGATCGGCTCCCGATCGAGATCAGCGAGCGCTTCGAGTCCGAGTTCGAGGAGCGCCGGTCGTTCGCACGCGTGTCCTTCAAGGCCCCCGACTCGCTGGAAGAAGTCCTCTGGTCGGGTGTGGGATATCCCGGATGGTTCGTTGCCGGATACGGCCCCTTTCGGCGTCTGACCGGGGGCAGCGAGGAGGACGACCGGTTCTCCGAGCGCGCCAAGGAGGTCAGTTCCCGCAGAATCCCCGCCTACGCGAACAAGCTGTCCGCCGTCCGGACCCTGTTCAATGAGCGCGACTCGCTTTCCGAAGCGGTCAGCTGGCTCATCCGCCTGCACATGCAACGGCTTGAGGACCTGCAGGGCGGCGAGAAGGGGAGCGGATCATCGGACCTCCTGGAGTCGATTTTCGCGCTGCTCCAGGACGGGCTCCTGCCGGATCACTACAAGGTCTCCCGGGTCGACCTCCAGGGGCTCTGGATCACCAACGAGGAGACCGGAAGGTCCACCCCGCTCCGGCAGATGAGTGACGGCTACCGGACGGTCGTCGCGCTGGTGCTCGACATCATCCGGCGCATGTTCGCCGCATACCCCTATCCGGACCTTCACCGGGTCGTCTACGAGAACGACACCCCCACCCTCCGGCACCCCGGGGTGGTGCTGATCGACGAGGTGGACGCGCACCTGCACGTGTCGTGGCAACAGCGCATCGGAGCCTGGCTGAAGGCGCACTTCCCCCAGGTGCAGTTCATCGTCACGACCCACAGCCCCTACGTCTGCCAGGCGGCCGACGAGAACGGACTCATCAGGCTGCCCGGGCCCGGCGAGATGAGTCCACCGAGCATCGTCGAACCCGACCTGTACCGGCGGGTGGTGTACGGCACCGGTGACGACGCGGTCATCTCGGACCTCTTCGGACTGGACACCCCGTACTCCGCCAAGGCCCAGGACATCCGGAAGAGTCTGGTGGAACTGGAGCGGAAGCTCGTCACCGGCCGGGCGACGGAGGAGGAACTGAGCCTTCTCCGGGACCTCAAACTGCATCTCGCGAGCTCTCCGGTGACGCGTGTCGACGAAATCTCCGCGAGGCTGCTCGGCGAGTCCGGCGGCGGTGCCCATTGATCCCGGTTCGCCGATTAGACCTGCCCGGTCCGGTCGAGCTGCGGCTCGACGCGCTGACCAGGGAGATCACGGTGGTCACCGACTCCACCGAGCGTGTGAGGACAGCCCATCGGGCATGGAAGCGACAGACCTTCCGGCGGGATGCGTACACGCCGGCACTCGGCAGGCTCAAGGAGATGGCGCCGGGGCACGACTGTTGCATGTACTGCGGCCAGAACCTCGCGGACCACATAGACCACTATGTGCCGATGAACCACGATCCGCTGCAGGCCTTCTCATGGCTGAACTACCTCCTCGCCTGCAGCGCGTGCAACAGCAGGTTCAAAAAGGGGACGCACGCGGTCGACGACACGGGAACTCCCATGCTCGTCAACCCGACGGTCGAGGACCCGTTCGTCCACCTCCACCTGGTCCTGGACACGGGCGAGTACTGCGGTCTGAGCCCCCGGGGCGAGTACACCGTCAGCACCTGCGGCCTCAATGCCGACAAGCGCCCCGACGCCCGTCGACACGCACGGGACGTGATGTCCCTCGCCCTTGAGCAGTGGTGGACCGCCAGGGACCGAGGGCTCCCCGACGAGATGTCCCGCGCGCTGAGCGTGATCCAGGACCAGCCTTTCGCCGGAGTGTTCCAGGCGATGCTGAGACAGGCTGTGAGGAGCGAAGCGGATCTGCTCTTCGCCGGCATCGGCAACAACGGCCGACTGCTGGACATCCTGCGCTCGCCCGGTGCGCAGAGCGAGCTGCGGGCGTCCGTGTAGGGCGCCCGGTGGCGGCGCCCCGCGGCCCCCTCGCGCTCGTCCGTACGAGGGGGCCCGCCGGCCCGGACGGCCTACAGGTGCTTGGCCAGGGCGCGGTGGATGCGCTGCCAGGCGTCCTCGGTGGCCGCGGCGTCGTGCTGGTCGGCGCGGTCGGCGGCGAAGCCGTGGCCGGCGCCCGGGTAGGTGACCAGCTCGTGGACGACCCCGGCCTCGGTGAGCTTCTCCTCGACCGCCCGCCACTCCGCGAGCGGCAGGATGTGGTCCCGGTCGCCGTTGAAGCCCAGCAGGAACACGCCGTTGGCGGCGATGCGGTCGGCGGTCTCCATCGGCGGGACCGGACCGACCAGCGGGAAACCGGAGTTGAGCATCCACCCCGGGTAGAACACGGCGGCCAGCTCGAAGCGCAGCTCGGTGGCGGCGCGGACGGCGATGTGGCCGCCCATGCTCGTGCCCAGGAACGCCACCCCGTGGCCGTCCGCCAGGCCGCGCGCCGCGGCCAGCGCGTCGGCGGCGTCGGCCACCAGCTGGTCGCGCTCCAGGGCGCGCATCAGGACGAGACCGGCCTCGCGCTCCTCGGCGCTGTAGCCGAGCTCGGTGCGGCGGGCGTCGCGCCAGTAGAAGTCCGGTGCCAGCGCGACGTACCCGAGGGCGGCCAGCTCGGCACAGATCCCGCGGACGTAGGCGTTGACCCCGTACAGCTCGGAGCAGACCACGACCGCGCCGCGGACCTGGCCCTCCGGGTGGTGGACGTAGGCCTCGATGCCGCCCGGCGTCCCGATCTCCTGCCAGTGACCCGTCATCAAATCCCCCGTTGTGTCGGCCTGATGGGTGTCGGCGGCCATCGTAGACGGTCGGCGCGCGAGGGGTGTCCCCCCTCGCCGGGCGGGGGTTAACACCCGTACGGGACGGGTGCTTCCCCCGTTCTTCGCGGCCCCCCGCCGAACCAGACTCGGGGCATGCCCACACAGACCGTGACGACGGCCGCCCCCGCCCCGCAGGCGGAGCGCAGCGCCGGCAGCGACTTCGCCCGACTGAGCCGCCGGATGGCCGCCGAGGGACTGCTCGACCGGCGCCCCGGCTACTACGCCGCACGCGTGGGCACGGTGCTCGCCGCGTTCCTCGGCGGCTGGTACGCGCTGTTCGCCCTGGGCGACACCTGGTGGCAACTGGGCCTGGCGGCGGCCATGTCCGTCGTCTTCGCCCAGGTCGCCCTGCTGTCGCACGACCTCGCGCACCGCCAGGTGTTCAGCCACCGGCTGCCGAGCGAGATCGGCGGCCGGATCGCCGCCAACCTGCTGATGGGCATGAGCTACGGCTGGTGGATGAACAAGCACACCCGCCACCACGCCAACCCGAACCACGAGGAGCGGGACCCGGACGTCGCGCCCGACCTCCTGGTGTGGTCCAAGCGGCAGGCCCGGCAGGCGAGCGGGATCGCCCGGTTCATCGGCCGCCGGCAGGCGTACCTGTTCCTCCCGCTGCTCCTGCTGGAGGGCCTCAACCTCAGCTTCAACAGCTTCCGCGCGCTGCGCAGCCCCACGATGAAGCGGCCGGTGCTGGAGGGCGTGCTGCTGGTGGTGCACTTCGTCGCCTACTTCGGCCTGGTGTTCGCGGCGCTGCCGACCGGGAAGGCGATCGCGTTCCTGGCCGTGCACCAGGCGCTGCTCGGGGTGTACCTGGGCTGCGTCTTCGCGCCGAACCACAAGGGCATGCTGATGGTGACGCCGGAGATGAAGCTGGACTTCCTGCGCCGCCAGGTGCTCACCTCGCGCAACGTGCGCGGCGGCGCGGTCATCGACGCGGTGATGGGCGGCCTCAACTACCAGGTGGAGCACCACCTGTTCCCCAGCATGCCGACCCCCGCGCTCGGGCGGGCCGCCCGGATCACCAAGGGGTTCTGCGCGGAGGAGGGGATCCCTTACTGCGAGACGGGCCTGCTCCGTTCGTACCGCGAGGTCTTCGCCCACCTGCACCGGACGGGCGAGCCGATCCGCTTCGGCGAGTGAGGTCGGGGCGAGTGGTGGGGAGTGGGAAGTCGGTGGGGCCGACTTCCCACTCCCGGTTTGGCGTTGTCAGTTCCGGGAGGGCACCGGGTTGTCCGGGGAGTCCAGCCACACCGTCCGGCCGCCGTCGGGCGTGACGGTGAGGCCGAAGCGCTCGAAGCCGGGGCGGCCCCGGTCGTCCCACCAGTGCCAGGCGGACCGCACCTCGTCCCAGAGGCCGCGGGGGCCGGACTGGACGACCTCGTACGCGGTGCGGCCGGGCTCCCAGTCGACGGTGGCCCAGGACGTGACGGCCGTGTCGTGCAGCCAGAGCGTGTAGCTGCCGTCCGCGTAGCGCTCGATGAGCGGGAAGGCCCCGGGCACCTGCACCCCGATGGCGAACATGGCCGGCCAGCCGCCGACGGCCTCCGGGGAGAGGGACGTCGACGACGTGGTGCCGTCCGCCGGCCACGGCCCGGACAGGTACTCCAGGCTGCCGGGGCGGGTGGCGCGCTGCCGGCGGAGCCGCATGAAGGCGGATGATCCGACGAACCGGCCGCTCGCGGTGCCGTCGTCGCCGACGGTCAGCCGGACGACGGCCTCCCCGCCGTACTCGGGCCCCCACGGGGCGACGATCAGCCCGCCGGGGCGGGTCTGCTCGACCCAGGCGGGCGGGATGCGGCTGACCGAGCACGTGGCGATCACCCGGTCGTACGGCGCGCCGGGCGGGTGGCCCACGGCTCCGTCACCGACCACGAGCGTCGGCGAGCAGCCGGCGCGCTTGAGTCGGAGCTGCGCCTCGGCGGCGTTGTCCTCGTCCACCTCGACCGTCACGACGCGGCCGGACCCGATGCGGTGGGAGAGGAGCGCGGCGTTCCAGCCCGTGCCGGTACCGATCTCCAGCACCCGGTCGCCGGGCTCGACGTCCAGGGCGGCGAGCATCGAGAACACCATGGTCGGCATCGAGTTGGAGGACGTGGGCGTGATGCCCCGGCCCTCCCCGGTGTGGTCGCCGTCGTCCCACTGCGTGGTGAGCGGGACGTCGGAGTAGACGGCGTGCCACCAGGCGGCCGGATCGGCGTGCCTGTTCACGGCGTCCCCCTGGCGGACACCGTCGCCCCGGCCGGGCCAGACGAGGGCCGGGACGAACCAGTGGCGGGGGACGGCGTCGTAGGAGGACAGCCAGTCCGAGGTGAGGGCCCCGTTCGCGGTCAGCGCGGAGGCCAGCCGGGCCCGGCCGGCCTCCGCTTCATGCTGCTCGATCACGCGTCAGTCACCCGACGCCGGGCCGCTGCCGTCCGAGGAGTTGCCACCCTCGTCACTGCCGCCGCCACCGTGCTTGTTGCCGCTGCTGCTGTCGTCCTGCTGACCGCCGCCCTTGCCGGAGCCGGAGCCGCCTCCGTGCTTGCCGTTGTCGAACACGGGCATGTGATTCCCCTTTCAACGGCGGCGCTGGATGCCGCCGTTGAGGAAGACGGTAGGGCGGCGGAGCGGGCGGGACGGCGCGCGATTCCCGAATATTCCGGGCACGGGCCGGCGGGGTTCGCGGAGATTCTTCAGAGGTCTCCGAGCGCCCTGCGACAGCGGGTGATCACCCTGTGGGCGTCCGCACCGTAGACGGCGGAAGCGGCCAGGGTCTCCCAGACGCGCAGGTAGAGGGACACGTTCTCTGGCTGGTCGAGCCAGAGCTCGGCGTGCCAGTCCTCGACGATGACGAGCCGCTCGTCGTGGATCCAGAAGCCGTTGGCAGCGGGCAACTTGAGCGAGGCTTCGAACGGGACGATGCCGAGTGAGACGGTGTCCAGGCCGATGACGCCAGCGAGACGGTCGAGCTGCGCGGCCATCACGGGCGGAGGGCAGACCAGGGCGCGAAGGGCGGATTCCCACATGAGGATGTGGTACTGCTTGCCGGACCGGTACAGGCTCTCCTGGCGCTGAATGCGGGCTCGTACAGCATCGTCTATGTCACGTGGGGACCGGTGGAGATCGACGTACGCGCTGAAGATGTGCCGGGCGTAGTCGGCGGTCTGGAGCATCCCGACAATCATGGCGCCTTCCCAGGCGCGCAGGAAGTGCGAACGGTCGTGCTCGGCAGTCAGGGTGTCCTGCACCGGTTTGTGTCCGGCGGCCAACTGCCGTCGCCACGACCGGGTCCCTGACTCGAAGGACCGCAGTCGGGCTGACAGTTCGGCTGCCGTGCGGGGTTGTCCGACAGCCTCGGCCCAAGCTTTGAGGTCGTCGTGGGTGGCCGTTTGCCGGCCGGTCTCCAGCTTGCTGACCTTGGACTGCGTCCAGCACAGGAGATCGGCCAGCTGCCGACCTGTGAGACCGCCCTCGGCCCGCAGCTCGCGGAGCCGCTGACCGAGGGCGATCCTGGCGTGCTGGAAGTCGGTGGTCACGCTTCGGACGGTACCCCAGCGGCGAATTCACGGCTCGGGACTGCGTGGTGCCAGGCGGCGTCCCGGACCTGGCAGGCACGGGCCACCTGCACCGGATCGGTGATCAGTTCGATCTCCGTGATCTCGTCCTCGGTGTTGAAGTGCAGCAGAGCGATGACGCGGGAGTCGAACAGCCAGGCGTCCTCCGCCGGGAGGTCCAGCCGGTCGGCGTCAGCACGCCAGAGGTAGCGGACGTCCTCGCCGACGAGGTTGTTCCGTTCGGCATTGTGGAGCAGGTACCGCTGCCCCATGGTGGGCGGGTTGTCCACGATCCGCACCCGCTCGAACCGCTTTCCCAGGGCCGACTGTTCACGGCGCGAGATGCACCAGGGGTGGTCGAGGTCCCAGTCAAATCCCAAGCCGGCGGCGAACCGCTGGTACGTCTCGCTCTGTTCGTCGGAGCGGTACTGTCGACGGGTCTCCAGCCGGAACGCCGTGTGCTGGAAGCTCACGAACATGTCGTCGAACTGCTCGTAGTCGATCAGTACGCGCTTTCGGTTGACGTCGCGCGGAGCGAAGTCGGCGAGCAGAACGCGCGGCACGGCCACAGCGCCCTCGCTGGGTTTGACGTTGCGCAGCTGGGCGAGCTCTGCGGGATCGGTGACCACGTCACCCTGCACGAGCACCTCTCCGGTTCGCACGTCCTCGTACAACGTCGGGCACCCGTTGAGGCCCGAGTTGCTTCCGATGTATCGCAGTCGTCGGCTCATTTCCGCTCCCTCCAAGTCGGTCAGGCGGGATCAGAATGCCCTGGAACTGTCAGGCAGGAAGCGGTGATTCTCGAATATTCGCGCAAGACTGGGACTTGCTGTAGTCGACCGGTCACGGACCTAGTTTGATGATGGCTGGGTTGCAGCCCTCGCGAACCGGTCGTGAGGATCGTGCCGAAGGAGCCACGCCAGTGCCGGAGTTCGTTCCCCAGCAGAGGATCACCGAGTTCATCAACGACGGGTTCGAGCACACCGCCTGGCGGTTGGAGACGAGGACCGGGTACCTCTCCGACAAGCAGATGCCCTCCTATGCGGAGTTCTTGCGCACGGGGGACACCCCTGGCGAGGTCGGGCACCCGTGGTTCGAGAACGTGCGCCGCATGGTCGACAAGGGCAAGAGGTTCGAGCGGGTGCGCCTGGTGGACAACCCGCCGACCGAGGGGCAGCGGTATCTCCTGGCGTGTGCCCGGACCAACGTGGCTGCCGGTGAGGACATCCGGTGCATGTGGCGGTCGGACGCCGAGGCGGCTGGGCTGACGGGGCTGTCGGACTTCTGGCTCTTCGACTCCCGTACGGTCGCGCGCTTCCATTTCGAAGGGGAGCGCACCGTGGGCATGGAGCTGGTCACCGAGCCACTGGAAGTCCTGCGAGCCTGCCAGGCCCGTGACGTCGCCTGGCACCACGCGACGCCCTACGGGGAGTTCTGGGCTCAGGTGCCTTCCGGGATGTGAGGCGGGTGTTGCGGCCCCTCGCGCGGGTGAGGGGCCGCTGGGGTTCAGGCGTGGTGGTCGAGTTCGCCGGCCTTGGCGCTGTGGAGGAGTGCGGCGAGGGCGGCGGGGGTGGTGCGGAGGATGATGTGGCCTTCGTCGGACTCGCGGAGTTCGACTGCCCCGTCCGCTGAACGGACCTCCACACAGTTCTCGACGTTGCCGCTGAACGAGGACTTCTGCCAGTCGGAGTCGGTCATCTTCGGCCTCTCATTGGGCAAACAGGTCCTACCGCGAGATCGCCGGCCCACCTCCAGTGGGTCGGCGAGCCGGTTCCGCTTCGGCGAGTGAACGGTAGGGAGGGGTGGGAGTGGGAAGTCGGCGTGGCCGACTTCCCACTCCAAGGCGGGTCAGGCGTGGTGGTCGAGTTCGCCGGTCTTGGCGCTGTGGAGGAGTGCGGCGAGGGCGGCGGGGGTGGTGCGGAGGATGGTGCGGCCCTCGTCGGACTCGCGGAGTTCGATCAGACCCTCGACGGTCCGGATCTCGACGCACTCGTTTCCTGAGGCGCTGTAGCTGGACTTCTGCCACTGGACGTTAGGCATGATCCCTCCGGGGGCTTGGGTGCAGATGGCACGCGCGTTAGGCGTGGTGGTCGAGTTCGCCGGCCTTGGCGCTGTGGAGCAGTGCGGCGAGGGCGGCGGAGGTGGTGCGGAGGATGATGTGGCCCTCGTCGGACTCACGGAGTTCGACCACTCCGTCGACCTTGCGGACCTCGACGCACGCGTTGCTTGAGCCGGAATAGCTGGACTTCTGCCACGTCGAGCTATCCATGCTTACCCTCGATCTCCTTCTTGATTCTGCGGATGTAGTCGCGAGACTCCTGCTCGGAGAGGGCAACCTTTGCCATCCGCCTGAGAATCTCGCGATAGCTCGCGAGCTGTGCGGGCGAGTCGAAGATCATGCTGCTGTGGCTGGTATCGATCTGGAGAGTGTCCAGTTCGGTCACGGCGCCCGCCGCGTAGGTGAAGTTCTCGCTCGGACCAGGTAGCGATTCGACATCGAACGGTACCGCCCGGATGGAGATCCGCGGGTTCTCGGAGTGCTCGATCAGAGCGTCGAGCTGTTCGGCGAGGACCTTTGGTCCGCTGAACTGCATCCGTAGCGCGGCCTCATGGATGAAGGCGCAGATGGGCGTCGTGTCCGGCTGAACGATGTGTTGTCGCCTCATCCGGAACTCCGTGCGTACATCGACTTCGTGGTCCGGGAGTGGCGGAATGGCACGCGCGAAGACGGATGCGGCATAGGCCTTTGTCTGTAGCAGCCCGTGAACGAATGTGATCGTGTAGCTGGTCAGCTTCTTCGCGCTGCCTTCGAGCTCTGCGATGTCGAGCAGGTCCGTGGAGACCGTTCCTCGATACTGCTCCCACCAGGTGCTCTTGTCTCGTTCGGTGACCATGTCGGCCAGTGCGTCGATCAGAGCGTGGTTGTCACACATGCAGACGGCTGCGATGGTCCGGAGCCGCTCGACGCTGATCCCGCCCTTTCCGCTCTCCATCTGCGTGATCTGCGCGGGCTGGATGCCGAGTTCGCGCGCCAGCTGACTGCCGCCCAGGCCGGCATGCTCCCGCATCCGTCGCAGCTCGGTCCCGATCCGCCGCTGGCGGAGTGTCGGGTTCGGTCGTAGGGCCATAGTCACAAGTCTGCCGCAGGCCGAGAGCACGGGTGTGCCCCGTTTGGGGGAACCCTTCCAGGGTCGGCTCAAATTTGAGCCCGCGTGCGCTATGGTCGACATCACCTCGATCCGACGGATCGTCAGTAACGCCTGCTAGCAAGCACCGCAGAGCAGCCATGTCCTTCCACCTGGCCTGGCTCACGGCGACATGTGTTCCGCCGGTTCTTCCCTCACTCACGCCTCGGGAGAAGTCCCATGCGTCACCTCAACACGCCCTCGATCGCCATCGCCCGTCAGTCCCTCCTCGACACCATGACCCGCGTCGGCTGGTCCCCCTCCAGCATCTTCGACGCGCAGCTCGCCCTCGTCGAACTCCTGGTCAACGCCTGGCGGCACGGCGACACCCCCGCGCCGATCGTCCAGATCATCTCCGTCGACCGGACCCTCCGCGTCTCCATCACGGACGAGAGCCCGATCGTTCCGAACCTGCAGGCCCCCAATCTCCTCGCCGAGTCCGGCCGGGGCCTGCAGTTGGTCGCCGGCCTCACCCACCGCTGGGGTGTCGACCCGCAGGAGCGCGGCAAGTCCGTCTGGTTCGAGCTGGACGGTGCCGCGTGAACCGCCACCCCATGAAGCCGACCGACCCGCGGATCCGGCACTACACGGACGACCACATCCGCACCCTCCTCGCCGAAGTCCAGGAGCGCGGCAAGAAGTTCGGCCTGATCTGGCCCTCGGCCGGCACCGACAGGACCCTCGACGGCCGGGTCCTCGTCCGCTTCGGCACCGCCCCCGCCTCCACCCTCCTCAACCTCCTCACCCTCCTCCTCGACGTCGACCGCGAGACCTGGTGCGATTCCTGATCGGGGCGGCCTTCGCCGTCCTCCTCGCCCTCGCCTTCGCGACGGTCGCCCTGGGCGTCGTCACCGCTCTCCGTGCGACCCCGACCCCGCCGGACGAGGACGCGTAGGAGCACGCAGAGGAGGGCCGCGACCACCCCCGTTGGTCACGGCCCCCCTGCGCTCCCGGCTGCCCCTCCGGGCTCAGCTCTTCTTCTCGAATCCGGCGAGCAGGCCGCGCGGGTCGAAGGTGACCCGGATCCGGGCGATCTTCCCGTCCTCCACGTGCATCCAGTTCACCGTCGGGGTCGGCTCCGCGACGCTGGTGTTCAGCTCGAACCAGGTGATCACCTCGTCGCCCTCGGCGACCCGGACCTTCACGTCGATCTTCTCCAGCACCCGCCCGAGCCCCTGCAGCCCGGCCAGCGCCTCCTCCACGCCCGACGCCGCTCCCAGTGCCCCGACGAAGTCCACGTCGTCGGCCAGCAGCCCACGGAGGGTCTCGAAGTCGCCCGCCTCCCAGGCGGTGAAGTAGGCCTCGGCAAGCTCGCGTGCAGTCGTCGTCGTCGTCATGCCTCCATGCTTCCGCGCGCTGATCCATCCGTCCAACAGATGGATCGGATGCTGGCTATCATCCTCGGATATGGAGATGCACCAGCTGCGCTACCTCGCCGCCGTGATCGACGAGGGAACCTTCACCGCCGCCGCCCAGCGCCTGCACGTGAGCCAGTCGGGGGTCAGTACGCAGGTGGCCAAGCTGGAACGCGAGCTGGGCCAGCAGCTGCTCGACCGGTCCGGCCGGAAGGTGCTTCTGACCCCGGTCGGGGAGGCTGTTCTCCCGCTCGCCAGGAACGCCCTCGCCACGCTCGACGCCATTCGGCACACCGCCGCCGAGTTCGCCGACGCGGTGCGCGGCCGGGTCCGCCTCGGCATGATCATGGGCTGCTCGATCCCGCCGTTCCTGGACACCGTCGCCGACCTCGGCCGCACCCACCCCGGCATCGAACTGAGCCTCCACGAGGGCCACTCCGACCTGCTCCAGGCGCAGGTCCGCTCCGGCGACCTGGACCTCGCCCTGATCGGCTTCGCCGGTGAGGCAGACCCGGGCCTGGACGTCGACGTCGTCGTGGACGAGCGGATCGTCGCCGTCGTCCCGGCCGGACACCCGCTCGACCGCGAGGAGTTGAAGCTCGCCGACCTCCGGGGCGAGAAGGTCCTCTGCCTCTCCCCGGGCACCGGTCTCCGGGCCGCCTACGAGGACTCCTGCCGCCGGCTCGGCCTCGACCCGCGCGTGGACATCGACGCCAGCTCCCCGCTCGCCGTGCTCCGGCTCGCCGAGCGCGGCGCCGGGGTCGCCGTCCTCAGCGCCTCCTCCGTGGAGGGCGCGGGCCTACGGGCCGTCCCGCTCGCCGACGCCGCGACGTACGCCCGGCTCGGCCTGGCCGCCCGGCCCGACCAGCACTCCCCGGCGGTCCGGCTGCTGCGCGACAAGCTCCGTACGGCGCTGGGTGGTTGTTAGGCCTTCCAGTGCGGGTCGCGGCCGGAGGCGGCGAGTGCGCGGTCCCAGGCGGAGGCGTCGTCCGGCAGGGCGACCGCCCCGGCGAAGCCCTCGTACTGCCGGTACAGCTCGGCGTTCTCGGCGACGATCTCCCCGACCAGCTCGGCGAGTTCGTCGTCCACGTCGATCCGCAGGCCGACGGCCCGGGCGACGTCCCAGCCGTGCAGCAGCAGCTCCAGGATCAGCATCCGGGCGATGCCCAGCGCGGGCATCGGCGAGCCGCCGAGGTCGACGTCCCCCTCCCAGGCGGCCGGCTCGGCCCAGGCCGCGACCGCGCGCTCCAGCTGCGTCGCGTACGCGGAGCGCCAGTCGGCGTCGGCCGCGAAGTCCCGAGAGACCAGCTCCTCGGGCAGTTCGACCCGCCGGGCCCGGTGCTCCAGGCCGTGCGAGGTGTAGAGCACCCAGTGGTTGATCAGCGCGCGGGAGTCGAAGTCCCCGCAGGGCGTCGGCGCGTCCAGCGGGTGGTCGGCCGGGACTGCGGCGGCGACGCCGGCCGCAGCGGAGGCGGCGCGGGCCAGGAACGGGTGCATCGGGTGGGCGTTCATGCCGTCCAGCCTGCGCCGGGTGAGGCTCCGGGGTCTTGAAGAAACGCGACGGCTAGCCTGGCTGCCATGGACTCCGCCGACTCTCCCGATCTCGGCCGCGGTGTGCTGCACCGGGCCCGGGCGGCCGAGCTGATCAGCGTGGATCGGCTCACGCCCCACCCCGAGGTGGCGCGGTTCGTCGAGTTCTACTGGCTGGTGCGCTGGGACCTGCACGGCCTGCCCCCGTACGAGCAGAAGGTGCTCGCCCACCCCAACGTCCACCTGGTCTTCGAGGCCCCGCGGGCCCGGGTGTACGGGGTGGACCGTTCGCTCTTCGTCCGCCGGCTCGAGAACACCGGGCACGTGCTGGGCGTGAAGTTCCGCCCGGGTGCCTTCCGGCCGTTCGCGGGCCGGCCGGTGAGCGAGCTGGCCGACCGGTCCGTCCCCGCCGCCGAGTACTTCGGTGCCGACGCGGACCGGTTCAACGCCCGGATCCTCGACAGTCCGGACGCGGCCCTCGCCGACGCCTTCCTGCTGCCCCGGCTGCCCGCGCCGGACCCGGTCGCCGGCGAGGTGGCGGCGATGGTGGACCGGATCACCGGTGCACCGGACCTGCGCCGGGTGGACGACCTGGCGGAGGAGTTCGGTGTCGGCGTGCGGCGCCTCCAGCGTCTGTTCGCCGAGTACGTCGGCGCCTCCCCGAAGTGGGTGCTGCGCCGGGCCCGGCTCCACGAGGCGGCCGAACGGGCCGGTACCGGCGGCGAGTTGGACCTGGCCGCACTCGCCGCCGAACTGGGCTACGCCGACCAGGCCCACCTCACCCGCGACTTCACCGCCGCCGTGGGTGAATCCCCGGCCCGCTACGCGGCGGCGGGCTGACCGGCCTGACCGGCCTGGGCGGCCGCGGCTGCGGCCGCTTCCGCGGCGGCCCGGCCCTTGGCGCTGGCCCGCTTGGCGTAGGCGATGGTGAAGTAGACCAGCCCGCCGAGCACCACGTACGGAAGGATGTTGTTGACCGTCACCACGGTGCCGTGCGACAGGGTGTAGACCAGCACGATCCGCAGCACCGCCTCCAGGACGAAGGCCACGCCCCACACGATGGTCAGGTTGCGCTGGACCCGGCGGAAGCCCGGGTACTGCCACATGGAGTTCCACCAGGCGACCATGTCCGGCGTGCCGTCGGTGGCGAACTTGCGCCCGAAGTAGAACATGATCGGCTTTGGTGCGGCGAGCGAGACCAGGTAGAGCACGCCGAGCAGGCCGGAGACGAAGGAGTCCTTGGCCAGCAGCATCTTCGGGTCCTGCGGGCCGATCAGCGCGACGACCAGGGTCAGGGCGACGAAGACCAGGGAGACCACGGCGAACTCGTCGATCCGGCGGTGCCAGACGAGGTAGATCAGGGTGTCGATCACCGGCCCCAGACCCGAGAGCAGGATGGCGGTGGATTCGCTGTAGCCGTGGTCGTGCAGCTGGTTGTAGATCATGATCGGCGCGACGACGTTGAAGCCGATGCTGATCAGCCAGCCGAGGGCGGCTGCCTTCCCCTTGCGGGCGGGAGCCTGTGGAGCTGCGGTAGTGGGCGCGGTAGTTGACACTGTGTCGTCCCCCGGAGTAGCCGTGATTTCTCGGCTCATTCTGACGGAGCGGCAGGTCAAGCGCCTAACGTCGGACCGAATCGTGATCGATCGTGCCCGAGCGGGCCCCTGCTCACGCGCCGAGGAAGCGCTGCAGCTCGTCCAGCACGTAGTTGGCCCCGGTGTAGCCGATCCCCTGGAACCACAGCTGGTCGTCCACCGGGAACGCCCGGTGCGCCCTGACCGCCCCCAGCGCCTGCCAGCCCGGGCTCGCCAGCATCGCGTCGAGGCCCGCCTGCTCCGGATCGCCGTACGTCGCGTAGAGCAGCAGGTCGCCGTCCGCCTTCCCGATCTGGTCCGGCGGGACCTCGAAGTCCGACTGGTCGACGTTCTGCGCGTCCGGCCGCCCCACCTGGGCGTCGGCGAGCACCGTCCCGGGGAAGCTCTGCCGGCCGTACAACCGGATCCCGCCGCCCGCCACGAACCGCACCAGGCTCACCCTGCGCCCGGACAGCTTGGCCGCAGACAGGGCCTGCGCCACCTGCCCGGCGTGCTTCTCGTAGGCGTCGGCGAAGGCCTCCCCGGCCGCCACCCGGCCCAACGCCCGGGCGTGCAGCCCGACGTTGGCCTTCCAGGGCGCGCCGGTGGTCTGGGTGAGCACGGTGGGGGCGATTTCGCGCAGCTGGTCGTAGCGGTCCCCGTCGCGCGCCTGGTTGGAGAGGATCAGGTCCGGCCGCAGCGCGCGTACGGTCGGCAGGTCGGGCGAACCGGCGGGGCCGACCAGCCGGATCCCGGTGGTCCGGGAGGTCGGCCAGTAGTCGGGGTAGCGGGTGTCGCGGGCGGGGAGCGCGGCGCCGACCGGGGTGATGCCGAGGGTCAGCGCCGAGTCGAGCACGTCGGTGTCCAGCACGACCACCCGCATCGGCTCACCCGGGACCAGCACCGGCCCGGTGGCGGTGTTCACGGTCACCGGCGGTGCCGGGGTGGCGGTCGGCGAGGTGCTCGCGCCGAGGTCGTCGGCGGTCGCCGGGGTCGGGGTCCGGGTGGTGCCGCCCGTACAGGCCGCGAGCGAGGCCCCGCCGAGGCCGGTGAGGAGGGTGCGGCGGGTGATCCGGGGCATCGGCGGTCCTCGGGAGACGGGCGGGGTCGGGGCGCCGTCGATTATGTCCGAAATGGCGGTTAAAGTGCCGCTAAGCGTGTCGTCAGGCGTCCACCGCCGCCGTCGTCGTCGCCGCCCACGGAGCGCCCGGGACGACCAACGGCGTGCCCGTCACCGGATCCGGCACCACCACCGAGTCCAGCCCGAACACCTCCCGCACCAGCTCCGCCGTCACCACCTCCCCGGGGGCACCCTGCGCCACCACCCGGCCGTCCCGCATCGCCACCAGGTGGTCGGCGTACCGGGCCGCCTGGTTGAGGTCGTGCAGCACGGCGACGACCGTCCGCCCGCGCTCCACGTTCAGCCGGCGCACCAGGTCCAGCACCTCCACCTGGTGCGCGATGTCCAGGTAGGTGGTCGGCTCGTCCAGCAGCAGGATGTCGGTGCCCTGGGCCAGGGCCATCGCGATCCAGGCGCGCTGGCGCTGGCCGCCCGACAGCTCGTCCATGCTGCGCTCGGCCAGCTCCGCGGTCGAGGTGCGCTCCAGCGCCTCCGAGACCGCCGCCTCGTCCTCCGGCGACCACTGCTGCCACCAGCTCTGGTGCGGCTGGCGGCCGCGCGAGACCAGGTCCGCCACCGAGATGCCCTCCGGGGCGGTCGGCGACTGCGGCAGCAGGCCCAGCCGCTGCGCGATCCGCTTGGTCGGGATCCGCGCCAGCTCCTCGCCGTCCAGCAGCACCGCGCCCCGGACCGGCTTCAGCAGCCGGCCGAGGGCCCGCAGCAGGGTCGACTTGCCGCAGGCGTTCGGGCCGACGATCACCGTCACCCGGCCGTCGGGGATGCGGACGTCCAGGCCCTCGACGACCGTGCGCGCCTCGTAGGCCAGGGTGAGGCCCCGGGCCTCCAGACGGTGAGCGGACATCTCAGGAACCTCCACGGCGGGATCGGATCAGCAGCCACATCAGGTACGGCGCGCCGACCAGGCCGGTCACCACGCCCACCGGCAGCTCGGTCGGCGCCAGCAGCCGCCGGGCGACGAGGTCGGCGAGGACGACCACCAGCGCGCCGGTCAGCGCCGAGCAGAACAGCGGGACCTGCGCCGAGCGGGCCAGCCGCAGCGCGATCTGCGGGGCCATCAGCGCGACGAAGTCCACCGGCCCGGAGGCCCCCGCCGCGCAGGAGGCCAGCACGATGCCCAGCAGCGCCATGCCCAGCCGGATCCGGTCCAGCCGCAGGCCGAGGCCCACGGCGGTCGCGTCGTCGAAGGAGATCGACCGCTGGGCGCGGGCCGCCCACAGCGCGACCGGCAGGGCCGCGAGCAGCACCGGGGCGAGCCAGGCGGCCTGGTCGTAGCCGGAGCCGTTCAGGCTGCCCGTCATCCAGACCTTGGCGGCCTGCGCCTGGAAGCCGTCGCCCTTGGTGAGGAAGACGGAGGTGAGCGAGGACAGTGCGACGCTGATCCCGATGCCGATCAGCACGAAGCGCTGCGCGTGCAGCCCGCGCCGCCAGGCCAGCGCGTACACCAGCAGCCCGGCGACCAGGCCGCCGGCCACCGCCGCGTACGGCGCCTGGCCGGTCGAGCCGACCACGCCGTACGCCGTCAGGCCGACCACCGTCGCGGTCGCGCCCCAGGTCACGCCCACCACGTCGGGGCTGGCCAGCGGGTTCCGGGCGACGGTCTGGATCAGCGCGCCGGCCAGGCCGAGGGCCGTACCGACCAGCAGTCCGACCACCACCCGGGGCAGCCGGAACTCGCCGACCACCAGTTCGTCCGGGCTCGGCTGCCCGAGCACCACCTTCACCACCTCGGCCGGCGACACGGTGGACTCGCCCAGGCACAGCGAGGCCACCACCGCCCCGGCGAGCGCGAGCAGCAGCCCGGCGGCGACGCACGCCGAGCGCCGGTGCAGCAGGAAGGATGCCCGACCGGCCCGCACCACGGAGTAGCCCCGCAGGGTGACCGCGCTCATGCGGCGACCACCTTCCGGCGGCGGACCAGGGCCACCAGCACGGGGACGCCGACCAGCGCCGTCATCACGCCCGCCGGGACCTCGGACGGCGGGAACAGGACCCGGCCGAGGGTGTCGGCGAGCAGCAGCAGGGCCGGGCCGAGGACGGCGGAGAAGGCGAGGACCCAGCGGTGGTCGGCGCCGGCGACGGCGCGGGCCGCGTGCGGGACGGCGAGGCCGATGAAGGCGATCGGGCCGGCCGCCGCGACCGCCGAGCCGGTGAGGACGGTGGCGCCGAGGGCCCCGACCGCCCGGACCGCGCCGGTCTTCGCACCCAGCCCCTTCGCCGTGTCGTCGCCGAGCGCCAGCGCGTCCAGCCCGCGCGCCACCGCGACGACCAGTACCGTGCCGACGGCCAGGAAGGGCAGCAGCTGCCAGGCCACGTCCGGGGTCCGTCCGGAGAGCGAGCCGACGTGCCAGAAGCGGAACCGGTCCATGGTGGCCGCGTCCGTGGTCAGCACCAGGGTGTTGAGCGAGGCGATGAACGCGGACGTCGCCGAGCCGGCCAGCGCCAGCTTGATCGGCGTCGCCCCGCCCCGGCCGCGCCCGGCGAGCCCGTGGACCAGCACGGTGGCGATGACCGCGCCGGCGAAGCCGAACCAGACGTACCCGGTGAGGGTGGAGACGCCGAAGCCGGAGATGGCGACCACCACGCCGGCCGCCGCGCCCTGGGAGACCCCGAGGATGCCGGGGTCGGCGATCGGGTTGCGGGTCAGGCCCTGCATGACGGCCCCGGCCAGGCCGAGCGCCGCTCCCACGGCCAGGCCGACGATCGTGCGCGGCACCCGGAGCTCGCGGATCACCACGGCGTTCGCGGTGCTGCCGCCGTGCAGCAGGGCGTCGAGGGTCTCGCCGAACGGGACGGTCCGGCTGCCGACCGCGAGGCTCAGCAGCACCGCGGCGGCCAGGACGGCCAGCGCGACGGCGAACCACGGTATTCGGCGCCGCGGCGCCCGGTTCGACGTGCGCGGCGCGGCGGGTGGTGCGGTGGTGTCGTCGGTCATGAGCCCTCTCCGCAGACAACTCAGGCAAACCTAAGTTCCGCCGCGAAGGCGGGGCAAATTGCCTCGTGGCCCCGGCCGTCCGTTGGATAGCCTGGCGGCATGCCCGCGACCTCACAGGCCCCGCTCACCGTCGGCTTCGACCTCGACATGACGCTGCTGGACACCCGGCCGGGTATCCACGCCACCTACCTGGCGCTCTCCGCCGAGACCGGCACCCCGATCGACGCCGACCTGGCGATCACCAGGCTCGGCCCGCCGCTGCTCGACGAGATCCGCAACTGGTTCCCGGAGGAGGAGGTGGAGCGGGCCGCGACGCGCTACCGCGAGCTCTACCGCGACCACGCCTTCGCCCCGACCGTGGCCCTGCCCGGCGCGCACGCCGCCGTCGAGGCGGTCCGCGCCCACGGCGGCCGGGTCGCCGTGATCACCGGCAAGTACGAGCCGAACGCCCGCCTCCACCTGGAGCACGCCGGTCTGCCGGCGGACGTGCTGGTCGGCGACCTCTGGGCCGAGACCAAGGGCGCGGCGCTGCGCGAGCACGGCGCGAGCATCTACGTCGGCGACCACCTCGGCGACATCGTGGGTGCCCGGCACGCGGACGCGGTCGCGGTCGCGGTGGCCACCGGCCCGTACGGGGCGGACGAGCTGCGCGAGGCGGGGGCGGACGTGGTCCTGGCGGACCTCACCGACTTCCCGGACTGGCTGGCCCGCCACCTGGCCTAGGACCGCCACCCGGCCGGGGTACCCGCCGTGTCAGGACCCCCCCGTGTCAGGGCCCGCCGTGTCTGGGCCCGCCGCGTCAGGACTCGACGCGGCGGCGCTGGTCGCGCGCGTTCAGGAACAGCCCGGTCAGCGCGGCCAGGAAGCCGGCCGGCATCAGCATGCTCAGCCAGTACGCGGCCGTCGGCAGCGGCGTCAGGTGCAGGAACAGCGGGACGAAGGTGACCAGGGTGGCGAGTGCACCGATACCGAAGACGATCGCCCCGGCCTTGACGTACACGTCGCCGGGATCGGCGCTCTGGCTGCTCACGTCTGCTCACTCCTCGGGGCTGGGCCGGACCGCCCCCAGTCTGGCAGAGCGGCCGGTGGGGCCGCCCACCGGAGCGGCTTCGTCACGTTGCGCAGTTTCTCGGCAGCTCAACGTTTTGATCCCTGCTGAGCGGGGGTATGCAGGGGGTGCCGAGGGGCGCTACAGGTGCGCCCCGCGTCCTCAGACCCGGGGGTGTGAGCCGATGGACCGCGCAGCGCCGCGACCCGGCCGTGCCAGTACCGGGTTGCCCGTGGTCGCGAGATCCCCGCACCCCGACCGCCCCGATCGGGCCTCGGAACGCGGATCCTTCGCGGAACGCGGATGAGGTAGTCACGGACCGTTAGTCTGCTCCCGACAGTGTGCTGACCATGAGCGCCCACGGGCGCCGCAGCCGAGGTCGGCCGCATCTTCCACCACCCAGTGATCCCCGGCCAGGGCCGGGATCCCTCACACCCATTCGAGGACTGTTCGAGATGCCCACCGGCCAGGTCAAGTGGTTCAACGAGACGAAGGGCTTCGGCTTCCTGTCGCGCGACGACGGCGGCGACGTCTTCGTCCACACCAAGGCGCTGCCCGCCGGTGTCACCGTGCTGAAGCCGGGCCAGCGGGTCGAGTTCGGCGTGGTCGCAGGGCACCGCGGCGACCAGGCGATGGCCGTGCAGCTGCTGGAGGCGCTGCCCTCGGTGGCCGCCGCCCAGCGTCGCAGCGCGGACGACATGGCCCCGATCGTCCAGGACCTGATCACCACCCTGGACGCGGTGCTGCCCGGCCTCCAGCGCGGGCGCTACCCCGCCAAGCCGACCGGCCAGAAGCTGGCCGGCCTGCTGCGCGCGGTGGCCGACCAGTTCGACGTGTAGGGCGGCGCGGGCGGCTACCCGAACGCGAGCGCACCCGGGTCGAGCGGGGGCACCAGCCCCTCCGCGGCGGCCCGGGTGAGCAGCGCGCGGACGGCCGCGTAGCCCTCCTCGCCGAGGTCCTCGGTGAACTCGGTGACATACAGCCCGATGTGCTGCTTCGCGACGTCCAGGTCCATCTCCTGGGCGTGCTCCAGCACGTACGCGCGGCTCGCCTCCGGGTCCGCCCAGGCCTGCCGGACGGAGGCACGGATCGCGTCGGCGACGGCCCGCAGCCGCTCGGCGCCGAGCGAGCGCTTGGCGACGATCGCACCCAGCGGGATCGGCAGGCCGGTCTCCGCCTCCCAGGCCTCGCCCATGTCGGCCAGGGAGTGCAGGCCGTACTGCCGGTAGGTGAAGCGGGCCTCGTGGATCACCAGGCCGGCGTCCACCCGGCCGTCCCGGACGGCGGGCATGATCTCGTGGAACGGCAGGACGACGATCTCGCCGAAGCCGCCCGGCACCGCCTTCGCCGCCCAGAGCCGGAACAGCAGGTACGCGGTGGAGCGCTCGGAGGGCACCGCGACGGTCTTCCCGGCGAGGTCCGCGGGGGACTCCACGCCCGGCAGGGTGAGCACCAGCGGCCCGCAGCCGCGCCCGAGCGCACCGCCGCAGGGCAGCAGGGTGTACTTGTCCAGGACCCACGGCAGCGCGCCGTAGCTGATCTTCAGGACGTCCAGCTCGCCGCGCTCGGCCAGGCCGTTGGTGACGTCGATGTCGGCGAAGGTCACCTCGGGGGCGTCCGCCCCGGGCACCAGGCCGTGCGCCCAGGCGTGGAAGACGAAGGTGTCGTTCGGGCAGGGCGAGTACGCGATGCTCAGCCGTTCAGCCACGGCCGGCCTCCTCGATCGGTTCGTGCCGCGAAGCCGGTCCGTGGACGGGCAGCGCAGCCAGTTCGTGGACGGGCAGCGCGGCGAAGGCCCGCTCCAGGGCGGCCAGCGCCTCGCCGATCCGCCAGGCGGTCCGGTCGCGCGGGCCCACCGGATTGGACACGGTGCGCAGTTCGAGGGCCGGCACGCCGTACCGGGCGGCGGCCTCGGCCACGCCGAAGCCCTCCATCGCCTCGGCGGCTGCCCCCGGGTGGCGGGCGGCCAGCGCGGCGGCCCGCTCGGCGCTGCCGGTGACGGTGGAGACGGTCAGCACCGGGCCGACGACGGCGCCCGGGCCGGTGGCGCCGTCCCGGCCTGCCAAGGCCTCCGCGACGAGCGCGACGGCGGCCGGGGGCGGGGTGTGCCGGACGGTGCCGAAACCCAGCTCGGTGACGTCGGCGAAGCCCTCGGCGGTCTCCGCGCCGAGGTCCGCGGCCACGATCGCGTCGGCCACCACGGTGGCGCCGACCGGGGCGTGCGGGGCGAAGCCGCCCGCGATCCCGGCCGAGACGGCCAGGGCGTACGGGTGGGCGGCCAGGGCGGCGGAGGCGGCGGCCGCGGCGGCGGCCGGGCCGACCCCGGCGGCCAGCACGTCCACCGGAGCGCCCGCGGACCGGTGCAGGGTGCCCCCGGGCAGCGGCAGGGCGCCGGCCCCGCCCGGAAGGCCGCGCAGCACCGCCTCGGCCTCGGCGGCCACCGCGACGACGACGAGCAGCCGGGCCCGTGCGGGGCCCGACTGCTCGTGCTCGCCGTTCCCGGCGTCGTGCGCGGTCATCGCAGGACCGTCAGCTGTCCTGGGTGTTCAGCTGGAAGTACCAGACCGCGATCGGGTTGTCCGAGTTCTTGTCGCCCTCGACCACGGTGATCAGGGTCTTGCCGCCGGCGTTGAGGATCTTGTTCGCCTGCTGGGAACCCGACCAGGTCGGGCCCTTCGCGTACGCGGCGAGGCTGGTGCGCCCGCCGGAGGCGGTCGAGCCGCCGTTGCTGAAGGCCCACCAGCCGGAGTCGGCCACGTTCGGGGAGACACCGACGCCGACCCGGTCGCTCGCCACCACGTCCATGGTGGGCAGCGTGCCGTTCTTCAGGGCGGTGTTGGCGTCCTCCTGGCACTTGTCCTGGAGGTCCTCGGTGATCGGGCTGCCGTTGTTCCAGCACAGCGGGTCCGCGACCGTCGAGGAGTTGCCGACCGTGAGGGTGGCACGGTGCGAGTTGTGCTCGGTCTGGCCGGCCGCGATGGCGACGGAGGTGCCCACCGTGGCGGCGCCG
Source organism: Kitasatospora sp. NPDC097691 (assembly GCF_040302665.1). Classification (NCBI taxonomy): domain Bacteria; kingdom Bacillati; phylum Actinomycetota; class Actinomycetes; order Kitasatosporales; family Streptomycetaceae; genus Kitasatospora; species Kitasatospora sp. NPDC097691. The sequence continues at coordinate 61,187 of NZ_JBEORY010000023.1, read as the reverse complement.
ACCACGACGACGGCGCCGAGGGCGGCGATGGCACGGGAATTGAGGCTCATGCGTCAGAATCTACCGGGCCTGGCCGATCACGCTACGCGGGGGTCGGCCACCGCGTGTTGCCGCACCTCCGCTCAGGCCACCCGGGGCGCCGCGGGATGCCGTCGCAGACCCACCCGGAAGAGCGAGCGGAGCGTCCACAGCAGCATCAGGCCGACCACCGCGGCGGCGATCGACAGGCCCAGCACCCCGTTCAGCGGCAGCAGGATGCCGACCGCGCCGCCGGCCACCCAGCACAGCTGCATCAGCGTCTCCGAGCGGGCGAAGGCCGAGGTCCGCACCGCCTCCGGGACGTCCCGCTGGATCAGCGCGTCCAGCGCCAGCTTGCCCAGCGAGGCCGCCATCCCGGCGACCCCCGCGACCAGAACCACCGTCACCACGCCGTACCAGAGCGCGGCCGCCGCCGTCGCGCAGGTCGCCAGCAGCAGCATCGCGGTGACCGTCGTCTCCGGGCCGCGGGTGCGCAGCCAGGAACCGAGCACCGAGCCGAGCGCGTTGCCCGTGCCCGCCGCCAGGGCCACCAGCCCCAGCGCCAGCGTCGGCTGCAGGCCGCCGATCGGCTCCTCCCGCAGCAGGAAGGCCAGGAACATCACCAGGAAGCCGACCAGCCACTTCATCGCCGACATCGCCCGCAGCGCCAGGATCACCGACGGGCCGACGGTGCGCAGCGAGGCCTTGACGGGCGGCGGCTTGTGGTGGATCAGGTGCGAGCCCTCGCCGTGCACCTCGGCGTGCAGGACGGCCCGCTGCTCGCCCTTGGCCGAGTCCACCTTGTGCGGCAGGTGGAAGGCCATCAGCGTGCCGATCACGAACACCAGGAAGGCGCCGCGCAGCGGCCAGCCCGGGCCGATCAGGTGCAGCAGTCCGCCCACCGCGGCCGCCACGCCGGTGGCCAGCAGCCCGGCCAGGGTGACCCGGGAGTTCGCCTTCACCAGGGAGAGCCGGCTCGGCAGCAGCCGGGGCACCACGACGCTGCGCACCACCCCGTACGCCTTGGACGCCACCAGCACGCCGAGCGCCTCCGGGTAGAGCGCGATGCCGCCGCCGGCGATCACCCCGGCCATCGTCCAGGCCAGCACCGCCCGGGCCAGCATCGACATCGCCATGGCCGCCCGGCGGCCGTGCGGCAGGCGGTCCAGCAGCGGGCCGATCACCGGGGCCAGGACGGCGAACGGGGCCATCGTGATCAGCAGGTAGAGCGCCACCCGGCCGCGGGCCTCGCCGGTGGGCACCGAGAAGAAGATGGTGGAGGCCAGCGCGATGGTGATCAGCATGTCGCCGAAGGAGTTCAGCGCGTGCAGCTCGATCAGTTTGGCGAGGCCGGACTCGCCCGCGCCCTCGGCGGCGGTGGCCCGACGGATCCGGCGGCCGGTGCCGTGCACCACCTTGCCGGTGCGGGAGCCGGCGGCGGAGGCGGTGCGGACCAGGAAGTGCCGGCGGGGCTCGGGGACCTCCTCCTCCAGGTCCTCGTCGAGGGCGGCGAGGTGGCGGGCGTGGACGTCGTCGTGTCCGGGGATGCCGTCCGGTCCGGGGATGCCGTCCGGTCCGGGGAAGCCGTCCGGCCCTGGGACGCCGCCGGGTCCGGGGAAGCCGTTCGGTCCGGGGACGCCGCCGGGTGCCTCGCCGGGCGCGGCGGACCGGGGCGGCTTGACCAGGCTCACGGGGGCGGCGGGCGCCTCGGTTCCGCCCGCCGGCTGCGGTTCGCCCGCGCCGGGGACCGGGGGCTGCTGTCGCGGCACGGCGTCCGCCTGGTCGGGGCTGCCGGCCTGCGAGGCGCGCAGTGCGTGCTGCGACGGGTTGTCGTCCGCCACAAGCCCATCCTGCCCCAGATTCGCCGTGGCGACGCGGGATTGCGCTCCGCTCGGCGCGGTCGTCGGGTGCTCGCGGGGCGTCCGCGGAACGTCGGCGTCCGCCCCGGACTGTGCCGGGGTGCCGGGCGACGGGTAGCCTGCCCAAGGTCCGCCCGCCGGGCGCCGGGGCGCCGGCAGGCCGGTCGAGCGGCGCGGCCGGTACCCGAGGGGGCCTCCGGTCGCGCAGAATGGACGAGGGACTACCGAGCCGCGACGGAACAGGCAACACGCCGTGGGCGACAGAAGAACTGGGAGAGAATCGACGCCGTGAGTGCTGCGATGCGAAGCCGTACCCCCGACCGGCTCTGTGCCGAGGCCGTCGAACTCGCCCGTCAGGCAGCCGAGGAGGCCGTCGGTGCGGAGGCCGTCGGGCCGCACCTCGGCGTCCAGGCGGATGCCGAGCGCGTCGTCACCCACACCTTCGAGTGCCTGGACGCGGCGTACCGCGGCTGGCACTGGGCGGTCACCGTCGCCCGCGCCCCGCGCGCCAAGAACGTGACCCTGGACGAGGTCGTGCTGCTGCCCGGCTCCGACGCCGTCCTGGCCCCGCAGTGGGTGCCGTGGAGCGAGCGGCTGCGCCCCGGCGACATGGGCCCCGGCGACCTGCTGCCGACCGGCGCCGACGATCTGCGGCTGGAGCCCGGCTGGACCGGCGAGGACGAGCCCGCGCCGAACTCCGCGGTCGCCCTCGTCGACGACGAGGACCTGGTCGTCACCGACCCGCACGTCCAGCCCGCCCCGGCCCGCGCCCGGATCAACGCCGTCGCCGAGGAGCTCGGTCTGGGCCGCAACCGGGTGCTCTCCCGGCTCGGCCTGCACCTGGCCGCCGACCGCTGGGAGAAGGCCCACGGCCCGCAGACCCCGATGGCGCAGGCCGCGCCGGCCTCGTGCAACAGCTGCGGCTTCCTGATTCCGATCGGCGGCTCGCTCGGGCAGGCCTTCGGCGTGTGCGGCAACGAGTTCGGGCCGGCCGACGGCCAGATCGTCTCGTTCGCGTACGGCTGCGGCGGCCACTCCGAGGCGGCCGTCATCCCGGCCCCGCCGGCGCCGTCCGAGCTGATCCTGGACGAGCTGGTGGTCGAACCCCTGCAGCTGCACCCGGACCGCGCCTCGGGCTCCGTCGAGCCCGATGCCCCCGCCGAGGAGCTCGGCCACTCCTGAGCCGTCCGCCGCACGGCCCGCCCGGTGACGCACCGGGGCGGGCCGTGCGGCGTTCCCGGGCTCAGCGGCGGCCGAACGTGCGGGCCGCCTCCCCGGCCAGGGCCGGGGCCCGTGCGCGGCCCTCCTGGGGCCTCCCGGGCCCTCCCGGGGCTCGTTCGGCGGTCACCGGTGGTACGTGGCCGGCCACCGGCCGCCCGGCTGCGGTCCTGCGTGTCACGCTCGATCAGGACGGACCGGGAACCGTCGGAGGCCGTGCGGCTCCCCCCGTCGACCGGAACGGGGCCTCGGCGCGGGCAGCGGGCGCCCCTGGTCCGCCGGGGGTCCCCGGGCAGGGAAGAATGCCCTACGACGTACAGGGCGGCGGAAGGCGGCAGGTCCCGTGGAACCTCGGATCATCGGCAGCGGCACGGACGAGCACCTCTCGGACCCCTTCGGCAGCGCTGCGCTGCGGCGGCGGGTGCTGGACGCCTGGGCCGCCTCGCCGGCCCGGTTCCGGGAGGACGCCAACGCCGAGGAGGAGCTCGCGCTCGGCGGCTACCGGGACCGCCTGGTGGTCGAGTTGGCGCAGAACGCGGCCGACGCGGCGGTCCGAGCGGGGCACGGCCCCGGGCGGCTGCGGCTGACCCTCGCGGACGGCGTGCTCGCCGTCGCCAACACCGGCGCCGCGCTGGACGCGGCCGCCGTCGAGTCGCTGTCCACCCTGCGCGCCTCCTCCAAGCGCGGCGAGGCGCCCGCCGTCGGCCGGTTCGGGGTCGGCTTCGCCGCCGTCCTCGCCGTCACCGACGAGCCCGCCGTGCTCAGCGCCACCGGCGGGGTGCGCTGGTCGCTCGGCGAGGCCCGGTCGCTCGCCGAGGCGCAGCCCGCGCTGGCCGACGAGCTGCGCCGCCGGGACGGCCACGTGCCGCTGCTGCGGCTGCCGTTCGCGGCCGAGGGCCCGGCCCCCGACGGCTACGACACGGTGGTCGTGCTGCCGATGCGGGACGCCGCGGCCGAGGACCTGACCCGCCGCCTGCTGGCCGGGATCGACGACGCGCTGCTGCTCACCCTGCCCGGCCTCGCCGAGGTCGTGGTGGAGACCCCCGAGGGCACCCGGACGCTCACCCGGGTCGCCGCCGAGACCCGCCCGGACGGCGTCACCGAGGTCACCGTCACCGACGACGCGGGCGGCCGGCTGCGGCAGACGGTGTGGCAGACCGCCGGCGCCTCCGGCAGCCTGGACGCCGAGCTGCTGGTCGACCGGCCCACCGAGGAGCGCACCCGCCCGTACTGGACGGTGACCTGGGCCGTGCCGGTCGGCGCGGACGGCGTCCCGCAGCAGCCCGGCATCGCGTCCGTGCTGCACGCGCCGACCCCCAGCGACGAGCCGATCGGCCTGCCCGCTCTGCTGATCGCCTCCTACCCGCTGGACTCCACCCGGCGGCACGTCGCGCCCGGCCCGCTGGCCGACTTCCTCACCGAGCGCGCCGCCGACAGCTACGCCGACCTGCTGCGCGCCCGCGGCGCCGACCTCGGCTCGCTCGGCCTCGTGCCCGGGCCGCTCGGCCAGGGCGCGCTGGACAACGCGCTGCGCGCGGCGGTGCTGTCCCGGCTGCCCGGCACGCCGTTCCTGCCGCACCCGGCGCCGGTCGAGGAGGGCACGCCGGCGCTGCGGCCCCGGGACGCGACGCTGCTGGAGGGCGCGGACGGCTCGGTGGTCGAGGCGCTCGCGCCGATCTTCCCCGGGCTGCTGCCGGCCGGCCTGGAGCGCCGCACCGAGCTGCGGGTGCTGAACGTGCGCCGGGTGCCGTTGGCCGAGGTGGTCGACCAGCTCGGCGGACTGGACCGCGAGCCCGGCTGGTGGCGCAACCTGTACGCGGCGCTGGGCGGGGTCGATCCGGAGGCGCTCGGCGCGCTGCCCGTGCCGCTCGCGGACGGCCGGACGGTGACCGGGCCGCGGCGGGTCCTGCTGCCCTCGGAGGACGCCGACTGGGCGGCCTTCCCGGGCTACCCCGAGTCGCTGGCCGGCGCGCTGGCCGCACTCGACCTGCGCCTGGCGCACCCCGAGGCCGCGCACCCGCTGCTGTCCAAGCTCGGCGCGGGCACCGCCACTCCGGCCGGGGTGCTGGACACCCCCGAGGTGCGGGCCGCCGTCGCCCGCTCCTACGAACTGGCCGAGGACGACCTGGATGCGGCGATCGAACTCGCCGACGCCGTCCTGGCGTTGGTGAAGGCCGCCGCCCCGGAGCCGGGTGAGCACCCCTGGCTGGCCCGGCTGGCGCTGCTCGACGACGAGGGCGAGCCGGCCCGCGCGGGCGAACTCGTGCTGCCCGGCAGCCCGTTCGCCGCGCTCGCGCGCGAGGAGGACGCCGGCTGGGTGGACGACGAGCTGCTGGAGCGGTGGGGGCCCGGGGTGCTCGCGGCCGTCGGCGTGCTGGCCGACTTCGTGCTGGTGCACGCCGAGGACGTGGTGCTCGACCCGGACGACCTGGAGCGGCTCGACCCCACCGTCCCCGCCGACCGGGCGGCCGGCGGCCACCCCACCGGCCTGCTGGACGAGGCCCCGGACGGGCTCGCCGAGTGGGCCGAGGACGTGCTGGAGGCCCTGCAGGCCGACGAGGCCGTCGGCGTCCCGCCGGTGGCCGCCGAGCTGCTGGCCGTGCGCGACCTCGACCTGGTGGACGACGACGCCTGGCCCGAGGCGCTCGCCGCACTGGCCCGCCCGCCGTACCGGGACGCCGTGGTCAACCCGGTGCGCACCCTGCTGCCGGACGGCTCCTACGCCGACCTGCCGCCGTACACCGCGTGGTGGCTGCGCGACCACCCGGTGCTGGCGGGCCGCGAGCCGGCCGGTCTGCGCGCCGCCGGCGCCGACCCGCTGCTGCGCGGCCTCTACGACGAGGCGCGCACCACCCTGGACGACCAGTTCCTGCACGCGCTCGGGGTGCGCACCACGCTGGCCGCACTGCTCGCCGAGCCGCACGGGCCGGACGAGGTGCTGGACCGGATGACCGACCCGGCCGCCGAGGTCGGACACCGCCAACTGCACGGTCTGCACAGCGCGTTGGCCCGGGTGGAGCGCGAGCGGATCGAGTCGCTGGACGTGGTGCGGGCGCTGCCCCCGCTGGACCCGGCCACCGGGCGGCGACCGGCCCACACCGTGGTGGTGGACGCCACCGAGGCGGTCGTCGCGGACGCCCCCGACCTGGTCCAGCTGCTGCACTCGTACCCGCTGCTGCCGGTCGCCCCGGCGCTCGCGGCCGACCTCGCCGAGCGGCTGCACGTGTCGCTGGCCAGCGAGGTGGCCGGCGGCCGGGTGCTGTCCGAGGGCGTGCTGCACCGGGTCCCGGCCGTGGTGCGCGAGCTGCTGCCCGGCTGCCCCGTCGCGTACGAGGAGCACGAGGAGCTGCTGGTCGTCGGGCCGGACGGCGGCGAGGCCGCGGTGGACTGGCGATGGGACACCGGGGCGGACACCCCGGAGCCGCCGTACGACCCGGAGTCGGCCGAAGCCGACGACGAGGACGACGAGTTCGAGGTCCCGCCGGTGCCCGGCCTGCTGCACGCGGCCACCCCGGAGGGCCTCGCGGCCGGCCTCGCCTGGTCGGTCGGGCAGTGGCACCGGCGCTTCGAGGTGCTGGCCGCGCTCAGCGAGCCGGACCGGGCGTACGAGCTGTCGGCGGCCCGGGACTTCGAGGGCTGAGCCCGGCGGGGCGCGCGCCGGCCGGGTTCAGCGGGTGCGCGCCCGCAGGCGGCCGTACACGGTGACGGTGACGGTCAGCCAGACCGCGCCCAGGGTCACCAGCGCGGCCTCCCGCAGCGCGGGCGTCGGCCTGATCGCCAGGCCGACGCCCGCCATCGCCAGCGCGGTCGCTCCGGCCGCCAGCAGTCCGCCCAGGAAGGCGATGAACGCCTCCACATCCCCACCCCTGCGTGCCATTTGGCACCCCCTCTCGCGTCCATCATCGGCCCCGGGCCCGGGACTGTCACGAATGCCGCGGTGCGTGTCACCGTCGCCCGGCGCCACGCACCCGGGGCCGCTCACCCGGCGCCACGCACCCGGGGCCGCTCACCCGGCGCCACGCACCCGGGGCCGCTCACCCGGCGCCACGCACCCGGGGCCGCTCGCCCGCTGGTGCTCACTCCAGGCCGTGGCGCTTCATGTAGCGCCAGGTGATCTCCAGGGCGATGCCGCAGATCAGCGCGATGGCGACGCCCACCAGGGGGTCGCGGGTGCCGACCAGGGAGAGCTGGAAGAACTCGGACAGCGGCGGGACCACCAGGACCAGCGCGAACGCGCCGCCCATGGTGCCGATCAGCAGCAGCCGCCACCAGGAGTACGGGCGGGCGACGATGGCGAGGACCCACATGGCGATCAGGAAGAGCGTCAGGGTGGCCACGCTGGTGTCGGCCTCGAGGTCGGTGGAGTGGTTGGCGCGGGCGAGCGCGTAGGCGACAAAGGTGCCCGTGCCGGCGATCACGCCGCCGGGGACGGCGAGCCGCAGCACGCGTTTCACGAAACCGGTGCGGGCCCGTTCGTTGTTGGGGGCGAGGGCGAGGAAGAAGGCCGGGATGCCGATGGTCAGCGAGGACAGCACGGTGGAGTGCCGGGGCAGGAACGGGTACGGCGAGTGGGTGAAGATCACCAGCAGCGCCAGCAGCACCGAGTAGACCGTCTTCACCAGGAACAGCGAGGCGACCCGCTCGATGTTGCCGATCACCCGGCGGCCCTCGGCGACCACCGACGGCAGGGTCGCGAAGGAGTCGTTCAGCAGCACGATCTGGGCGACGGCCTTGGTCGCGTCGGAGCCGGTGCCCATCGCCACGCCGATGTCGGCGTCCTTGAGCGCCAGCACGTCGTTGACGCCGTCGCCGGTCATCGCCACGGTGTGGCCGCGGGACTGCAGCGCCCCGACCAGCAGGCGCTTCTGCTGCGGGGTGACCCGGCCGAAGACGCTCGTCCGGTCGGCGGTCTCGGCGAGCTCCTCGGGGTCGGCGGGCAGGGTGCGGGCGTCCATCGGCTGGTCGGCGCCGGGCAGGCCCAGGTGGCCGGCCACCGCGCCGACCGAGACCGCCGCGTCGCCCGAGATGACCTTGGCCCGGACCCGCTGTCCCTCGAAGTACCGCAGGGTCTCGGCGGCGTCGCCGCGCAGCCGCTGCTGCAGCACCACCAGCGCGAGCGGGGTGAGCCCGGCCGCCGGATCGGGGGCGTCCAGCGGTGCGGGCGTCCGGCCCAGCAGCAGCACCCGCAGGCCCTGCGCGCCCAGTTCGTCCACCTCGGTCAGGGCCGGGTGCCCGGCGGGCAGCAGCACGTCGGGCGCGCCGAGCAGCCAGCTGGCCTCGCCGCCCTGCGGCTCCAGCAACTGCACGCCGCTCCACTTGCGAGCCGAGGAGAACGGCATCGCCTCGATCACCCGCCAGCCGTCGCCGGCGCGCCGGCCGCCCACGGGGGATCCATCGTCGGCGCCGGGGGAGCCGCCGTCCTCGCCGGGGGAGCCGCCCTCGCCGCGCCCGTACGCGTCGATCACCGCCTGCATGGAGGGGTTGGGGCGGGCGTCGGCGCCGGCCATCACGGCGAGCGCGTGCTTGACGGTGTCCGGGTCGACGGCGCCGGGCTCCCCGTTCGAGAGCACCCGCAGGTCGATCACGTCCATGCCGCCCTCGGTCAGGGTGCCGGTCTTGTCCAGGCAGACGGTGTCGACCCGGGCCAGGCCCTCGATCGCCGGGAGCTCCTGGACCAGGCACTGCTTGCGGCCGAGCCGGATCACGCCGATCGCGAAGGCCACCGACGTCAGCAGCACCAGCCCCTCGGGGACCATCGGCACGATGCCGGCCACCATCCGCCGCACGGCCTCGCGCCAGTCCCGGCCCTCGACGGCCAGCTGGCTGATGATCAGGCCGATCGCGGTGGGGATCAGCAGGTAGGTGATGAACCGCAGGATGCTGTCGATGCCGCTGCGCAGCTCGGACTTCACCAGCGTGAACTTGCTGGCCTCCTCGGCGAGCTGCGCCGCGTAGGCCTCGCGGCCGACCTTGGTGGCGGTGAAGGCGCCCGCGCCGGCCACCACGAAGCTGCCGGACATCACCTGGTCGCCGGGCTGCTTGAGGACGGGATCGGGCTCGCCGGTGAGCAGCGACTCGTCGACCTCCAGGCCGTCCGCCTCGGTGACCTCGCCGTCCACGATCACCTTGTCGCCGATGCCGAGCAGCACGGTGTCGTCGAGGACGATCTCGGAGACGCCGATCTGCCGGGCGGCGCCGTCCCGGCGGACCTGCGGGCGGGCCTCGCCGATCAGTGCGAGGCTGTCCAGGGTCTTCTTGGCGCGCAGCTCCTGGATGATGCCGATCGCCGTGTTGGCGACGATGACCAGGCCGAACAGGCCGTCCTGGATCGGGCCGACGATCAGGATGATCCCGAACATCACGCCGATGATCGCGTTGAAGCGGGTGAAGACGTTGGCCCGGACGATCTCCCCGGTGGAGCGGCTGGACCGCGCCGGAACGTCGTTGACCTGCCCCTTCGCGACCCGCTCGGCGACCTCGGCGCCGGTCAGACCGCCGCGCCGGCCGGGCAGCAGCCCGAGGGGGTGGGCGCCGTCCTGGCGCTCTCCGCCGGTCGGCTGCTCGTCCGCTGGCTGGGCAGGCTGCGTCATGGCACCGACTCTACGGGTGCCTTATGTCCGATGCGTGCTACTAAAGGACTATTCAGTCCGACCGGGTGGCCGGGTCCTGACCGTTGCCGTCCGCCGCCCGTTCGGCCGTGCCGTCCGCCTCGGCGGCGCGGCTGCGGGCGATCGCGTCCCGCCGGGCGCGGCAGTACCAGAGGCCGATCAGGCCGAGCAGTCCGCCGGACAGGCAGATCCAGGGCCAGGTGCCGTGGCCGTGCGCGGAGAGCGTGCTCTGGAAGGGGAGCAGGGCGAGGAAGGCGACGAACCACAGCACCGTGCCGCCGCCGACGATGGCGACGTCGTTGGCCTCCAGCGGAGGGGGCGAGGGGTGCAGCGGCGTCTTGGGCATGGGGCCAAGCGTACGGTGCGGCGGGGGTCCGCCGCCGTCGTGGAGACTCCCTGCGGGCCGGTTCGCGCTCTACGCGCGAAGATAGCGCGTGTGCGACCTGGAAACCATACTTAAAGGTCTGAACCCGGCCACCGTCGCCCCGGGTGTCAACCCCCACTCCTCAGCTCCCCCACAGAGGACGCACGCATGCCTGTGGTCCAGTCGACCACCGAGTCGCCCGAACCCGCCGACGCCGCGCCCCAGCCCCCCAAGGGCGCGGTCGACCGCTACTTCCGGATCAGCGAGCGCGGCTCCACCCTGCCGCGCGAGATCCGCGGCGGCGTCGCCACCTTCTTCACCATGGCGTACATCCTGGTGCTGAACCCGATCATCCTGGCCAGCGCCACGGACGTGACCGGGGCCCACCTGGACAGTGCCCAGCTGGTCACCGCCACCGCCCTCACCGCCGGTCTCACCACCCTGCTGATGGGCGTGATCGGCAACGTCCCGATCGGCCTGGCGGCCGGCCTCGGCGTCAACACCATCGTGGCGCTCCAGCTGGCCCCGAAGATGACCTGGCCGGACGCCATGGGCATGGTCGTGCTGGCCGGCTTCGCGATCATGCTGCTGGTCGCCACCGGGCTGCGCGAGCGGGTCATGAACGCCGTCCCGCTCGGCCTGCGCAAGGCCATCGCGATCGGCATCGGCCTGTTCATCAGCCTGGTCGGCCTGGTCGACTCCGGCTTCGTCAGCCGCATCCCGGACGCCGCGCACACCACCGTCCCGCTGCAGCTCGGCGGCAACGGGCACCTGCTCGGCTTCCCGGTGCTGGTCTTCGTCTTCGGCCTGCTGCTCACCCTGATCCTGGTGATCCGCAAGGTGCCCGGCGCGATCCTGATCAGCATCGCGGCCTCCACCGTGCTCGCCGTGGTGCTCGACAAGGTGGCCGACGTCCCGGCGATGAAGTGGGGCCTCACCGTCCCGACCTGGCCGGGCAACCCGGTCGCCGCACCGGACTTCGGACTGGTCGGCAAGGTGAGCCTGTTCGGCGGCTTCGAGAAGGTCGGCGTGCTGACCGGCGTGCTGTTCGTCTTCACCGTGCTGATGTCGTGCTTCTTCGACGCGATGGGCACCATCCTCGGCGTGGCCGACGAGGCCCACCTGCTCGACGAGAAGGGCGACCTGCCCGGCATCAACAGGATCCTCATGGTCGACGGCATCGCCACCGCGGCCGGCGGCGCCACCTCCGCCTCCGCCAACACCTGCTTCGTCGAGTCCACCGCCGGCGTCGGCGAGGGTGCCCGCACCGGCTTCGCCTCGATCGTCACCGGCCTGCTCTTCGTGGTGGCGCTCTTCCTCACCCCGCTCGCCACCATGGTCCCCGCCCAGGCCGCCACCCCGGCCCTGGTCACCGTCGGCTTCCTGATCCTGGCCAACTCGATCAAGGAGATCGACTGGGCCGACTACACGATCGCGATCCCGGCCTTCCTGACCATGATCATGATGCCGTTCACCTACAGCATCACCAACGGCATCGGCTTCGGCTTCATCACCTTCTGCATCCTGCGCCTGGCCGTCGGCCGCGGGCGCAGCGTGCCGGCCCCGATGTACGTGGTGGCGGCGGTGTTCGCCTTCTACTACCTGATGCCGGCCTTCGGCCTGCTCTGACGAGGCCCGGCCCGCGCGGCCCCGCACCCACCCGGGTGCGGGGCCGTCCCCGTTCCGCGGGCGGGTCGGTGCGCGCAACCCGGGGGTCGGGTATCGGCCGACCGCCGGGAGGTGTCAAAAAGGCGCCTGTGTAGCCCAGTTGGCGGTGGGAATACTGGCTGGACGGAGAAGGGGGAGGGGACTCGACCGATGGTGCAACAGGATCCGCCCGGGGGTGTCGAGGCGCAGCTGCTGCCGGAGCTGTTCCGGACGGCGGACAAGGCCTCGCTGGACGGCCAGCGCGAGACGCTGCGCTGGTACCGCGGCCTGATCGCCATGCTGGTGATCGCCGCGATGATCGGGTCGTTCCCCGGCCCGGACCACGAGGGCGACTTCGACGTCTGGCCGCTGTTCTCGGTGGCCGCCTTCCTGGTGGCCGGCTACTTCTGGTCCCGGCTGCGCCGCAGCAACCCGCAGGGGCGGTGGTACGAGGCCAGGGCGGCGGCCGAATCGGTCAAGACGCTGGCCTGGAAGTACACCGTCCGGGCCCGCCCGTTCGACGGCGAGGCGGAGTCCGCGGACGTCGACCGCGGGTACCTGCTGCAGGTCGAGGACGTGCTGCGGGCCTTCGAGGACCCGGAGATCGTGTCGCCCGACACCGTCGCCGAGATCACCCCGGAGATGCGGCGGCTGCGCGCCGAGAGCCTGACCGCCCGGCGCACCCTCTACCTGCGCACCCGGGTCGAGGGGCAGCGCACCTGGTACCGCTCCCGGGCCGAGGCCTGCGACTCGCAGGCGGTCTCCTGGGGGCTCGGCATCGCGGCGCTGATCATCCTCGGTGCGGCCGCCGCCATCGCCCAGTCCACCGGCGCGCTGCAGGTGCACATCTTCGGCGCCAGCTCGGCCGCGGCCGCGGCGATCATCGCCTGGACGCAGCTCAAGCAGCTCCGCCCGCTGGCCGCCGCCTACCAGCTGGCCGCGCGCAAGCTGGAGAACGTCGGCAACCAGCTCTCGGACCTGGACGTCAGGGCGCCGGACGCCGAGGCGCGCTGGGCCCGGCTGGCCGCCGAGGCGGAGGACGCGGTCTCCCACGAGCACACCACCTGGCGGGCCCGCCGGGCGTTCCCGCAGTAGGCCGTTCCCGAAGTGGGCCTGGCCGGCCGGGTGGGCCGGGAGCTGCCCGGCCGGAGCGGTGTGCGCCAGTCCAACTCGGAGAAGGGACTGGGGAGATACCGCGAAGCGCGGGCCACGCCGGGGCCACAGGTGTGCGGGGTGCGTGAGGGTAGAGCGCCGAGGTACGGACCGTAATCGTTACGTGTCCATGCCCTGGTTTCATCGCCTCCGCGCGACCCCTGTACCGCCGGAGGCCCCCCTTGCGCATTCTCCTGATCGCCAGTGCGTTCAACAGCCTGACCCAGCGCGTCCACACCGAGCTGCGCCAGCGCGGCCACCAGGTCGCCGTCCAACTCGCGCTCGGCGACGAGCAGATGCGGGCGGGGGTGGCCCGGACCGATCCGGAGCTGATCGTCTGCCCGATGCTCACCAAGGCCGTCCCGCAGGACATCTGGTCCACCCGCACCGTCCTGATCGTGCACCCGGGGCCCGCTGGCGACCGCGGCCCCTCCTCGCTGGACTGGGCGATCACCGAGGGCGCGGAGCGCTGGGCCGTCACCGTGCTGCAGGCCGTCGAGGAGATGGACGCCGGTGACATCTGGGCGTCCGTCGACTTCCCCGTCCCCGACTGCGGCAAGAGCGAGCTGTACCGGGGCGAGGCCGCGGACGCCGCCGTGGAGGCCGTCCTGCTGGCCGTCCAGCGGTACGAGGGCGGGCTGTACACCCCCGAACCGCTGGACTACGGCCGGCCCGACGTGCGCGGCGAGCTGCGGCCCCTCCTGCGGCAGGAGGTGCGCCGGATCGACTGGGAGCAGGACGACACCGCCACCGTGCTGCGCAAGCTGCGCGCCGCCGACTCCCAGCCCGGCGTCCTGGACGAGCTGTACGGGCGCGAGTTCTTCCTGCACGGCGGCCACCCCGAGGACGAGCTGCGCGGTCCGGCGCCGGGCGCCGTGCTGGCCACCCGGGACGGCGCGATCTGCCGGGCCACCGTGGACGGCGCGGTGTGGATCCCGCAGCTGCGCCCGCGCCGCACCCCCGGCGGGCCCGTCACCTTCAAGCTGCCGGCCGCTACGGTGCTCGCCGACGAGCTGTACCGGGTCCGCGAGGTGCCGGTGAGCCCCGCGGCGGCCGCCCGTCGCGACACCTGGTCCGAGCTGCGCTACCGCGAGGAGGGTGAGGTCGGCTACCTCGAATTCGCCCACCCGGGCGGGGCGATGAGCACCGAGCAGTGCCGCCGGCTGCTGGCCGCCTACCGGGAGGCGGTCGACCGGCCCACCTCGGTCCTGGTGCTCGGCGCACCCCGGGACTTCTACTCCAACGGGATCCAGCTCAACGTCATCCAGGGCGCGACCTTCCCGGCACTGGAGTCCTGGGAGAACATCAACGCGATGGACGACGTCGTCGAGGCCGTCCTGACCACCACCGACAAGGTCACCGTCGCGGCCCTCGCCGGGAACGCGGCGGCCGGCGGACTGATGACGGCGCTCGCCGCCGACGAGGTGTGGTGCCGCGACTCGGCGGTGCTCAACCCGCACTACCGCCTGATGGGCCTGTACGGCTCCGAGTACTGGACGTACACCCTGCCGAACCGGGTCGGCGCCGAGCAGGCCGAGCGGCTCACCACCGAGGCGCTGCCCATCGGGGCCGAACACGCCCGCCGGATCGGCCTGGTGGACCGTACGGCCGGCGGGGACGCGGCGGCGTTCCGCCGCTGGGTGGCCCGGGAGGCGGCCCGGATCGCCGCCTCGCCGGAGCTCACCGGGCGGCTGGTGGACAAGAAGCGCCGGCGCGCCGCCGACGAGGAGGCCAAGCCGCTCGCCGAGTACCGGGCGGAGGAGCTGCGGCGGATGCACGCCAACTTCTACCGGGCGGGCGAGCCGTACCACCGGCTGCGGCAGGACTTCGTGCACAAGGTCTGCCCGGCGGGGACCCCGGAGCACCTGACCGGGCTGCTGGGGCGGCCGGCGTAGCCGGCCCGGCGCCGTACCCGTACGACGACGCCCGGCCGGGGTGGGGCCCGGCCGGGCGTCCGCTCGTGCGCCCGCCGGCGCTCAGCGCCGGACGCCGGCTCCGGCCGGGCGCTGCTGCGGAACGCGGGGGGCCCGCGGTGCCCGGGGCGGCAGCGGGGCGGCCGGGCCGGCCAGCAGGGGCTGAGAGGTGGGCCGGCTCGGGGAGACGGCGAAGGCCAGCGAGCCGAAGAACACGTAGCAGCCGAGCCCGACCCCGAGCGGGAAGATGAACTGCAGCGCCATCACGCCGTTCTGGGTGGAGTGCGAGAAGTCCACCCGGACCGACAGCGCCGCCATGCCCGTGTAGTGCATCGCGCAGACCGCCACGCCCATCACCGGCGCCGCCGCCAGCACGGCGAGCGTGCCCCGGATGTTCAGCGCGGCCCAGAGCGCGGCCGTCGCGGCGACCACGGCGATGGCGATCGAGAGTGCCACCGTCTGCTTGTCGTAGCCGAGTTGGCCGGGCAGGACCATCGCGGCCATGCCCAGGTAGTGCATCGCGGCGACCCCGAGGCCGGTGGTCAGCCCACCGACCAGCAGCGCCAGCGCGGGCTGCCGCCGCCAGTACCCGACGGTGAAGAGCCCGACGCCGACCACGACGACGGCGACCAGCAGGCTGAGCACGGTCAGTCCGGGCTGGTAGCTGATCTCGACGCCGGTCACCGAGAAGCCGAGCATCGCGATGAAGTGCATGGACCAGATCCCGGCACCGAGCGAGGTCGACGCGAAGAGCAGCCAGACGGCCCGGGTGCGACCCTTCGAGACGAGCGCCCAGCGGGCGCTGCGCAGGGCCACGAAGGCCCCGAGGCAGGCGACGAAGTACGAGACGGCCGGTGTCACCCAGCCGTGGTCGGCATGGTGGATCTCACCCAATTGAGCTCCCTGGACGAGGGGTTGAGGGCGCCAGGGTCGGGGCGGACGCGGCCGGCCGGGACGGCCGGGAAGGGCGCGCGGAAACCGGTACGGGAACGGCACGGGAACGGGGAAACGGGGTCCGCCGAGGGGAGACCTGGCGTGTGGTGCCCCTGACAACGGGGGACAGTAGCCACTGCCGGGCGCTCGCACAATGTTCGTGCTTTTCGTGAAATCCCAGGTCAGGATGGACCTTTACGGCGCCTGCATGATCTTGGCACCAACCCCTGACACCGCCTGCGCACGCTCCCCGGACCTCTTCGTGCCTTACTCCAACGGCGCTAGCCCGAACGGGTGGCCGGCCGGGTCGATCAGCACCTTGAGCGTGCGCCCGTGCTGGTACGCGGGCTGGGTCGCCCCGAGTGCGAGCGCCTTCGCCGTGGACTCCTCCAGGTCGTCCACGTAGAAGTCCAGGTGGAAGTGCTTGCTCCCGTCCGGCTCCGTCCACGGTTCCGGCCGGTACCCCTGCACCCGCCCGAAGCCCAGCGGGCTGCCGCCCTCCGGGTTGTCCAGGATCGCGAAGTGCTCGTCCACGTGCCGCGTCTCCCACCCCAGCAGCTCGCCGTAGAACGACGCCAGCGCGACCGGGTCGGCGCAGTCGATGGTGACCATGGCGAGCCGGGCGAACCCGGTGTCGCCCGGTGCGCCCTGCTCGGCCGATGCGGACGGCGTGGCCTGCGAGGACGGCGCGGACTGCTCGGAGACGAGGTCGGACATGACTGGTCGGCCCTTCTGGGAGTCGAGACCTGAGGCCCATGACCAATATGGCACCGGGCCGATGCTCCGGCGCGGCGGCGGGACCCCGATTTTCTTTAGCGAGGGTAATGAGGTAGTCTAAGGAGATGCCCGAGATGTCCGAGCAGGACCTCGCAGCGATCAGTCAGCTGCGGTCGTCCACGATGCGCCTCTCCCGACGACTCAAACACCAGCGGGTGGAAGAGTCGCTGAGTCCCACCGAGATGGGAGTGCTGGGCACCCTCGCCCGGTGCGGGAAGGCGACGCCGGGTGAGCTCGCCCGGAAGGAGCACGTGCAGCCTCCTTCGATGACCAGGATCGTCGCGATGCTGGAGGAGAAGGGGCTGGTGCGGCGGGAGCCGCACCCCGAGGACCGCCGACAGGTGGTCGTCAGCAGCACCGAGCAGGCCGAGACGATCCTCGCGGAGAGTCGTCGGCGCCGAAACGTCTGGCTCGCCGAGCTCGCCCAGGGGCTCGACGAGGAGGAGTGGGCCGTCCTCCGGGAGGCCGCGCCCGTGCTCTACAAGCTCGCCCACCTGTAGCCCGCACCTGCAGCTCGTACGCCAGTAACTCGTACGCCTGTGACTCGTACGCCTGCAGCTCGTACACCTCAAGGCACACCGAACCCGGCCGGCCGCCGGGAGAAGAAGGAGCCCGCATCACCGCAGGACCGACCACCGACACCAGCAGCGCGACGGCCACCGCCATGGCCGTCGCGCCACGAGGGGAGAACACCGTGACACCGCCGGTCGCAGCCAGCGCCGCCGCCATCCGTACCGACGACCCGACCACCGACCCCGCCACGGCAGGTGCCGCGGCCGCCGACGCCCAGGCACCCGCCCCCACGGGGCTGCCCGGCAGCGGCGACGACGACCCCGACGAACGCACCGCGGCGGACCCCGCCGCTCAGGGCCGAACCCGATCGTTCCGCCCGTCGCCCGCAACCACCGTTCCGGCGACGATTCCCCGGCCTCCGGCCGGGGGGACCCCCGGCAATCGGCCCCTCCCGTCTCCCACGGGCGCCCGTTTCACCAGGCCCGGGGGGATGTTCTCCTCCCTGCGCGTCCGCAACTACCGCTACTACTTCGCCGGCCAGGTGGTGTCCAACACCGGTACCTGGATGCAGCGGATTGCCCAGGACTGGCTGGTGCTGAGCCTCACCGGCAGCCCGCTCGCGGTCGGCATCACCACCGCCATGCAGTTCCTGCCGATGCTGCTGCTCGGCCTCTTCGGCGGCGTGCTCGCCGACCGGATGCCCAAGCGCCGGCTGCTGATCTACACCCAGGGCGCGATGGGCCTGCTGGCCGCGGGCCTGGCCGTGCTGACCGTCGGCGGTGCGGTGACGCCGTACTACGTGTACGCCTTCGCGCTGCTGCTCGGCCTCGTCACCGTGGTGGACAACCCGACCCGGCAGGCCTTCGTGTCCGAGATGGTCGGGCCCAAGGACCTCGCCAACGCCGTCAGCCTGAACGCCGCCAACTTCCAGACCGCCCGCCTGGTCGGCCCCGCCGTCGCGGGCCTGCTGATCGCCGCGGTCGGCAGCGGCTGGGCCTTCGCCGTCAACGCGCTGTCCTTCGCCGCCGTGATCGGCGGGCTGCTCGCGATGCGCGAGAGCGAACTGCGCCCGACCGAGCCGATCGCCCGCGAGAAGGGGCAGCTGCGCGAGGGCCTGCGGTACGTGAAGGAACGGCCCGAGCTGCTCTGGCCGATGGTGCTGGCCGGGTTCATCGGGACCTTCGGCTTCAACTTCCCGACGCTGCTCTCCGGCTTCGCGTACGACACGTTCAAGGTGGGCGCGGGCCAGTACGGCCTGCTGAACACCGCGATGGCGGTCGGCTCGCTGGCCGGCGCGCTGCTCGCCGCCCGCAGGGGCGCGCCGAGACTGCGGCGGCTGGTCGGGGCGGCCCTGGCCTTCGGCGCCCTGGAGGTGGTCGCGGCCTTCGCGCCCGACTACTGGACCTTCGCGCTGCTGCTGATGCTGATCGGGGTGTTCGGGCTGAGTTTCAACACCTCGGTCAACTCCATGCTGCAGCTGGCCACCGACCCCGAGATGCGCGGCCGGGTGATGGGCCTGCTGGTGCTGGTCTTCACCGGCGGCACGCCGATCGGCGCCCCGATCGTCGGCTGGGTGACCGCCTCGTACGGGCCCCGGCTCGGCCTGCTGGCCTGCGGGCTGGTGTCCGCGCTGGCGGCCGCAGCGGTCGGCCTGGTGCTGGCCCGCAGCGCGGACCTGCGGGTGCGCTTCGACCTGCACCCGGGTCGCGGCGGCCGGGTGGTGGCCGTGGTGCCGCGGGCCGGTGCGGCGCGCACGTCGGAGCTGGCCACGGCCTGCTGACACCTGGTGCGGCGCGGCGTCCGGCATCTCGTCCGGTGCGTCGCCCGGCACGCCGTCGAACCCCCGAGGGCTCGCCCCCGGGGGTTCGTGGCGTCAGGCCGTATTCGTGGTGTCAGAGCCGGATGGCGAGGACCTGGCCGGGCCAGACGCCGTTCGGCTGCTCGACCTCGAAGCTCTCGGTCTCGGTGAAGCCGAGCGCCCGGTACTGGGCGACGAGCCTGCGGTCGGCGCCGCCGTAGCAGTCCACCCGCAGCAGGCCGATGCCGCGCCGGCGGGCCTCCTCGACGGCGTCGGCGATCAGCGCGGCGCCGATGCCCGAGCCCTTGCGGGTGCGGTCGGTGACCAGGTTGCGGACGAACAGCTCGCGCTCGTCCACGGCGGGGATGTACCTGCCGCGCTCCTCGGAGAGCACGCACGAGCCGACCGTACGGCCCTCGCCGTCGACGGCGAGGCGGATCAGGAACGGCTCGCGGCCGTACTGCTCGATGTGCTCGACCCGGGCGGGCGTGGTGCTGAACGGCTGGTCGCCCCACTGGCCGGTGCGGCCCCGGGCGGCCAGCCAGGCCACGGCGCCGTCGAGCAGGGCGAGGATGTCGGGGACGTCCTCCGGGCCTCCGGTGCGGATCTTCATGCCACTGGAATCGATCATGAACCTGTTCTAGCCCAAAGCCGCGGGCGCCGGAAGCCCGTGCCGGAAGCCCGCACGGGGGAGCCGTGCCGGAAGCCTGCACGGGGGAGCCGTGCCGGGGCCCGCAGGAGGGCCGGGGCCCCGCGGCGCCGGAGCGCGCCCACGCGCCTCCCCGCCCGGAACGGGAGAATGGCGGCATGAGGCTTTTCGTGGCGGTCCTCCCGCCGGTCGTGGCACTGCAGGGGCTCTCCGACGCCGTCGCGCCGGTGCGCGGGCTGCCCGGCGCGGACCGGCTGCGCTGGACCACGGTCGAGGGCTGGCACCTGACCCTGGCCTTCCTCGGCGAGGTGCCCGCCGAGCAGTTGCCGGAGCTGTCGGCGGGCCTGGCCGGTGTCGCCGAGCTCCACCCGGTGCACCGGCTGCGGATCGCGGGTGCCGGGCGGTTCGGGGACCGCGTGCTCTGGGCCGGTATCGAGGGGCAGACCTGGGCGCTGCGCCGGCTGGCCGACGCCGTCACCGAGGCCACCGCCGAGGTGATCGGGGAGTCGGCCGACACCTTCGCCTTCCACCCGCACCTCACGCTCGCCCGGGCGGGCTCCTCGCGCGGCCACCGGCGGGCCGTCCAGCGGGTCGCGGCGGCGGAGCTGGACGGTCTGGCGGCGGCGTTGGCGGACTACCGCGGGCCGGAGTGGGAGGCCGCCGAGCTGCACCTGATGAGGAGCGACCTGGACGGCGGTTCCGCGCACTACGAGTCGCTGGGCGCCTGGGCGCTCGCGGACTGGAGCTGAGTGCCCGGGTGGCCTCGCCGTCCGGCCGGGCACGAGGCGGAGGTACGCTCGTTGACCGTGGATCCCAAGACTCGTATGCGCATCGTCTCCGGCACCCTGGTGCTGCTGCTGATCGTCGTGCTGATCAGCTCACTGGCCGGCAGGTAGGCCGGAAACGGCCGTGAGGGCCACCGCCCGGGTGGGCGGTGGCCCTCACGCATGCCTCAGCGGGTGCTCAGAGCTGCTCGACCACGTAGTCGATGCACTGGGTGAGCGCCTCGACGTCCGCCGGGTCGATCGCCGGGAACATCGCGATGCGCAGCTGGTTGCGGCCCAGCTTGCGGTACGGCTCGGTGTCCACGATGCCGTTGGCACGCAGTGCCTTGGCGACCGCGGCGGCGTCCACCGACTCGTCGAAGTCGATGGTGCCGACCACCTGGGAGCGCTCGGCCGGGTTCGCCACGAACGGGGTGGCGAAGGAGGACTTCTCGGCCCAGGCGTACAGCCGGGACGAGGAGTCGGCGGTGCGGGCGACGGCCCAGTCCAGCCCGCCGTTGCCGTTCAGCCACTCCAGCTGGTCGGCCAGCAGGAAGAGCGTGGAGATCGACGGGGTGTTGTACGTCTGGTCCTTCGACGAGTTGTCGATGGCCGTCGGCAGCGAGAAGAACGGCGGGATGTAGCGGCCGGAGGCGGCGATCTCGGCGGCGCGCTCCAGGGCGGCCGGGGAGAAGGTGGCCAGCCACAGGCCGCCCTCGGAGGCGAAGGACTTCTGCGGGGCGAAGTAGTAGACGTCGGTCTCGGTGATGTCCACCGGCAGGCCGCCGGCGCCCGAGGTGGCGTCCACCAGGACCAGCGAGCCCTCGTCGGCGCCGACCGGGCGCTTGATCGGCATCGCGACGCCGGTCGAGGTCTCGTTGTGGGTGAGTCCGTAGACGTCCACGCCGGCCTCGGCGACCGGCAGCGGGTGGGTGCCCGGGGCGGTCTTGATCACGCTCGGCTCGGCGAGCCACGGCGCGGCCTTGACCGAGGAGCCGAACTTCGAGGAGAACTCGCCGAAGTCCAGGTGCTGGGACTTCTCCCGCACCAGGCCGAAGGCGGCGATGTCCCAGAAGGCCGTGGAGCCGCCGTTGCCGAGGACGACCTGGTAGTCCTCGGGCAGCGAGAAGAGGCTGCTCACGCCCTCGCGCACGCGCTTGACCAGGTTCTTGACCGGGGCCTGGCGGTGGGAGGTGCCGAGCAGGGAGGTCTGGGTGGCGGCGAGGGCACTGAGTGCCTCGGGGCGCACCTTGGACGGTCCGCAGCCGAAACGGCCGTCTGCGGGCTTGATGTCAGCGGGGATCTGGATCTGAGCCACGCGCGCAGCCTACCGGCGGCGGGCTCCGCGAGGGTACGGTCGTCCGCCCGCTGAGACTGTGATCTTCGCTGCCCGAGACGCCGACAGCGGGCCCGGCTCGGAGCCGGACCCGCTGGTCAGAGGCGGTGTGCGGACGGTCGTCCGGGGTGGTCAGCGGGCGATGGCGTCCCAGCCCTCGATCTCCTCGGGGCGGCGCGGGCCGGGGCCGACGTAGCGCGCGGAGGGGCGCACGAGCCGACCCGTGCGCTTCTGCTCCAGGATGTGCGCCGACCAGCCGGCGGTGCGGGCGCAGGTGAACATCGAGGTGAACATGTGCGCCGGGACCTCGGCGAAGTCCAGCATGATGGCGGCCCAGAACTCGACGTTGGTGGCCAGCACGCGGTCGGGGCGGCGGTTGTGCAGCTCCTCCAGCGCGGCCTTCTCCAGCGCCTCGGCGACCTCGAAGCGCGGCGCGCCGAGCTCCTTGGCGGTGCGGCGCAGCACGCGGGCGCGCGGGTCCTCGGCGCGGTAGACGCGGTGGCCGAAGCCCATCAGGCGCTCGCCCTTGTCCAGGGCGTTCTTGACCCACGCGGTGGCGTCGCCGGTGCGCTCGATCTCCTCGATCATGCCGAGCACGCGGGAGGGCGCGCCGCCGTGCAGCGGGCCGGACATCGCGCCGACCGCGCCGGAGAGGGCGGCCGCGACGTCGGCGCCGGTGGAGGCGATGACCCGGGCGGTGAAGGTGGAGGCGTTCATGCCGTGCTCGGCGGCCGAGGTCCAGTAGGCGTCGACGGCCTTGACGTGCTTCGGGTCCGGCTCGCCGCGCCAGCGGATCATGAACCGCTCGACGACCGTCTCGGCCTTGTCGATCTCGCTCTGCGGGACCATCGGCAGGCCCTGGCCGCGGGCGGACTGGGCGACGTAGGACAGCGCCATCACGGCGGCGCGGGCGAGGTCGTCGCGGGCCTGCTCGGCGGAGATGTCCAGCAGCGGCTTGAGGCCCCAGACCGGGGCGAGCATGGCGAGCGCGGACTGCACGTCGACCCGGATGTCGCCGGAGTGGACCGGGATCGGGAAGGGCTCGGCGGCCGGCAGGCCCGGGTTGAACTTGCCGTCCACCAGCAGGCCCCACACGTGGCCGAAGGAGACGTTGCCGACCAGGTCGTCGATGTCGACACCGCGGTACCGCAGGGCGCCGCCTTCACGGTCGGGCTCGGCGATCTCGCTCTCGAACGCGACGACTCCCTCAAGCCCGGGTACGAAATCGGACATGCGACGGCTCCTTCAGTTCTGCGATCGGCGCTCCGCCGTGGTGGGGCGGCTCACCAGTGACCGAATCGTGGTTGGCACTCGGTGCCAGAGTGACAGGCACGGGGTGCATTGCGCCATACACCACCGTGGTGATGTTTGCCGTGGGCCCGCTTGACTTTTCCGCCGAGGGTCGGTCGTGCCCGGGAGAACGACCGGAACCGAACGCCTGGTTCCGGACAAATCCCCGTACGACGGGCGGCCGAGCGGTGGCGAGTCACCTTATCTCCCACCGGGGTTTGTCCGGAGGTAGCGGTGCCGGTTGCTTGTCGTACGGGATGATGTCGGCGTGCAGACCCCGGAACGCGCCCAGTCGACGCCCCCGAGCCCCGCCACCCGGACCCCGGCCGACGAGGCCCGCCCCGGCCCGGACCTCACCGTGATGCGCAAGCACTACGTCCACGAAGGTCTGGTCGAGGAGCAGCTCGCGCCCGAGCCGGTCGGGCAGTTCACCCGCTGGTTCCACGAGGCGGACGACGCCGGGGTGACGGAGCCCAACGCGATGGTGCTCTCCACCGCCGACGCCCAGGGGCGGCCCAGCTCGCGCACCGTCCTGCTCAAGGGCTACGACGTGCGCGGCTTCGTGTTCTTCACCAACTACGGCTCCCGCAAGGGCTCCGAACTCGCCGCGAACCCGCACGCCGCGCTGCTCTTCCCGTGGATCGCGCTGGCCCGCCAGGTGATCGTCCAGGGCCGGGTGGAGAAGGTCGGCCGGGACGAGACCGCCGCCTACTTCCGCACCCGCCCGCACGGCTCCCAGCTGGGCGCCTGGGCCAGCGAGCAGTCCAGCCCGGTCGGCGGGCGCGAGGTCCTCGAACAGCGCTACGCCGAACTGGAACGCCGCTACCCCGAGGGCGAGGGCGTGCCCGTCCCGCCGTTCTGGGGCGGGTACCGGGTCGTCCCGGAGAGCGTCGAGTTCTGGCAGGGGCGCGAGAACCGCCTGCACGACCGCCTCCGCTACCTCGCCGACCCGGCGAGCCCGACGGGCTGGCGGGTGGAGCGGCTCTGCCCGTGAGGACGGCGAGCTCACCAGGACCCCGGGGCTCCGCACGACCCCTGGGCCGCCCGGGTCGACCCGGGCGCGGCGGCGGCGTGGAGCTGACCCTCCGTCACACCTCGGGTGTAGGATGCCCGACGCGGACCTGGGTCGATGTACATCCGGCCAGCAACGCGCTGTGCCGGCACGATCGAGTGAGGGACTGATGGGCGTCACCGGTGCGGAAACCGCCGCTGGACTCGGCTCTGACCTGGTCGACGTCGCCGCCCTGCCGCTCGACGAACTCGACGCCCTGCCCGACACCGTCCTGGGTGACCTGCTGCGCCGGGTGGTCGCGGATGCCCTGACGCCCGGTGCGGAGCCGCTCGCCGCCTTCCAGTCGTCGCTCGACCGGTAGCCGGTAGCCGGTAGCCGGTAGCCGGTAGCCGGTGGCGCGTGTTCGGGCCGGTGGTGCGGCTCCGGCGCCCGCGATTCCTCCGGCGCGCCCGTGCTCCCGCCGGTGCGCCCCCGGGCGCCGGAGCGCTCCCGGCTGCGGGCGTGCGCCTGACCACCGGTTAAACCCCCCGAGGCCGCTGGATCCACCAACTCGCCAGCGCCACTGGTGGAGTTCACGACATGCTGGGGTATGAAACCAGCGCCGTCGCGGCACCGTCGGGCACGGGGGGAACAGGTGATGGAGCAGGATCAGCAGCGGCCGTACTTCTTCTTCAGCTACGCGCGTCGAGACTTCGAGGCCGAGGACGCCTTCGTCAACCAGTTCTTCAACGACCTGCGCGACGAACTCGGCCGGCTGGTCGGGACGGGCGTCCGCGTCGAGGAGCTCGCCTACCGGGACACCGAGCAGCTGCGGCTCGGCGACGACTGGGCCGAGAGGCTGGCGACGATGCTGGGCCGCAGCCGGACCATGATCGCGCTCTACTCCCCGGCGTACTTCACCAGCCTCTACTGCGGCAAGGAGTGGACCGCCTTCCGCGGCCGGGTCCGGCGCCACCACGAGGACACCGGGGAGCTCATCCCGGCGCTGGTCCCGGTGCTCTGGGAGCCCGTGGTGCCCGGCGAGTTGGCCGACGAGGTGAACAAGATCCAGTGGGCCCAGCCGGACATGGGCGAGGCCTACGCCCGGCACGGCCTGCGGGCCCTGCTGCGCACCGCGCAGAGCGGGGCGTACGAGCAGGTCGTGCGGGTGGTCGCCGAGCGGATCCGGGACGCGGCCGCGCGCCGGCTCGGTGAGCTGCCCGAGTTCGACCTCGGCGCGGTGCGCGGCTACTTCCCGCCCCCGGCGGCGCCGGAGGTGGTCTCCACCCCCGGCATGGTGCGGCTGTTCATCGCGGCCGGGCGGGCCGCGGAGGCCGCCGCCGAGGGCGGCTCGTACGAGGGCGGCTGGTACGGGGCCAAGCCCTGGCACTGGGCGCCCTACCATCCGCCCACCCACCCCTCGCTGGCGGTGCGCGCCCAGCAGGTGATCACCGCCGCCGGACACACCACCACGCTGGAGGAGGTCGACGGCGGGCTCGGCGGGAAGCTCGACCAGGCCCGCGAGGACAGCCAGGTCAGCATCCTGCTGGTGGACCCGTGGGTGGCCGGCGGCCTGCGCTACCGCTCCGCGCTGCGCGAGTACGACGACCAGAACCACCCCGTCACCGGCGTGATGGTGCCCACCGGCAGCGCCGACCCGGTCGACGGGCCGGAGCGCGACGTGCTGTGGGCGGGCGTGCGCGACGTGTTCCGGCGCAACTGGCTGCGCCGGGGCGACATGGAGCACTTGTTCCGGGTCAAAGTGAGCCGGGAGAGCTTCGACAGCGACCTCACCATCATGGTGACGGTCGCCCAGAACAAGCTCATGGACGACAACTTGGATTGGGGGGACGATGGCGGTGACGCCTTCGGCTTCGGCGGCGGCCCGGCCATGCCCGGGCTGTCCATCCCCGCCGGTCCGACGGAGCCCCGCCCGGTCCCGCCCGCGCGCTTCGACCGGAGCCAGGGCCACAGGGACCTCCCGCACCAGAGTCGCGGCAAGGACAACGCTGTCCCGCTGAGGGGAGACACGGACGATGACCACTGAACCCGGCGCAGAGCTGGAGCGCGGCGGACCGGGATCGGTCGTCACGTTCTACTCCTTCAAGGGCGGTACCGGCCGCACCATGGCCCTGGCCAACGTCGGCTGGATCCTCGCCAGCCGGGGCCTGCGCGTCCTGGTCGTCGACTGGGACCTGGAGGCGCCCGGCCTCCACCGGTACTACCACCCGCTCCTGGTCGACCCCGAACTGCACTCCACCGACGGCCTGATCGACCTGCTGCGCTCCTACGTCAAGCAGGCGCTGCCCTCCGCCACCGGGCCGGTCGGCCTCTCCCCGGCCGCCTGGCTGGACGAGCCCGGGCGCCTCGACGGCTACCTCTGCGGCCTCGCCCTCGACCTGCCGCCCGGCGGCCGGCTCGACTTCCTGCCCGCAGGCCGGCAGAACGCCGCCTACGCCGCGGCCGTCACCAGCTTCAACTGGCGCAGCTTCTACCACGGCCGGGACATCCGCGGCGGCGAGTTCCTGCGCGAGCTGCGCGAACGCTGGGCCCGCGGGTACGACTACGTGCTCATCGACAGCCGCACCGGCGTCAGCGACACCTCCGGCATCTGCACCGTCCTGATGCCCGACACCGTCGTGGACTGCTTCACCTTCAGCGCCCAGAACATCCGCGGCGGCGTCGACGCCGCCCGCGCCATCGCCGAGGCCGAGGAGCGGGCGATCCGGGTGCTGCCGGTGCCGATGCGGGTCGAGGACGCCGAGCAGGAGCGACTGGAGGCCGGCCGGGACTACGCCCGCGAGGCCTTCGCGCCCTACCTCGGCCGCTGGCTGGCCGGCGACCGCCGGGCCGGCTACTGGGCCGACGTCGAGGTGCCGTACAAGCCGTTCTACGCCTACGAGGAGGTTCCCGCCACCGTCGCCGACCGGCCTCAGGAGGCCCGCAGCCTGCTCAACGCCTTCGAACGGCTGGCCGGTTGGATCACCGACGGGCGGGTCCGCACCCTGCGCCCGCTCACCGCCGAGACCCGCCGCCGGCTCTACGGCGCCTACCTGCGCTCCGCCCGCGCGGTGCCGCGCCAGGTCTTCGTCAGCTACGCGCCCGAGGACCGGATGTGGGCCGAATGGGCCGCCGGGACCCTCACCCGCTTCGGCTACCAGACCTCCCTGCACAACGCCGCCGAGCCGCACACCGGCCCCCGGCCGCCGGAGGTCGCCGGGCCGCTCGAAGGCCAGGGCCGGCTGCTCGCCCTGATCTCGCCCGAGTACACCGCGCTGCCCCGCGCCGCCGAGGTCTGGCAGCTCCTGCAGGGGCGCGAACTCGTCTCCGGATCGCCGGCGTTGGTCGCGCTGCGGCTGCAGGACTCGGACGAGCCGGTGCCCCGCCCGTTCGCCGGGCAGTCCGCCCCCGACCTGGTCCGCTCCTCGGCGGCGGGTGCCGAGTCCCAGCTGTACGGCGAACTCGGCCCGCCGCCCGGCAGCAACCGCCAACTCGACAACGACAGCGGCGAGATCATCGCACCCGCCCGGTTCCCCGGCACCGCCCCGCAGGTCCAGGAAGCGCCCTCGCGCAACGCCGCCTTCATCGGCCGAGGCAAGCTGCTCGAACTGCTCCGCAACCGCTTCACCGGCGGCCCCGCCGCCGTGCTCAGCCAGGTGCTCTACGGCTTCGGCGGCGCCGGCAAGTCCCAGATCGCGGCCGAGTACGCGCACCGCTTCAAGGCCGCGTACGACGTCGTCTGGTGGGTGCCCGCCGAGGAGCCCGCCAACATCCCGCAGAAGCTCGCCGAACTCGCCCCCCGGCTCGGCGTGCCCACCAGCGACGACGTCGCGCACACCGCCGCCGCCGTCCTCGACGCGCTGCGCCGCGGCCAGCCTTACCGCCGCTGGCTGCTCGTCTTCGACAACGCCGGCACCCCCGAGGAACTCGCCCCCTGGCAGCCGGCCGGCTCCTCCGGCGGGCACGTGCTGATCACCTCCCGCAACCAGGGCTGGGCCCGGCACGCCGGCCTGGTGGAGGTCGACGTCTTCCTCCGCGAGGAGAGCGTCCGGCTGCTGCGCCGCTTCAACAGCGGCGTCTCGCCGGAGGACGCCGACCAGGTCGCGCAGCGCCTCGGCGACCTCCCGCTCGCCGTCGGCCAGGCCGCCGTCTGGCTCCAGGAGACGTCGATGCCGATCGCCACCTACCTCGAACTCCTCGACGAGGAGCTCACCGAGATGCTGGAGCGCACCCGGCTGCGCACCGCCGACTACCCGCACTCGGCCGCCGCGACCTGGCGCATCTCGGTCGAGGAACTGCGCCGGATGAACGCCCCGGCCGCCCAGATCCTGGAGATCTGCGCCTTCTTCGGCCCCGACGCCATCCCGATGCGGCTGCTCTACAGCCGCGCCGTCACCCGCGCCCTGCGGCTGCCCCCGCGGGCACCCCGCGACAAGCTCGCGATCGGCGAGTTCCTGCGCGCCATCAACCGGTTCGGGCTCGCCCGCACCGACCAGGGCAGCGAGACCATCACCGTGCACCGACTGGTCCAGGCCGTGCTCCGGGACCAGGTCGAGGAGGAGCGCCGGGCCGAGCTGCGCGGCGTCGTCCACGCCGCGCTCGCCACCGCCAACCCCGGCGACCCGGACGTGCCCGCCAACTGGGCCGAGTACGCCGAACTCCTGCCCCACCTCTGGCCGTCCGGGGCCGTCGACAGCGCCGACGAGGACGTCCGGCAGTGGATCATCGACTCGGTCCGCTACCAGTGGAAGCGCAGCCTGCACGAGTCCGGCCGGGAACTGGCCGAGCGGACCCTGGAGCACTGGCGCCAGGACGGCTACGGCGGGCCCGGCTTCGACGTCGACAACGACGCCCAGACGCTCATGCTGCGCACCCAGCTGAGCAACATCCGCCGCTCCCAGGGAGCCCTCCAGGAGGCGTACGAGATGGACCGGGACATCCTGGAGCGCTTCACCGCGACCCTCGGCCCCGAGCACTCGCACACCCTCGCCGTCGCCAACAGCCTCGGCGCCGACCTGCGCTTCCTCGGCCGCTACGACGAGGCCCGGGCGCTCGACCGCCGGACCCTGGACGCCGCCCGGCGCACCCTCGGCCCGGACCACCCGCGCACCCTGATGATCACCAACAACCTCGCGGTCTCCGACTACCTGGCCGGCGACCGCCGGGCCGCCCTGGAGCGGCACCGCAGCAACTACCTCCAGCAGCGCGACGCGCTCGGCGCGCACAGCCTCTACGCGCTGTCCTCCGCCTCCAACTACGCCCGCGACCTGCGCGAGACCGGGCGGCTGCGGGAGGCCCTGGACCTGCTGGAGGAGACCGTCCGGATCTACCAGCAGACCATCGGCGACAGCCACACCGACACCCTGCGCGCCCGCAAGAACCTCGCCGTGGCCCTGCGCCGGGCCGGCCGGTACCACGAGGCGCTGGAGATCGACGAGGACATCTACCAGCGCTACCTGGACATCAACGGCCCCGAGCACCCCGACACCCTGGCCGCGGCCACCAACCTGGCCAGCGACCTCAACGCGCTCGGCGACACCACCCGGGCGATCCCGCTGGCCGAACGGGCGCTGGCGCGGTACCGCGACTACCTGGGCGAGAACCACCCGGTGACGCTGGCCGGCGCCAACAACCTGTCCGTCTACCTGCGGTTGGCCGGGCGCACCCAGGAGGCCCTGGAGCTGTCCGGGCGCACGCTGGCGCAGTTCCGGACCGTCCTCGGCGCCCACCACCTCTACATCCCGATCGCGATGATGAACCACGCGAACGACCTCTTCCTGGCGGGGCGGACGCAGGCCGCGCTCGACGTGGAACTGGAGGCCGCGCCGCTGATGACCGAGGCCCTCGGGCCGGACCACTACGACTCCATCGGCATCAACTCCAACCTGTCGCTGTCGCTGGCCACCATGGGGCACGCCGAACGGGCCGCCGAGCTGCGGAGCGACTGCATCCGGCGGGCGCGGGTCACGCTGGGGGACGAGCACCCGACGACGGTGGCGGTGCGGGCCGGGCTGCGGCTGGACTCGGACGTGGAACCCCCGCACGTGTGACGGTGGATCAGTGGGGCTGTCGGGCGGTGCTAGGTTCGCGGGCATGGTGGCGTTCCGGCAGTTCCTGCTGAAGATCCACAGTCGGTGCAACCTGGCCTGCGACTACTGCTACGTGTACGAGGGGGCGGACCAGAGCTGGCGGCGGCGGCCGCGGCGGATGGAGCTGGTGACGGTCCGCCGCACCGCCCGGCGGATCGCCGAGCACGCGGCCGAGCACGGGCTGGACGAGGTGTCGGTGGTGCTGCACGGCGGCGAGCCGCTGCTCGTCGGTGCGGGCCATCTGGAGGCGCTGCTCCGGGAGTTGAGCGGGATCGAGGAGGCCGGCGGGCCGCGGGTGCGGTTCGGCCTGCAGACCAACGGGCTGCGGCTGCTGGACGAACCGGCGCTGCTCGACGTGCTGCACCGGTACCGGGTCGCGGTCGGGGTGTCCCTGGACGGCGCCCGGGCCGACCACGACCGGCACCGCCGGCTGCCGTCGGGTGCGGGCAGCTGGGACCGGACCGCCGAGGCGGTGCGGTTGCTCGGCTCGGACCGGCACCGGGAGCTGTTCGCCGGGCTGCTGTGCGTCGTCGACCTGGCGGCGGACCCGGTGGACACCTACGAGGCGCTGCTGGAGTTCGCGCCGCCCCGGCTCGACCTGCTGCTGCCGCACGGGACCTGGCTCGCGCCGCCGCCCGGGCTGCGGGCGCGGCCGGTGCCCGACGCGCCCCCGACGGGTGCGGAGCCGGCGCCGTACGGGCAGTGGCTGATCGCCGCCTTCGACCGCTGGTACGGCGCGCCGCGGCGGGAGACCGGGGTGCGGCTGTTCGAGGAGCTGGCGGTGCTGCTGCTCGGCGGCCGGGCGGCCAGCGAGGCGGTCGGGCTGACGCCGGTCGACCTGGTGGTGGTCGAGGCGGACGGCACCATCGAGCAGGCGGACAGCCTCAAGGCGGCGTACGACGGCGCCCCGGCGACGGGCCTGGACGTGTGGCGGCACGGCTTCGCGGAGGCCGCCGCGCACCCGGCCTTCCGGGCCCGCCAGCGCGGCCTCGCCGGGCTCGGGCCGGTCTGCGCCGGCTGTCCGCTGGCGCGGGTCTGCGGGGGCGGGCTGTACGCGCACCGGTGGGCGGGCGACGGGTTCGGGCACCCGTCGGTGTACTGCGCGGACCTGGACCGGCTGGTCCGGCACATCGGCGGGCGGCTGCGGGAGGGGGTGGCGGAGGTGGGGGTGCCGCTGCGCGGGGCCCGGTAGCGGGGGGCTCGGGAGGGGGCTGGACGGGGTGGGTTCGTCCGTTCGGGTCATGCGTGTCCGTTGACCGGATGGTCCGGTGCGCCGGGGGGAGACTGCGGGCGGACGGGGCCGGTGCGGCACGCGAGGAGGAGGAGCAGTGGCGGGTACGGAAGAGGCGGTGGTGGCCTGGGTGCCGGGCGCGCGCGGGGCGGACGGGCTGCCGCGGCACGGCGTGGACCGGGCGACGTTCCGGGCGATCGCGGGCGCCCGGGGCGGGCCGGAGGCCGTCCGGCTGCTGCGCGCGGGGCAGTTGAGCAAGCGGGCGCTGCTGCTGCTCGCGCTGCGCCGGGCGGCGCCGGACCACGAGGGCTACCGCGAGGCGTACGCGCGGGTGCGGGCGCTGCAGCGGGAGGATCGGGCGCGGTGGGAAGAGGTGTTGCTGCGGCCGGAGTTGGACGCCTGGGCAGCCGACTGCCTGCGTGGCGTCGCGGCGGGTGCGGACGTACCGGACGGTCCGGGCGGGCTGGGCGGGTTGGGCGGGTTGGAGGACTTCCTCCGGGACGGCGCCGGCCGGGCGCCGGCACTGGAGTGCGACGGGTTGCGCTGGGCGCCGTCCGTCGACCACGTCGGGCCGCGCCGGGTGGACTACGGCCGCCCTCCGGCCGGGCCGCTGGACGACGCCGAACTCGCCTGCTGGGAGGAGCGGTTGGCCGAGGCGTGGCGGATCCTGGTGCGCCGCCACCGGCGTCACGCGGAGGCGGTCGCGGCATGCGTCAGCACGATCGTCCCGCTGCGTCCCGCCCCCGGCGGGGAGGCGGTCAGCGCCGCGGCCCGCCGGGCGTACGGGGCGGTGGCGGCCTCGTTGCCGGAGGATCCGGTGCTGCTGGCGCTGGCGCTGGTCCACGAGTTCCTGCACGTCCAACTCGGCGCCCTGCTGGACCTGGTGCCGCTGCACCGGCCCAACGGCCCGGCCGTCTACCACGCCCCCTGGCGGCCCGACCTGCGGCCGGCCGGGGCGTTGCTGCAGGGCACGTACGCGCACCTGGGCGTCGCGGACTTCTGGTGCGCGGAGGCCGCCGGGGGTGTGGGCACGGGAGCGGCCGGGGCGGGGCGGGCGGAGCGGGAGTTCACGCGGTGGCGGGGGCACACCCTGGCGGCTGCCGACACTCTGCTGCACTGTGGTGAACTGACCGTGCACGGCAGGGAGTTCCTGGACGAGCTGATTCGTTCCGTGCGCGAACTCGGTGGCGGTGCCGCTCGGAGGTGCTGAGGTCGGCGCTCCGGCCCCGTCCGCGGATGAGGGGAATCAACCGGCGGACTCGAACGCTTACCCGGGTGCGTACCCCGGCGGCGCGCTTCGGCGCGCGCCAGGGCGAAGTGCGCGACCGCTGTTTGAGTGAAAATCTCGGGGCTCCGCGCCCGTCGTACGACGTCGGCCGCTTGGCGAGCCCGACGGGAGTCCAATGTGAGTCCACAACGTGCCGCGCGGAGACTCTGCGGGCACTACATTGGGTCGCAACTGGGTGGGCTTACCCACCCTCGGCAGGTCCTAACCGCGCCTAAGGAAACGAATATGACTCCGGTAACCAGCACCAGGCCGGCCGGCAAGCTCACTGAGACTCAGGAGACGCCGGAACGCCCGTCCCTCGCCGATCTCGCCGCCCTCGGAGCGGAGGAACTCGCCGCCCGCATCCAGCGCGCACTCCCCGGTGCGGAATCCGGCCTCGTGCCGGTCGCGGCCTTCAACTCCTCGATCTGACCCGCCCGTACCGCCGAGCCGGACCAGACCGAGCCGACCGATCCGAACGGATCCCCGAAAAGTTCCATGACGACGTCAACTCCGCTGCCCTTGACGCAGTTCGTGGTCAAGATCCATAGCAGATGTGATCTTGCGTGCGACCATTGCTACGTCTACGAGCACGCGGACCGCAGCTGGAGCTCCCGCCCGAAGGTCATCGCGGACGGGATCCTGGCCAAGGCCGCCGAACGCATCGGCGAGCACGCGGCCGCCCACCGGCTGCCCGCCGTCCGGGTCGTCCTGCACGGGGGAGAACCCCTGCTCGCCGGCCCGGACCGCTTGCGCCGCGCCGCCGAGGCGTTCCGGGCGGCGCTCCCGCCCGGCTGCACGCTCGACCTGCGCATCCACACCAACGGTGTGCTGCTGAGCCGCGCCTTCTGCACGCTGTTCGCGGAACTGGACGTCAAGGTCGGCATCTCGCTGGACGGCGACAAGGCCGCCAACGACCGCCACCGGCGCTTCGCCGACGGACGCAGCAGCCATCCGCAGGTGCTGCGGGCGGTCGCGCTGCTGAACGAGCCCGAGTTCCGGCACCTCTTCGCCGGGCTGCTCTGCACGATGGACGTCGAGAACGACCCGGTGGCCGTGTACCGCGCCCTGGCCGAACTCCGCCCTCCCGCCGTCGACTTCTTGCTCCCGCATGCCACCTGGGACGAGCAGCCCAAACGTCCCGCCGCCCTGGGTGCCACGCCGTACGCCGACTGGCTGCTGACCGTCCACCGGTTGTGGGAGGCGGACGGGCGGCCGTTCGCCGTGCGGACCTTCGAGTCCGTGCACCGCACCCTGCGGGGGTTCTCCAGCCTCACCGAGTCGCTCGGGCTGGAGCCCTCGGACCTGGCGGTCCTGGAGACGGACGGCACCTTCGAGCAGGCCGACAGCCTGAAGACCGCGTACGACGGCGCGCCGGCCACCGGGCTGAACGTCTTCGCGCACAGCCTCGACGACCTGGCCCGCCACCCCGGCATCGCCGCCCGCCAGTCCGGCCTGGCCGGACTGAGCGAGGCCTGCCGCGCCTGCTCCGTCGTGCGCTCCTGCGGAGGCGGGCTGTACGCCCACCGATTCCGGAGCGACGATGGAGGAGGCAGCTTCGACCATCCCTCCGTCTACTGCGGTGATCTCATGACGTTCATCAACGGCCTTGCGGGGAGCGCCGGTTCGGCTGCCGTGCCGGCCCAGGGCGGGGAGCCGGCCCCCGGCCGCGAGCTGCCGCCCGGTACCGATCCGCTGCTGCCCGGCGCGCTCACGTCGTCGCAACTCGACGAACTCGCACGGGGCTACGGCGGCGCGGACACCGTCGCCGCGCTCGGACGCTCCCAACTCGCCCTCACCCGGGCGATGCTGGCCGCCGCCTGGGACGCCTCCGGACAGGGGCGCCCCGAGGCGTGGGCCCTGCTGTCGGAGCTGGACGTCGAGGCCCCCGCCGCCGTGGACGCCGTCCTCGCCCACCCGTACGCCCGCGCCTGGGCGGCCCGACGGCTCGCCGGAGACCTGCCGGTCGGGCTCGGCCCGCTGGCCTCGCTGGCCGCGGCCGCCGTGGTCCGGGCCGGGCGGGGGGACGCGGTGGCGGTGCCGGTGCGGGGCGGGTGGCTGCACCTGCCGACGCTCGGACGGATCGCCCTGCCCGACGGCGAGGCGGTGGTCACCGGACGGCCGGACGGCTTCGAGGTACGGGCCGGCGACGGCACGGTGCGCACGGCCCTGGACGAGCCGCTGCGGCGGATCCGGCTGGCCGGCGGCTGGACGGTCGCCCTGGAGGACGCCGACCCCCTGCGCGACTGCCACGACCACCCGGTGGCGGACCGGCTGCCGGACGGCGAACTGCTCGACTGGACGGGCGCGTTGCGCGAGGCCTGGGAGCTGCTCGGGCGGGACCTGCCCGAGTACGCCGAGGGCATCCGGACCGGACTGGCGACGGTCACCCCGTTGCGGCCGGGCCCGGCGGGCCGGGACGTCAGCTCGGCGGCCCGACAGGCGTACGGCGCGGTCGGCATCGCCCGGCCGGCCACCGCGCCGACGCTCGCGCTGCTGCTCGCGCACGAGTTCCAGCACGTCAAACTCGGCGCGGTGCTGGACCTGATGGACCTGTACGACCGCGCCGACACGGCGCTGTACTTCGCCCCCTGGCGGCCCGACCCCCGGCCGCTCGAAGGGCTCCTCCAAGGCACGTACGCCCACCTGGCCGTCACCGAGTACTGGGGCACCCGAACCCTGGCGTACGACGGGCTGCCGGGCGAGGCCGCCGACCGGGCGCGCGCACAGTTCGCGCTCTGGCGGCGGTACACCGCCGAGGCCGTGGAACGGCTGGCCGAGACCGGGGCCCTGACCGGGACCGGCTTGCGCTTCGCCGACGGCATGCGTGCCACCGTGGCACCCTGGCTCGCCCTGCCGCTGCCCGCCGCCGCCGAGCAGGCGGCCGACCGGGCGCGACGGGAGCGGGCCGGAGTCTGACCTCCCACTCCGCCCTGCCCCGGGACCTCCCTCACCCGGGGCCCTCAACCCCGGGGAACCGTCATCCTCACCGAACCGCGTGTCGGCAGCGTCGCCGTCGCAGACCCCGTCCGTCCGCCCGTCACCCCACCTGTCGCCTCACCCGTCCGGACCCACATCCGCCCGCTCGCCCGCGAGTTCGCCGACCTCGGGGTCCGTGCGGGCACGGTGCTGCACGTCCAGGCGTCCCTGCGTGCGCTCGGCCCGGTGCCGGGCGGGGCCGCCGGCGTGATCGACGCCCTGCTGGACGTCCTGGGCCCCGAGGGCACCCTGGTCGCCTACACGGCCACCCCCGAGAACTCCGCGACCTCGCGCATCCACCAGTCCGCCACCGTCGGTCTCTCCCCGGCGGAAGTGGACGACTACCTGGCCGGGATGCCGAGGTTCGACCCGGCCGCCACCCCCGCGTCACCCACCATGGGGACGCTGTCGGAGGCGATCCGTACGCACCGCGGCGCGTTCCGCAGCCGCCACCCGCAGACCTCCTGGGCGGCGGTGGGCCGTCGCGCGCAGGAGATCACCGGCCGCCACCCGGACGAGTGTCACCTGGGCGTCGATTCGCCGCTGGGCCGGCTCTACGACCTGGACGCCCGGGTACTGATGATCGGCGTACCGATGGACCGTTTCACCGCCTTCCACCTGGCCGACCTCCGCATGCCCGACGTCGCCGTCCGCGAGTACCGCTGCGTGGGGGAGCGCGGTTGGACCACCTTCGAGGCGCCCGACCTGGACGACCTCCACTTCGGCCGCCTCGGCGAGGAGGTCCTGCGCACCGGCCGCGGCGTCACCACCGCTCGCATCGGCGGCGCGGACTGCCGCCTGATCCCGGTCCGGGAGGCCGTCGACCTCGCCGAGCAGATCCTGCGCCGCACCCGCACCTGAGCCCGGACCCGCACCTGAGCCCGCATTCGCACCTGGGCCCGCGCCCGCACCTGAGCCCGCGCCCGCACCTGAGCCCGCACCGCCGAGGGCCGTCGGCGCGTGAGAAGTCGGCCGGGTCGACTTCTCACGCGCCGGTACCGGGCGGCGCGAGCGAGCGCGCAGGGTATAACTGGCATCGCTCTGCGTGCTCGGTGTGTCTCTGGAGGTCGAGGAACAGTGGCGCGGGATCTGAAGGCGATCGTGGCGATCGCAACCATCGGCGCGGCACTGGCGCTGGCACCTGCGGCGAGCCCGGGCGGTGCACCCATGCGGATCGGCTACTTCTCGGATTCGCCGCTGCCGGAAGGGAGCGTCCCCCTGACGCAGCTGCCCCCCGAGCCCCGGCAGCAGCTCGCCTCCCCGAGCCCCGGAACGCCCGGGGTGCGGGGATAGGAGCTCAGCCGGCGACGAAGCGGTCGAACTCGCCGGCCCCGGCGCCGCGGATCCAGGCGTCGAGCTTGGCGCGGGTGGTGGTGACGATGGTGGTGGGGTCGTCGGGCTGACGCGCCACCGGGGCCGGGAACGAGGGGTCAGAGGCTGCGGGCGGTGATGTCGCCCTGCGGGGTGGTGGCGCGGATGTCGAGCTCGGCGGTGCCGTCGTTGCGCAGGGCGTTGGCGATGCGGCCGTGGCCGGTGGCGGCGTCCAGGGCGGCCGAGATGCCGGGGGCGGCGCCGACGGTGATGCTGCCGAGCTGGGTGCCGAGGACGACGGTGCCGCGGTGGGCCTCGGTGATGCGGATGTCGCCGCGGTTGGTGCTGATCTCGGCGGGGCCGGTGAGGCGGCCGATCTCGACGTCGCCGTCGACGGCGGTGAGGCGCACGCTCGCGGCCTCGTCGATCTTGATCCGGCGGTAGGCGCCGTCGAAGGCGAGGTCGCCGAGGCGGCCGACGACGCGCAGCTCGGAGGAGGCGGCCTTGGCCTCGACGGCGGAGCCGGCCGGCAGCTGGACGGTGACCTCCACCGAACCGGGGCCGAAGAGCAGGTTCTCGGCCTCCGGGACCCGGACGCTCAGGACGCCGTCGGTGTAGCTGACGGTGGTCTGTTCGGCGGTCCGGACGTCGCGGTTCTTGCCGGCGTCGGCGGGGCGGATCTCGACGGTGGTGTCCGCGCGGTCGGCGGCGATCAGCTGGACGCGGCCGGCCGGGATGTCCAGCACGGCGGTGATCGCGGCGGGGGTGTCGAACTTCTGCATCATGCTCTCCGGTGTTCGGTTGCGGGACCCGGCCGGGGCGTCCGGCCGGTGTTTCTGACAACGGAAAAGCTACGTTGCGTTCAGAAGTCCGGCAACAGCATCGTTGCCTCAAAATTCCATCACTGCAGGTTAAGGCGGAGAAATCGTTGCGCTGGGCGCAGACTTAATGCAACAACCCTCACCCCTTTGCATTGCAATGGGATGAGGGTGAACGCTCTGCGGGTCGCTGTTACGGCGTCACGGGCCCCAGTCGCAGCCGCCGGAAGGGCCAGGGTGCCGGTTCGGCGGGGCCGAACCAGATCCGGACGTCCTCGCCGGTGCGGACGGGCAGTCGGGGGAAGTCGTTCTCGGCGTGCTCGGTGCGGTGCAGCGCATGAGCCGGGCTCAGATTCCCTGCGGCGTAGGTGTCGAAGGCGTCCGCGTCGGCGGGGCGGCAGACGGTGGCGAGCACCTCGCGGGTGCCCGGAGCCGGGGTGAAGCCGGGGCCGCGCAGCAACAGGACGTCGTCGCTGTCGACCATGGTGGCGTTGGCCGCGTCGCGGTGTGCCCGCCAGACCGGGCCGCCGTAGAAGGCCTCCAGCGCTCGGCGGCGCTCGGGCATGGAGGGGAAGGCGCGCAGCCAGACGAAGCGGTCCGGGTCGTCCAGGTCGCGGAAGCGGCCGCCGACGGTGATGCCGACCGCCTGCTGTCCGGTCACGAACTCGCGCTCGAACAGCTCGATCAGGGCCTCCCGCGCGCCGGGGTGCAGGGTGTACTGGCGGAGCTCGACGATGGTCATGCGCCGCAGGCTAGGGGCGGTCCCCTGACATCCCCCGTCAGTGGATACTGGCGCCGTGCGCGCGAGTCGGCTGGTCACCCTGCTCCTGCTGCTGCAGAACCGCGGGCGGATGACGGCCGAGCAGCTGGCGGGGGAGCTGGAGGTCTCCGTCCGCACGGTCTACCGGGACGTCCAGGCGCTCGCCGCGGCCGGCATCCCGCTCTACGGCGACGCCGGGCACGCCGGCGGTTACCGGCTGGTGGACGGCTACCGGACGCGCCTGACCGGGCTGACCGCGGACGAGGCGCAGGCCGCCTTCCTCGCCGCGCTCCCGGGCGCCGCCGCCGAGCTCGGCCTCGGCGAGGCGCTCGCCGCCGCCCAGCTCAAGCTGCGGGCCGCCCTTCCGGCCGGACTGCGCGAGCACGCCGGGCGGATCCAGGAGCGCTTCCTGCTCGACGCCCCGGGCTGGTACGGCGGCGCGGACGCCACCCCGCACCTGGCCGGCGTCGCCGCCGCGGTGTGGGCGCGGCGGGCGGTGGTCCTGCGGTACCGGCGCTGGCGGGCGCCGGAGGAGATCGAGCGGCGGGTGGAGCCGTACGGGCTGGTGCTCAAGGCCGGGCGCTGGTACCTGGTCGCGGCGGGGCCGTCCGGGCTGCGGACCTACCGGGTCGATCAGATCATCGGACTCCGGGAGCAGGACGAGGAGTTCGTCGTACCGGACGGGTTCGACCTGGGCGCGTACTGGGCGGGCTACCTGGACGCCTTCCGGGCGCGACTGCACACCGGGGAGGCCCTGGTCCGGCTCACCCCGGAGGGCGCCCGCCGCCTCGGCGTGGCACCCGCGGGCGGGGGAGGGCGGACGGAGGCCCGGGTGCCCATCGAGTCGATCGACCACGCGCACGGCGAGTTCCTGCGGCTCGGCACCGACGTCGAGGTACTGGAACCGGCCGAACTTCGCGACCGCATCGCCGCGACGGTGCGGGCCCTGGCCGCCCGCTACACCGCCTGAAGGGGACGGGCAGGGGCCGGTCAGGCGACGAAGTGGTCGAACTCGCCGGCCTTGGCGCCGCGGACCCAGGCGAGGAACTTGGTTCGGGTGGTGGTGACGACGTGGGCGGGGTCGTCGGACCCGCGGATGTGCACGAGGTCGCCCTCGGCGGCGATCTCCAGCCAGTCGGTCGCATCCCCACTGACGCTGGACCTGTGCCACTCCAGGTGTTCCACGGACACCCCTCCTGATCGTTCGCGACGGCCGGAACGAGGGTACTGCTCCTGCGACGAAGGCAGCGGCATCGTTTCGGTCATGTCAATTCGTGCGAGTCGTTGTGCTATTCCATTGGGGTGTCAGTCGTTCCTACACTGAAGCCCCGCCGCACGGGGGCTGCGGGAGGCAGGTTGCCGACGGGCCCGGGGGAGGCGCGTGTGACTGACCGGGGCTGGGACGAGGACGACACCCGGCCGTACTTCTTCCTCTCCTACGCGCACACCCCGAAAGCCGGTGCGCGTGGCGCCGGCGACCCGAACCACTGGGTCCGGCAGCTGTACCGGGACCTCTGCGAAGCGGTGCTCCAACTGACCACCGTGCCCGACGGGGTGCCGGTGGGCTTCATGGACGAGTCCATGCACCAGGGCGAGTTGTGGGCCGATCGGCTGTCCGACGAGCTGGCGAGCTGCCGGGTGTTCGTGCCGCTCTACTCCCCCCGGTACTTCAACAGCGTGCCGTGCGGGCAGGAGTGGCACGCCTTCACCCGCCGCCCGGTCTACCCGGCGAACCTCGACTCCGAGCGCACCAGCGGCATCGTCCCGGTGCTGTGGGCGCCGATGAGCCGCTACCGGCTGCCCAGGGTGGCCAGTGAACTCCAGTTCAACCACGCGAGTTTCGGCCCCGACTACGCCACCGAGGGCCTGTACGCGCTGATGAAGCTCAGCTACTTCCGCTCCGCGTACGAGCTGGCCGTGCACCGCCTGGCGGCCCGGATCGTGCAGGTGGCGGAGGAGACCGTGATCCCGATCGGGCGACGGCTCGAATTCAACGCCCAGCCCAGCGCGTTCAACGTCACCGCACCCACCAAGCAGTTGCGGATCTCCGTCCTCGCCTACCACCAGGGCGAGTTGCCGGCCGACCGCAACCCCGACTACTACGGCGAGCGGCGCACCGACTGGCACCCGTACCGGCCGGTCGGCTCGCCCATCGCCCAGCACGCGGTCCGCCTGGCGCGGCAGTTGGGCTTCCAGCCGACCGTGCACGAGTTCGACGACGAGGTCGAGTCGATCATCGGGGGCAACGCCGAGGCCCCCGGCCTGCTGCTGCTCGACCGGTGGGCGCTGCGCGACCCGCGCCGGCGCGAGCTGGTGCGGCGCTTCGACCGCTCGGACGCCACCTGGGTGAGCGTCCTGGAGCCGTGGAACGCCGACGACCCGGAGTGCGAGGAACAATCCGGCGAACTGGGCGACTTGAGCGACGACGCGCTGCGCATCACCCGGCGCGCGAGCCGCCCCAGCTTCCTCGGCGTGACCGGCCCGACCGGCCTGCACTCGCTGGAGGACTTCGACGACGCACTGCCCCGGGCCGCGATGAAGGCCAAGTACGCCTTCGAGGGGCGGACCAGGGCCGAGCCGGAGGAACCGCCGCCGCCCCGGCCGAGCCTGCGGGACGCGTTCCGGCGCGGGGGAGGCGGCTACGGACCGGACGGATCCGGGCCGGACCCCTTCGACGAGGACCGGCGCCAGGACAACGGCCGGGGCGTCCAGGACAACGGCCGGGGCGCCCTGGGCGACGGTCGGGGCGCCCCGGACGA
This sequence comes from Kitasatospora sp. NPDC097691, assembly GCF_040302665.1. NCBI lineage: Bacteria > Bacillati > Actinomycetota > Actinomycetes > Kitasatosporales > Streptomycetaceae > Kitasatospora > Kitasatospora sp. NPDC097691. Next base: position 20,143 of record NZ_JBEORY010000023.1, on the reverse strand, counting down.
CGGCCACCGCGACCGCCCCGGCGACCGACCGGGCAACCGCCCCGGCCACCGCAACGACCCGTACCGCGAGCACGACCCGTACCGCGACGACGGCGATGACCCCGATGACGGGATGGCGCCCCTGGGAGGACGAGGAAACCGATGACCGAGAACCGCACCAGGAACCTCCGCCTCGGGGGCCTCACCGCCGCCGACCTGGCCGCCCAGCGGGAGGCCGAGCGGCAGGCCGCGGAGCAGGACCGCAACGGCCGGATCATCACCTTCTACTCCTACAAGGGCGGCACCGGCCGCACCATGGCCCTCGCCAACACGGCCTGGATCCTGGCCGCCAACGGCTTCCGCGTGCTCACCGTGGACTGGGACCTGGAGGCGCCCGGCCTGGCCAAGTTCTTCCACCCCTTCCTCGACCCGGCATCCCTCGCCGGGACCACCGGGATGATGGACCTGATCGCCGAGTACCGCGAGGAGGCGCTGCGTCCGGTCGAGCACGCCGAGGGCTGGCACCTGGACTTCGCCCGGGTGCACCCGCACGCGCTGTCGCTCACCTGGCCGTACTTCCCGGCCGGCGGCAGCCTGGACTTCCTCTCCGCCGGCCAGTTCAACCGGGACTACTCCGAGGCCGTCACCCACCTCGACTGGGACATCTTCTACGACCGCTTCGACGGCGGGCAGTTCTTCGACGCCCTCAAGGCCGACATGGCCAAGCGCTACGACTACGTGCTGATCGACTCCCGCACCGGCCTGTCCGACATCGCCGAGATCTGCACCGTCCAGATGCCCGACGACCTGGTGGTCTGCTTCACCCTGAGCGACCAGTCCATCGACGGCGCCTCCCGGATCGCCCAGCACATCCACGACCGCTACCGCGAGCGCGGCATCCGCATCCTGCCCGTCCCGATGCGCATCGACGAGGGCGAGAAGGAGAAGGCGGACGCCGGCCGCGCGCTCGCCCGGGTCCGCTTCGACGGCCTGCCGTCCGGCCTGGGCGGGGAGGAACTCGCCCAGTACTGGGGCTCGGTGGAGATCCCGTACCGGCCGTTCTACGCCTACGAGGAGATCCTCGCCACCTTCGGCGACCAGACCGGCACGCCCACCTCCATGCTGGCCGCCTGCGAGCGGCTGACCTCCATGATCACCGAGGGCCGGGTCTCCGGCCTGCCGGCGGTGGACGAGACGGTCCGGCTGCGCTACGTGGACGCGTTCACCCGCCGCCGCCCGTCCGTCCCCGCCGACCTCTACCTCTCCTACGTCCCCGAGGACCGGATGTGGGCGGACTGGATCGAGTCCGTCCTCACCCGGGCGGGCTTCCGGGTCCTGCCGCGCGACCTCAGCGCCGGCACCGACCCGCGCGAGGAGACCGAACGCGGCATCGACTCCGCCTTCCGCACGGTCGCCGTGCTCTCGCCCGCCTACCAGCGCTCCCCGCAGGCACGGGCGCTGTGGGAATCGGTGGTCAGCTCCGACCCGTCCGGCACCCGGCGCCAGCTGCTGCCCGTCCGGGTCGGCGACGTCCGGCTCACCGCGCCGTTCAGCAACCGCAACCCCGTCGACCTGGTCGGCCGCGACGAGACCCAGTCGATCCAGAGCCTGCTGCGCGCGCTCGGCCGCGGCGACGTGGCGCTCGACGACGCCCCCAACGGCGGGCCGCGCTTCCCCGGCAGCAAGCCGTCCGTGTGGGACGTCCCGCCGCGCAACCCCTCCTTCACCGGCCGCTCCGCCGTCCTGGAACAGCTGCGCAACCAGCTGCGCGGCGGCATGGCGGCCGTCCTGCCGACCCCGCAGACCCTGTACGGGCTCGGCGGCGTCGGCAAGACCCAGGTGGCGCTGGAGTACGCCCACCGCTTCATGTCCGACTACGACCTGGTGTGGTGGATCGACGCCGAGCAGACCGAGCTGGTCGCCCCGGCGCTCGCCGAACTCGCCCGCCGACTGGGCCTGCGCGTCGGCGACTCGGTGACCGAGGCCGCCGAGGCCGCCCGGGAGGCACTGCGCCGCGGCGTGCCCACCTCGCGCTGGCTGCTGATCTTCGACAACGCCGACGAACCCGCCGAGATCCGCCGCTTCTTCCCCGGCGGCTCCGGCCACATCCTGGTCACCTCCCGCAACCAGGCCTGGACCGGGCACGCCGAGGCGCTGGAGGTCGACGTCTTCACCCGCGGCGAGAGCGTCGAGCACCTGTGCCGGCGCGCCCGCAGCCTCTCCCGCCCGGACGCCGACCGGGTCGCCGAGGCGGTCGGCGACCTGCCGCTGGCCGTCGAGGTGGCCGCCGCCTGGCTGGACACCACCGGCACCCCGGTGGAGACCTACGTCGCCCAGCTGCACGCCGAGGCGGCCCGCGCCCTCGCCGTCGGCCGCCCCGCCGACTACCCGACCCCCGTCGCGGCCACCTGGAACGTCTCGATCGGACGGCTGCGCCAGCAGTCCCCGGCGGCGGTGCGGCTGCTGCAGCTGTGCGCCTTCTTCGCACCCGAGCCGATCTCGATGAACCTGTTCTACAGCGACCAGATGATCAGGGCGCTGGTGAAGTACGACGCCGACCTCAGCGACAAGTTCATGCTGGGCAAGGTGATCCAGGCGATCGGCCGGTACGCGCTGGCCAAGGTCGACGCCGGCAGCAACAGCTTCCAGGTGCACCGACTGGTCCAGGCGGTGATCCGGGCCGGGATGACCGCCGACGAGCAGGAGATCGCCGTCCACGAGGTGCACCGCATCCTCACCGGCGCCCGGCCCGTCCTCGGCGACACCGACGACCCGGCCAACTGGCCCGCCTTCGACGAGATCTGGCCGCACCTGTCGCCGTCCAAGGCGCACAACTGCGACGAGGCGGACACCCGCCAGCTGCTCATCGACCGGGTCCGCTACCTGTGGAAGCGCGGCGAACTCGACCGCGCCCGCGACCTCGGCCACGCCCTCGACGCGGAGTGGACCAGCAAGCTCGGCGAGGACGACCGGCAGACCCTCCTGCTGCGCTTCCAACTCGCCAACGTGCTGCGCTCCCAGGGCAACTACGCCGAGGCGCTGGCCCTGGACGAGTCCACCCTGGAGCGCCAGCGGGCGCTGCTCGGCGAGCACCACCCGTACACCCTGATGACGGCCGGCTCGCTCGGCGCCGACCGCCGGGCGCTCGGCCGGTTCCAGGCCGCGCTCGACCTCGATCGCGAGATCCTCGACCAGTTCCGCGAGTTGTTCGGCGACGACAACCCGCGCACGCTCTCCATGGCGAACAACCTGGCGATCGACTACCGGCTGGTCGGCGACAGCGAAGCCGCCCGCGAACTCGACCAGGAGACCCTGGACCGGCGCACCGCCGTCCTCGGCCCCAGGCACCCCTACACCCTGTCCACCAAGTCCAACCTGGCCCGTGACCTGCGGGAACTCGGCGACTACCGGGGCTCGGTGGACCTGCTGCAGGAGGTCACCTCCGACCTCGGCGACGTGCTCGACCCGGACCTGCCGGAGAACCTGCGCAACGCCAAGTCGCTGGCCGTCTCACTGCGCCGGATCGGCCAGCTCGCCGAAGCCCGCCGGATCACCAAGGAGACCTACGAGCGCTACCTGGAGCGCTACGGCGCCGACGCCCCCGACGCGCTCGCCTGCGCGCTCAACCTGGCCGCCGACCACAGCGCCTCCGGCGACAAGGAGGCCGCCCGCGACCTCTGCGCCACCGTCTTCGAAGGCCACCGGCGGCTGTTCGGCGACGAACACCCGTTCACCCTGGCCTGCGCCAACAACCTCGGCATCTACCTGCGCGGCAGCGGCGACGTCCAGGGCGCCATCGAGCGCGGCCGGCTCACCGTCGAGGGGCTGACCGGCTCGGTCGGGCCGGAACACCCGTACACCCTCAACGCGATGATCAACCTGGCCAACGCCTACGGTGACGACGGGCAGCTGGCGCTCGCCGAACAGCTCGGCCGGGCCGCGTACCAGGGCCTGTGCGAGCGCTACTCGCCGCAGCACCCGGACGCGGTGGCCTGCGAGGCCAACCTGGCGGTCACCCTGCGGACGGCCGGCCGGCACACCCAGGCCGCCGAGCTGCGCTCGCGGTCGATCGCCGAGCTGATCCGGCAGTTCGGCGAGGAGCACCCCAACACGGTGTCGGCACGCGGTTGGAAGCGGATCAACCGCGACCTGGAGCCGCAGCCGGTCTAGCCGGTCCAGCCGGTCCAGCCGGTCCAGCCGGGGAAGGGGGCGGGGTACGCTGCCGAACCATGGTCGACACCCCGCCCCCGGTCCTGGTCACCCGGCGCCTCGCACCCGGCGTCATCGAACGGCTGACCGCCCACCACGCCGTCACCCACCACGACTCCGACCAGGCGATGGACCGGGCCGAGCTGCTCGCCGCCGTCCGCGGCCGGCGGGCCGTGCTCACCACCCTGGACGACCGGGTGGACGGCGAGTTCCTCGACGCGGCCGGCCCCGGGCTGCGGATCGTCGCCAACCACGCGGTCGGCTACCACAACATCGACCTGGCCGCCTGCGCCGAGCGCGGCGTGCCGGTCTCGCACACCCCCGGCGTGCTCACCAACGCCACCGCCGACATGGCCTGGGCGCTGCTGCTGGCCGCCACCCGCCGGCTCGGCGAGGGCGAGCGGCTGCTGCGCTCCGGCGCGCCCTGGACCTGGGCGCCGAACTTCCTGCTCGGCCTGGAGCTGGCCGGCACCCCGCTGGGCGTGCTCGGCATGGGCCGGATCGGGCAGGCGGTGGCCCGTCGGGCCCGCGCCTTCGACATGCCGGTCAGCTACCACAACCGCCGCGAACTGCCGTCGGAGCAGGCCGCGGGCGCCGACTGGAAGCCGCTGGAGGAGCTGCTCGCGACCTCCACCGTGCTGGTCGTCACCTGCCCGCTCGGCGACGCCACCCGGCACCTGCTGGACGCCCGCCGGCTGGCGCTGCTGCCGCGCGGCGCGGTGGTGGTCAGCATGACCGCCGGAGTGGTGGACGAGGAGGCGCTGGCCGCCGCGCTGGAGTCCGGGGCGCTGTTCGCCGCCGCCGTGGACAACTTCGAGCACGAGCCCGCCGTCCCGGCCGCGCTGCTCGCCCAGGAGCGCGCGGTGCTGGCCCCGCACCTCGGCAGTGCCACCGTCGCCACCCGGCAGGCGATGGGCGGCCTGGCCGTGGACAACGTCCTCGCGGTGCTCGGCGGCGCGGAGCCGCTCACCCCGGTGCGGCCCTGAGCCGTGCGGGCCCGAGCGATGCGGCCCTGAGCCGGTGCGGTCTCGACCCGGTGCGGTCTTGACCCGGTTCGGCCCCGAGCTGCTACGGCGCCGAGCCGGTGCGGTCCGACCCGCCCGGGCCGACCGGCCGGGCTAACCCGCCGCCCAGGCCAGGGCGGTGGTCATCACCCGGAACGCCCCGAAGTGCGCGGCGCCGGGCTCCAGGAACAGCTCGGCGGACGGGATGTGGTCGGCCAGCCAGCGGGAGTGGTCGACCGGCGAGAACTGGTCGTCCGCGCCGTGCCAGAGCCAGGTCGGCACCCGGATGGACCCGACCTCGAAGCCCCAGTCGGCGGTGAAGGCCAGCACGTCGTCGATCCAGCCGTCCGCGCCGTGCCGGAACGCCTCCACGTAGTTGCTCTGCAGCATCCGCCGCAGCCCGCTGTCGGCCACCACCTCCCGGTCCGCGGGGGAGAGTTCGGTGCGCAGCCCGTTCAGCAGCCGGACCGGGTCGTCCTTGATCTGCCGGGAGCGGAACTCCATCGCGTCGGCGATCCGGCCGTGCCCGCGCTCGGCCTCCCGGTAGGCGCGGACGTTGGAGGGCGTCATCCCGGCGTACCAGTCCAGGCCGGTCGCGTTGCGCGGCGCGAGGCCCACCAGCACCGCGGCCCGGCTGACCCGCTCCGGCAGCAGCGCCGCGCAGGCCAGTGCGTGCGGGCCGCCGCCGGAGCGGCCGAGCACCGCGAAGCTGTCCAGCCCGAACTCGTCCGCGATGGCCCGCACGTCGGCCGCCGCCGCGCTCACCCGGCGGCCGAACAGCCGGGTGGAATCGCCGTAGCCGGGCCGGTCGTACGAGATCAGTCGCACGCCCAGCCGGTACAGCACGGTGGAGCGCGGGTGCGGGCCGACCCGGCTGCCGGGCATGCCGTGCAGCAGGAACACCGGCCGGCCGCGCGGGTCGCCGAGGGACTCGACCGCGAGGGCGCGGTCGTCCGCGGTCTTGACCATCCGTAACGACACCTGCGGCCTCCTCAGTCCCGGTCGGTTCGGTGCTCCGGGGCGGTTCCGTTTTCCCGTTCGGTCTCCGGCTCCCGGGCGCCGTCCCGGTCCTGCTCCCGGTCGTGCTCCTGCTCCTGCTCCTGCTCCCGTTCGGTGGTGGTGCGCACCTCCCGGCGGGCCTGCCAGGTGGTGTGCTCGCGGGAGATCGCGTCCTCGGCGTCCCGGGCCAGACGGGCCCAGATCTCCTCGGCCTCCGGCGAATCCAGGTCCAGCTCGGCGAGTTGGCGCTGGATCTGTGCCAGCTCCTCGGCGGCCAGCCCGTACGCGGCGGCCAGCGGCCGGTACTGGCGCAGCTGCGCCCAGGCGGTGACCGAGGCGGCCACCGCCGAGACGGTGCCCAGCGCGTCGTAGGTGAACGCGCCGAGCGCCCGCAGCAGTGCGAGCACCAGCCCGAGCGCGGGCAGCAGCACGCCCAGCACCCCGGCCCAGTGGCCGGCCCGGGCGCAGTAGCGGGCCTTGGCGCGGTACCAGTCGTGCTGCGGCTGGATCCGCTCGCCCAGGTACACCTCGCGGCGCACCGCGAGCGGCTGCTCGCGCAGGTCGAGCATCGCCGGGGTGATCTCCGCCCCGCTCCCCGGCACGGCCACCGGGCTGTCCCGGAACGCGCCGAGCACCCGGCCGAGCTGGAAGCGGTACAGCCCCTCGGCGTCCGGCAGGGTGCGCGGCGGCGGCTGGTAGGCGTCGGCCCGGACGGCGTACTTCCAGACCAGGGTCTTCACCGACTCGGCGGCCGCCCGGCCCTCGTACCAGAGGCCCTGCGGGTTCTGCCGGCTCATCACCACCGCCAGCGCGACCGCGCCGAGGTAGGCGGCGGCGGCCGGCCAGGCCCAGGGCTCGCCGTCGGCCGAGCCGGTCGCGGCGGCGACCACCAGCAGGACCAGCTCCCAGGCGGAGAGCAGCACCGAGCGGCGCTGCCCGTGCAGCGAGGCCGCGTCGGCGGCCCAGAAGAACCCGGGCAGCAGGTCCCGCTCGCGCACCCACCCGGTCCGCCCCGCCCCAGACGCCATCTTCGGCCCCCACCCGTCGCTCCGGTCGCACCGCTCTCCTGCCCCGGGGGGCTTCCCGGTACGCCTGGCGCGGCCCCGGGCGGCCCGCAATGGCCGGGAAGGCCCGGTGGTTTGTCCGGTACTCCGCGTGTTCATGCCGCCACCCAGCGTGCGGGGCGCGGCGGTTCGGCGGGTGTGGGCGGTTCAGTAGGTGTAGAGGACCCGCTCGGCGTTCTCGGCCATCTGCTGGGCGTTCCACTCGGTGCCGCCCGGGACGTTGCCGGAGCGGAACAGCGGCGGGGCGGGGGCGTCCCCGGCGGCGGCCCGGTCGGCCAGCCGGCCGACCGCCGAGGCGACCACGGCCTGCATCAGCGCGCTGGTCACGATGGTGGAGACCGGGCCGAAGGTGGTCTCGGCGCCCGGGTGGGTCAGCTCGCCGTCGCCGACCGCGATCTTGCTGTCCAGCACCACGTCGCAGTGGTCCTTCAGGTAGGTGCCGGAGGGGTGCGCCGAGGGCACCTCCTCCGGATAGGCCAGCGAGGTCACCCCGACCACCTTCAGGCCGCGGTCCCGGGCGTAGCGGGCCAGCTCGACCGGCATGACCTGGCGGCCGGACAGCGAGATCACGAACAGCAGGTCGCCGGTGGTCGCCGGGGTCAGGTCGAGGGTCGCGGTGGCCAGCCCGGAGACCCTCTCCAGGGCGCTCGACAGCGGAGCGGGCATCACCGTCACCCCGGTCGTCCCGGGCACGTTCAGCAGGTTCACCGGGACCAGGCCGCCCGCCCGGTAGACCACGTCCTGGGCCGGCAGCGAGGAATGTCCGGCGCCGAAGGTGAAGACCCGGCGGCCCTCGGTCATCGCCTCCGCCAGCAGCGCGGCGGCGGCCTCGATGGTGTCGGCCTCCTCCTCGCGGACCCGCTGGAGGTGGGCGATCGCGGCGTCGAAGTACCTGCCGACCAGGTCGTTCATCGGGTGCCTCCGCTCTCTGCCGGTGAGGGAGCCGGCCGGGTGGGGCGGTCCGGGTGGTCCAGACCGCCGGTGGAGAAAGCTACGGCGAGCACGGTCGCTTCCCGGCGGTCCCGCTGTCAACAGGAACGAAATGCCGTACCGGAAGCCCTCGAGCGGCCCCGGTTGTCGCCCCGGTACGTCAGAATTGGCGATGAGGACACCGAAGAACGGAGCCAGCGGCGATGTCTGGGCTGATCGACACCACTGAGATGTACCTTCGCACCATCCTGGAGCTGGAGGAGGAAGGCATCGTCCCGATGCGCGCCCGGATCGCGGAGCGCCTGGAACAGAGCGGGCCCACGGTCAGCCAGACGGTCGGCCGGATGGAGCGCGACGGTCTGCTCCAGGTCGCCGGGGACCGTCACCTCGAACTCACCGAGGAGGGGCGGCGGCTCGCGGTGCGCGTCATGCGCAAGCACCGCATCGCCGAGTGCCTGCTCGTCGACGTGATCGGGCTGGAGTGGGAGCAGGTGCACGAGGAGGCCTGCCGCTGGGAGCACGTGATGAGCGAGACGGTCGAGCGCAAGGTGCTCGCCATGCTCGGTCACCCCACCCAGTCCCCGTACGGCAACCCCATCCCGGGCCTGGACGAGCTGGGCGACGCCAAGGCCGAGGGCGAGGGCTTCGACGCCGGGCTCGTCCCGCTGGACAGCGTCAAGCCGGGCGACACCGGGGCCGACGTCGTGGTGCGCCGGATCGGCGAGCCGATCCAGACCGACAGCGCGCTGATGAGCACGCTGCGCCGGGCCGGCGTCCGGCCGGGCTCCACGGTCAAGGTGAACGCGGGCGTCGTCGGCGGCGTGCTGGTCGGCAGCGGGGAGAACGCGGCGGAGCTGGGCAAGGACATCGCCCAGCACGTCTTCGTCGCCCAGGCCTAGGCTGCACCACTCGGCCCGGGGCTCCACCGCCCGGGCCGAGGCTCCACCGTTCGGTACGACGACCGGGGCCCGCTGCGTTCCGTGCAGCGGGCCCCGCTCGTCCTCCCCGTCCCTCCCTGTTCCCTCCCGTCCCCTCCACTCCCTCCCTGCTCCCTCCCTGCTCCCTCCCGTCCCCTCCGGCTCCCCTCCGGCGCCTCGCCCGGCTTCCCCGTCCGAGCGACCCTCCGGCGCTCCCACACCGCAATTCCTCCCCTCGGCCGATCATGGCAATCCTTGAGCGCTGTCACTCGTACGAGGGGCTTCTCCGGTTGACCAGCGGGTAGACGGAAGCCTTATCCGGACATGCGTATGACGGGCCCTACCCCCGGTGGGGGGCAAGGCCCGTCACTCGCGCGCGTGGTGTCGCGCGGTGCACGCCCTCGCCCGATCGGCGTAGGGCGGCCGTGCAGGGGAGGGTGAACCGGCGGGGGAGGCCCCGCTCAGCCCACCGCCGCCGGCTGGGCGGCCCGGGCGGCGCGGTGGGCCGGCGCCTCGCGGCCGCAGGCGTACGCGAGCGGGCTGATCAGCTCGGCGGCGTCGGGCAGCCAGCGGTTGAGCGCGGAGGGGGAGCGGGCCCACTGGGCGTACCCGGTGGAGCCGATCCGGGACGGCGGGGCGACCGTCCAGTCCCCCTCGCCGCGGGCGACCAGGTCCAGCCGGCCGGGAGGCCAGCCGAGCTTGCGGAGCATCTCCGGGAGCTTGGCCGCGACCCCGGGCAGCACCAGGAAGTGCAGCCGGCGGCCGATCCGCCCGGGCGCGGCGGGCAGCACCGCCACCGGGCCGAGCTGGAGGTCCATCCGCTCCATCCGGGCCAGCGCCAGGCAGCCGGCCGTCTCCGGCACGTCCAGGACGTCGAAGGAGCGCCCGGTGGGCAGCAGGATCGAGGCCTGGGGCCGCTCGGTCCACCAGCGCCGCACCGCGCCCGGCCCCGCGCTCGCCCTGCGGGCCCAGTCCGCGTCCAGCGGGTGGGCGCCCGGCAGCGTGCAGCGCAGGTCGCCGCAAGAGCAGCGGGCGGTCCCGTCGCCGTCGATCAGCCAGGCGCCCGGAGCGACCTCCCAGTGGCGGTTCTCGGCGTAGCCGACGGCTTCGATGAGCAGCGGGGGCAGGCCGGCGTTCTTGTCCTGGCCGGAGGCGTCGGGGATGTCTTCCACGCGCTGCTCAACTACCGTGTGTGAGCCTGGTTACGGCCCGGAGGTGCCCGGTTGGGCGCATCCCGGCAATGTCACCCGTTCCGGTTACTCGACCGAGTTGGGGCGGCCGAGGCCGGGCGCAGCGGGGGCGCACGGGAGCATTTCCCAGGGCGCAAGGGGGGTGCGGATCGTCACCGTGGGTATCCCGCTGGCGTTGCTGATCGCTAACCTGGTGTCAGATTCCTTGGACGGTCGGACAGTCGGCAACAGATCAGCAGAATCGTCGCCCGCCGGCCGGGACCGGAGGGTGTGGGGAGGCGAAGCCCAATGGCCGCGAGACCACTCGTCGCACGACAGCCCAACGAGCGTCTGCAGCAACTGATCCAGGAGGCCAGCTGCTCCAACGCCGGCCTGGCCCGGAGGGTCAACCTCTGCGGCGCCGAGCACGGACTGGACCTGCGGTACGACAAGACCTCCGTCGCCCGCTGGCTGCGCGGTCAGCAGCCGCGCGGGCAGGCCCCGGCGGTGATCGCCGAGGCCCTGGGCCGCAAGCTCGGCCGCAGCGTGTCGGTCGAGGAGATCGGCATGGCGGACGGCAAGAACCTCAGCTCGGGCATCGGGTTGCAGTTCGCCCCGACGCTGGGCGCCGCCCTGGAGCAGGTCTGCGAGCTCTGGCGCAGCGACGTCGGCCGGCGGGACTTCCTCACCGGGGCGACGGTCGCCGCCTCCGCGCTGGTGGAGCCCAGCCGGGACTGGCTGATCACCCCGCCGGACCCGGTGGTGGCGCGCACCGGCGGCCCCCGGGTCGGCCCGACCGACGTGTCCGCGATCAGGGCGACCACCGCGATGCTGGTCGACCTGGACCACCGCTTCGGCAGCGGGCACGTGCGCCCGGTGGTGGTGCACTACCTCAACTCGGTGGTCTCCGGCCTGCTCGGCGGCGCCTACCGGGAGGAGACCGGTCGCCAACTCTTCGCCGCGGTGGCCCGGTTGACCGAGCTGGCCGGCTACATGGCGGTGGACACCGGGCAGCCGGGGCTGGCCCAGCGCTACTACATCCAGGCGCTCCGGCTCGCCCAGGCGGCCGACGACCGCGGCTACGGCGGCTACGTGCTGGCCGCCTCGATGAGCCACCTGGCGGCCACCCTCGGCAACCCGCGGGAGATCGCCCAGCTCGCCCGGGCCGCCCAGGAGGGGGCCAGGTCGGTGGCCACCCCGACGGCGATGGCGATGTTCTACGCCGCCGAGGCCCGCGGCCACGCCCTGCTCGGCGACGCCCGCTCCTGCGAGGCGGTGTCGGCCAGGGCGCTGGAGATGATGGAGAAGCGCCGCCCCGAGGACGACCCGGACTGGATCGTCCACTTCGACGACGCCTACCTCGCGGACGAGCTGGCCCACTGCCACCGGGACCTGGAGCAGGCCGGCCAGGCCGAGCACTACGCCCGCCGGGCGCTCGACCTGCACCCGCCGACCCGGGTCCGGCGCCGCGCGGTGGACCTGGTGCTGCTGGCCACCGCCCAGCTGCAGCAGCGGGACCTGGAACGCGCCTGCGAGACGGGCACCCAGGCGGTCCGGCTGCTGAGCGGGCTGCGCTCCAACCGGGGCGTGGAGTACCTGGACGAGTTCCGGCGCCGGCTGGAGCCCTACCGGGAGCAGCGGGTGGTCCGCGAGTTCCACGCCAGGGCGGACGCGGAGGCGGCCTGACCAGCGGCGGACCCGTACCGTCTGTGCAGGGAGCGTGACGGATGTCCCGCCCACGTGGTCACCCGGTGAGGCGAACCGGTAGCGTGGGCGCGACGTCCAAGGAACTGTGATGCTCCCAAGAACCGACGAGATGTGGTCCGCCGTCAGCGCGCGGTCCTGCACAGGTGAGGAATCGCGTTGAGTCAGCGCCGCTCGTACCCCAACTCGGGTGACTTCAACCTGGACGACCTGTTCCGCCCCGAGCCCGGCCAGCCGCAGGGCCAGCCGGGTCAGCCGCAGTTCCAGGGGCAGCCGCAGTTCCAGGGCCAGCCGGGTCAGCCGCAGGGGCACTCGGCGGTGCCGCCGGTGGGGCAGCCGTCCGGGCAGCCCGAGTACCTCGGCGAGGGCGCGCACGCGCTGCCGACCCAGGCCATGCCCGCCCAGCCGATGCCGGGCCAGTCGATGGGTGGCCAGCCGATGGGTGGCCAGTCGCTGGCCGGCCAGCCGATGCCAGGCCAGGCGATGCCCGCGCCGGGTGCGCCGTGGGGTGCGCCGCAGCCCGGGTACGGCGTCCCGCAGGGCGACCCGGCCCCGGAGACCCAGTACCTGCCGCCGTACCCGGTCGGCGATCCGCAGGGTGGCGGCTACCCCGCGCCGCAGGCCCAGCCCGGCTTCCCGCAGCAGCAGTCCGCGCCCGGCTACGGGTACCCGCCGGTCGCGCAGCCCCAGCCGGCCCACCCGGCGCAGGACCACAACCAGGGCTACGCCCCGGACCGCGGGCAGGGCTTCGACGCGACCCAGGGCGGCGGATCCGGTCGCGGCAGCCGCCCGTCCAACAAGTTGATCATCGGCGGGGTGGTGGCGGGCTGTGCGGCGGCCGGCATCCTGGTCGCCGTCCTGATGAGCGGCGGCGACGACACCAAGGGCGGCGGGAAGACCACTCCGGTGGCCGCCACCACCGCCGGCACCGCCCCCGGCACGGCGAGCGCGAGCGGCTCCGGCGCCGCCGTCGACCCGGACGTCAAGGCGCAGGCACAGCCGCTGTCGGACCTGTTGGGCACTGCGAGCGACAGCCGCAGCTCGGTGGTCTCCGCGGTCGCCTCGGTGCAGAAGTGCGACAAGCTGCCGGAGTCCCAGCAGGTGCTCACCGCCGCGGCCGGCAAGCGGCGCGAGCTGCAGACCAAGCTGGGCCAGCTGAAGACGGACAAGCTGCCCGGCGGCCAGCAGCTGGTCGAGCAGCTGAACGCGGCCTGGGCCGCCTCGGCCCAGGCCGACGACGAGTACGCGGCGTGGGCGCAGGACGCCCAGGCCTCCTGCGACGCGAAGAAGCAGGACAACCAGCACTACAAGAATGCCGTGCAGGCCAGCGGCAGCGCGACCAACGCGAAGAAGCAGGCCTCCCCGCTCTGGAACACGATCGCCGGCCAGACCGGTCTGCCCGCCCGCGGCGACGGCGACCTGTAGCCGGGGCGACGGACGGGGCGGGCCGAGGACGGCCCGCCCCCGTCGCGCGTCACGCCGGCGGACGGCCCCCGGCGAGCACCCAGCGGACGTCCACGAAGCCCGGCTGCTGCAGGGTCATCCGCCCGTTCCTGACCACCTGGTAGGTGACCCAGGTGTTCACCAGCCGGGGCGACGCCGTGCTGGGCAGCATGCTGGTGGTGCCCCAGTTCAGCGGCGGAGTGATCCCGGTGTCGATGCCCTCGCCGGCGTCCAGCAGCCCGGTGATCGACTTCGGGGTGACCGGCTTGCCGGCCTCCGACAGCTTCTGCGCCACCGTCCGGAACACCTCGTACGCGACCCAGGTGGTCTGTACCCCGGGGTCGGCGACGTCGATGGTGCTGCCGCCGGTGGTGTCGGCGCGCACCACCGAGCGCAGGCCGTCCCAGATCTTCGCCGACTCCGGCGGGTACCAGCTGGTGACGTAGGCGCCGTTGAGCGGTCCGGAGTCGCCGCCGGTGGAGTCGACCACCGACTGCTGCACACTGCCGATCACCGAGGCGATCCGGGTGTTCTTCGGGTTCAGCCGACGGTAGGAGTCCAGCAGGTTGCCGGTCGGCTCGGCGGTCAGCGCGCTGGTGATGCAGTTGCCCGGCTCGTCCTTGCCGATCGCCTTGCGGGCCACCTGGGTGTAGTCGGAGGACTGCTCGGGCGCCTTGACGTCCAGCAGCTTGAGCCCGGCCGGCCGCAGCGCGGTGCCGAGGTAGCCGATCAGGTTGTCACCGGCCGGGGTGTCCGGGCGGACCAGGGCCACGGCCTTGCAGCCGGCGTCCACCAGCTGGCGGCCGCTGCCCGCGATCAGGGCCGGCATGCCGCCGTCCACCGGGTAGGACAGCGGGCTGGCGAACTCCGGCTGGGAGAGCCCGTACCCGCCGATCAGCGGGATGCCGGCGCGCTCCAGCACCGGCATGAAGGCCTCGCCCCACTGGCTGTAGGAGCCGATCACGGCGACGGCCTTGGCGTCCACCGCCTGCTGGGCGCAGGCGCGGGCGCCGTCGACGGAGTTGTGCTCGTTGCAGGTGATCACCCGCAGCCGGTGGCCGTTCAGCCCGCCCTTGATGTTGACGTCCTGGCCGATCGCGGAGGCGAGCGCGGTCATGCCCGGCCGGTCGGCGGACCCGGTCCCGGCCGGGGCCCAGGTCATCACGGTCAGCTCGCTGCCGCTGGCGGACGCATCGGCCGGTCCGCCGCACGCGGAGGCCGAGAAGAGGGTGGGGAGCAGCGCCGCGGCGGTCGCGGCGGCGGCGATCGGACGGCGGCGGCCGCGCCGCCCGATCGGGGGACGGGCCCGGAACGAGTCCCTTCGGCTGGTCATCGATCTCCCTCTCTGGGGCGCACTCCGGCGCACCGGGAACCAGCCAAGCCCCGGCGCCACAAGCAGAGAGGGCCGAAGTGTGAACGATCGGCAAACGACGACTGAAGACCGGAGGGGTACGCGTGTAGATCGCGAGTGGAGTACGAACGGACGGGGAACGTACGATCGTTGACCATGTCCGCCAGCACAGATTCTTCGCACCGGTCCGCCCGAAACACTTCTCGTCCGGGGTACCGCTCCAGCACCATGGGCGGCATGCCGCTCAACGACCTGCCCTGGTGGCGCTGGCGAGCCCGACTGCGCTCGGCGCTGCACATGCTGTCCGACCCCGGTTTCCAGCAGGAGGCCTGGCTGACCGCCCGGGAGGGGTACGGGGACGTGACCGACGCCGTCTACCGGCTCGTCGAGGACACCTGGCTGGACCGCTGGTCCGCCGAGAAGTACGTGGGCACGATCCTCCGGGACTCCGCCGAGGCCGCGCTGGTCGACGTCGCGGTGCTGCGCGCGGTGCAGATGCTGCACGAGGTCGGTGCGGACGCCCCGGCCTCCGCCTACCTCGGCCACCCCGGCTGGCCGGAGACCGTCCGGGCCGCCCGCGAGGCGCACGTGCTGCTGGCCGTGGGCGACGGGGACGACCCGGACGCGCCGCCCAAGTCGCTGGACGTGCTGCGCATCCTCACCCAGGTCTGACCCGGGGGCGCCCGGGTCCGGCCCCGGCCGGACGAAGCCGTCCCGCAGTACGGGCAGCGGGGCGGCGGCTGTCCAGGATGTGACACGCTGGACCGTCCACCGCACGCCACGAACTCAGAACGGGATACCCCCACGTGGAACAGCAGCCGGCCGGCGCCCAGTACGTCCTCACGCTGTCCTGCCCCGACAAGCAGGGCATCGTCCACGCTGTCTCCAGCTACCTCTTCATGACCGGCTGCAACATCATCGACAGCCAGCAGTTCGGGGACGGCGGCACCGGGCTCTTCTTCATGCGGGTGCACTTCTCCGCCCCGGAGCCGGTCACCGCGGACAAGCTGCGGGCCAGCTTCGCCGCGATCGGCGCCTCCTTCGGGATGGACTGGCAGATCCACCCGACCGACGAGCGGATGCGGATCATCCTCATGGTCAGCAAGTTCGGGCACTGCCTGAACGACCTGCTGTACCGCACCAGGATCGGCGCCCTGCCGGTGGAGATCGTCGCGGTGGTCTCCAACCACACCGACCTGCAGGACCTGACCGAGAGCTACGGGGTCCCCTTCCACCACATCCCGGTCACCAAGGACACCAAGGCGCAGGCCGAGCAGCAGCTGCTGGACCTGGTCGCCAAGGAGGCGGTCGAACTGGTCGTGCTGGCCCGCTACATGCAGGTGCTCTCCGACCAGCTGTGCACCGAGCTGTCCGGGCGCGTGATCAACATCCACCACTCCTTCCTGCCGAGCTTCAAGGGCGCCAAGCCGTACCACCAGGCGCACGCCCGCGGCGTGAAGCTGATCGGTGCCACCGCGCACTACGTCACGGCCGACCTGGACGAGGGCCCGATCATCGAGCAGGAGGTGGCCCGGGTCACCCACGACGTCAGCCCGGACCAGCTGGTCGCGATCGGCCGGGACGTCGAGTGCCAGGCGCTGGCCCGTGCGGTGAAGTGGCACAGCGAGCACCGGGTGCTGCTCGACGGCACCCGTACCGTCGTCTTCGCCTGAGCCTCAGGGGCGGGACAGCAGCGGGAGCGCGTGCAGCACCTCGCGCACCGCGGCCCGGTCGCCGTGCTCGCCGACCGGTAGCCGGTCCGGGTCGCGGTGCGCGGCGGCCAGCAGGCAGAGCTCCAGGCCGTCCAGCACCATCGACGCCACCGGCTCCCCGCCGGACGGCCCCGCGTCCGGGCCGCCCGTACTGCCCGGGCCGCCCGAGCCGTCGCCGCCGTCCAGCGGGACCAGCCACTCGCCGCTCGCCGGGCCGTCGACCACCAGCCGCAGCCGGCGGGCGGCCCGGTGCCCGCCGTCCGGCGCGGCCGGTGCCCCGGCGTGCTCGGGACGGGCGGTACGCAGGCCGGCCAGCGCCCGGGGGAGCAGCCGGACCACCAACTCCACCATCTGCCGCAGGTGCTGCGGCGTCGGCGGGTCGTACGGGTAGGCGACCGCGCGGGCCACGTCCTCGCCGTGCACGTAGCACTCCAGGGCGCGGTCCACGAAGGCGTCGCGCAGCGGCAGCACCGTGCAGCCGTAGTCGACCGGGGTGTTGCCCTGCGGGGCGAGCGCGGCGCTGCGCACCAGGTCGTGGGTCTGCCGCCGCCACCGGGAGCGCACCGACTGCGGCGCCAGGGCACCCTGGTCGCCGAGCAACCGGGCGGTGCGCGCGGTGATCGCGGCGTACCGGCCACCCTGCGGCGGGACGCGCGGAACCGCGGGCGGACCGGCCGGGTCCTGCGGCGGCACCCGTCGTCCGGCGGCCACGGAAGCGGCGCCGGGTGCGGCGGCACCCGGAACGGCGGGCACCGGGTCGGGCAGGCCGAGGGCGAGCGCCAGGAAGCCGTCCACCGCGGTCAGCCGGGAGAGCACCTCGGCCGGGCGCAGCCGCTCGGTGCCGCCGTGCCACGGCAGTTCGGCCACCTCCTGCCACTCCTCCGGGCCGAGGTCGCGCAGCAGCGCGTCGAGCTTGGCGGTCTCCGCGGTGTACGGCATGCCCCAGGCGGGGACGGGAAGTTCGGCCGGTCGGCGGGCCAGGCACCAGTCGAGCACCTGCTGGCGCAGCGAGCCGGGCTGGTCCAGCGGCTCGTCCAGGGAGAGCCAGCCGGCCGCGTCGCGCAGCCGGGCCCCCTCCTCGGCGCACTCCGGGCAGCCGCGCAGGTGCTGTTCCAGGTCGCCGGCCTCGCGGGTCGGGCAGGCACCGAGGGCCCAGGCGCCGAGCAGCGAGCGCAGGGCGTCGTGCTGCTCCTCAGTGCTGCTCACGTCTCCCCGTTCCCGGCTTCGTCCTGGCGGGCCCGCTCCTCGGCCAGTTCGGTGGCCAGCAGCTCCAGTCCGAGCCGCATCCGCTGCTTGGCGGCCTGCTCGCCGATGCCGAGCAGCCGGGCCGTCTCCCGGTAGGTGCGGCCGTCGTAGTACGTCACGGCGATGGTCTCACGCAGGGGTTGGGGCAGGGAGTCGACCACGTACTGGACGCGTGCGGCGGTGGCCACGGCGCGGATCTCCGCCTCGGCGCCCCCGGGGTCGCCGCCCGGCACGTGTTCGGCGGCCCGGCGCGCCCGCAGCCGTTCGACGGCGCGTCGGTGGGTGAGCGCGCCGATCCAGGAGCGCAACGTGCCCTGGGCGGGGTCGAAGTCCTCGGGGTGCTCCCAGACGTGGGCGAAGATCTCCCGGGTCAACTGGGCGGCGGCGGCCTGGTCGGCCAGTATCCGTCCGGCCAGGCCGTGCACCATCGGCGCGAGCTGGTCGTAGAGTTCGCCGAGCGCGGTCTCCTCGCCGCGCGCGAGGCGGCGTTGCAACTGCTCGTCCCAGCGCAGGGGCCGCTCCGGGGTGGCCATCGGGAACCACCCTCCTGCCCGGGGTCGCTGGCTTACCCAACGGTATCTTGCGGCCGGTCCGCGGTGGGACGGAATCCGGCAAGAACGGAACCCGCCCTCGCGGATCGCCGGACGTCCGGATCGCCGTCGCCGGATCGCCGGACCGCCGGGCGGTCGTGGATCGTCGGCCCGGCGCGGATCGTCCGTCCGGCCGGGACGGTCACATGGTGCGACGGTCCGCTCGTGGGACCGTCCGCCGATGCCGCTGTTCGAGACCCGCTGGACATATGTCGCACGGGTGGTTCGCGAGTGGCGGCCGGGGCGCCGGGGGTGTCCGGCGGTAGGTTCCGGACCAGGGCGTGGCCGACGACCGGCGTCGGATCAGCGCGAACGCTCGGACGCGCCCGCTGGGACCGGTGGTTCGGCCCGGGCCGGACGAGCGCCGGTACGAGGCTCGCGAGAGTGAGCGGGACAGTATGCACTGCCCTGTCCCCCGATCGCCGGAATATGCCCGAAGCGCTTGCTGCGGTCCGTCGGCCCGCTCATCCTGAGGCGTATTCGTGTCGCGGCCGGTGCGCGACCGACGAGCCGGCGCGGACGAGTGGGCGCGGGTGGACGGACCGGGCGGTCGCCCGGGTGCGGCTCGGGTGGCGCCGGGCGGAGTGCGAGGGCCCGCCGGCCGGTCGATCCGGCCCGATCGGGACTTAGGCCGAACTGCGAGTGCGGGTGGTGGAGCGGTGCAGGTTCTTCAGGTACAGCTTGCGGTGCAGGCGGACCCCGCCGAGGTCGGCCGAGCCCGTCGGTGGGTGCGCTCGCGGCTGTTGAACCACGGGGTGGACCCGGACGCGCCGATGGCCGAGACGGTGGTGCTGGTGGTCTCGGAGCTGGTGACCAACGCCGTGGTGCACACCGGCTGTCCGGCGGTGCTGCGGCTCTGCCTGCCGATGACCGAGGAGCCGCAGGTGGCGGGTGGGTCGGCCGCCCCGCTGCGGGTGGAGGTCGCCGACGCGAGCCAGGCCGCCCCCGCCCCGCGGCACGCCGGGGCCGACGAGGACGCGACCAACGGGCGCGGCCTGGAGCTGGTCGAGCTGCTCTGCGAGCGCTGGGGCTGGTACCCGGACGGCTCGGGCAAGCGGGTCTGGTGCGAGATCGGCGCCGACGCCCGGCCGGCCGATCCGCTGGCTGACGTGGACTGGGCGGCTTTGGCGCAATAGCGGCTTTCCCGGTGGCCGCGGGCCCGTGGCGATCACCGGCCGAAAGGTGACGCAACCATTCCGAATTTCCGACTACCCATTGACGTGACGTATCCGACTGATCACGCTTGGGTGCGGCTCTCCGTTGCGAGGGGACGCCGAGGGGTTCGTCCGTCCACCGCCGCGGTGCCGCTGTCCAGGGGGATCGTGTCAGCGAGGGGGGCCGCGGACTGCCGGTCGCGGACCGTTCCTCGGCGAGTGCGGAGGCCGCGGCGCGGGTTCAGGGCCCGCGCGTCGCGGTTGGATGGCGGTGTGCCGTGCCGTGCTCGGGGTGCGCGCGGCCTGCCGCCATCCACTGCGTCGCCGTCGAGCGGCGGAATCCGGCCACCACCGGGCCGACGTCCGGACCTTGCCCGTGCTGCCTTGCCGGCTGGACCGCCGCCGACGGATCCACCGACGGGTCTGCCGACCGGTCTGTCGGAGGGCCTGCCTGCGGACTGCCGGCGGACTACCGGGGGACGGCGCGGAAGGTGCGCCGGTAGGCGCTGGGCGCCACGTCGAGGCGGCCGCGCAGTTGCAGCCGCAACGAGGCGGCGGTGCCGAAACCGGACTCCCGGGCGACCTGGTCGATCGTCAGATCGGTGCGTTCCAGCAGCTGACGGGCGCGCTCGGTGCGCTGGGTGGTGATCCACTGGCCGGGGCTGGCGCCGGT
>NZ_JBEORY010000022.1:0-123935 GCF_040302665.1 Kitasatospora sp. NPDC097691 | reverse complement strand
CGGCGCGGAGACGACGGCCATCGCCATCAGCAACCGCATCACCGCCGCCCTCAACGAGGCCGACCAGGCGGACCGGGAGATCAGCGCCCGGCTGAGCCACTTCGCGACCAACGCGAGCAACGGCACCGGCCTGGACGCCGCCACCGTGGCCAAGGACCTGGCCGCCCAGACCGGCCGCGAGCAGATACCCCCCGCAGGCACCGACCCGGCGAGCGTCAAGCAGTGGTGGGACGGCCTCACCGACACCGAGCGGCAGACCTTCCTCCACGACCACCCCGATCGGATCGGCAACCTCGACGGCGTCCCCGCAGCCGTCCGCGACCAGGCCAACCGGGTCAACCTGAGGAACCTGATCCAGGACCGCCAGAACCAGCTCGCCAACCTCGGCCCCGAGCCGGCGAGATACCTGAACGTCGCCGACACGAACGGCTTCCCGGTGGAGAACCCCGACTACACGGTGTGGAAGCGCAAGCACGACGCCCTGCAGGAGAAGCTCACCGGCTTCCAGTCCATTCAGAACCGGCTCGACGGCAAACTCGAGGACGGTGGCGGGCCGGGTTCCGAGCCGCCGCTGCTGCTGCTGGGGATCGGCGATCAGGGGCAGGGCCGCGCGATCCTGTCCTGGGGTGACCCGGACAAGGCCCGGAACGTCTCGTCGTTGGTCCCCGGGCTGAACAGCACCCTGGCCGGCGCGGGCGGAGGCGACACCTCCACAGCGAAGCGCGTCTACGATTCCGCAGTGGCGAGCGCGAAGGTCAACGGCGAGACGCCGAGCATCGCGTCCGTGTTCTGGCTGGGGTACGACGCACCGCAGCTGGACGGTCCCTCCGTGCTCATGCAGGACCGGGCAGAGGAGGGCGGGGCCTCGTACAACAGGTTCCTCACCGGGCTCCGGGCCACCCACGAGGGGGCGCCGGCGCACATGACCGCGCAGGGGCACAGTTACGGCTCCCTGGTGGTCGGGAAGGCGACCCAGCACCCCGGTGGTCTGCCCGTCGACGACATCGTCCTGGTCGGCAGCCCGGGTGTCGGCGTGGACAAGGCGACGCAGCTCGGGATCGGTGCGGATCACGTGTACGTCGGCACGGCCAAGTACGATCCCGTCGCGGACGCGCCCGCCCCCGGGATGCTCATTCCCGGGTGGGCCGCGGTCGAGGCGATCACGAATCCCGACGGGTCGTGGCACGGCACGGACCCGGCGAGCGAGAGCTTCGGCGGGCAGCGCTTCTCGGTGGCGGACGGGACGGTGACCGACTCCCATGACAACTACTTCGGGAAGCACGGGAAGGGCGGCGACTCGCTCCCCAACATCGGGAAGATCGTGAGCGGCCACGGGAACACGATCACCCGGGAGGACCCGAGGTGAGGGCCGCGGTATGGCGCATGGCCGTGCCGGGGGTACTGCTGGCGCTCCTGGCCGGCTGGTACGCCTGGCCGGAGCCCGCGAAGCCCACCGTGCCGGTCGAGCAGGCGCAGCACCGGATCGAGGCCGAGCTCGCCGATGTCGCCGGGGCCTTCCACCCGGGGCTCCAGTGGGCCGAGGCCAGGTACTACAACGACCCGGAGTTGACGGGATTCTGCGGTACGTCCGGGTGCAAGAAGACGGGCCGGGCGGAGATGATCGCCAATCAGGCCGCCCGGGTCCGGATCACGTCCGAGCGGGCTCACGAGCCGCTCGACATCGTCTACGCGCTCTGGGCCGCGAAGGGGTACCAGGTCCGCCGTGAAGGGTGGTCCGTGGAGGTGAAGGGCTCCGGGTTCACCCTGTGGTTCGTCGTGGGTGTGAACGGTTGCGCCGAGGTGCGGGCCACGCTGACCGATGTCACCGACGTCAGCGACGACCAGTTGCTGCACGGGTTCGCCCAGGGGCCGCAGGACTACGCCGCCCCGTGCGCGACGGTGGACGACCCCTACTGGTCGCACTGAGACCGTCGTGCCCGCCCGGCCCGCCCTGCCTGACACAGGCGGGCCGGGCGGGCACGCTCGCCCAGGCCTCGGGCGAAACCGCTTCCTGCGGCCGGCCGGGCCGCCGAGCCGTCAGGTCCGGTGCGCCGGCACCTTGAGCAGATCGCCCACCGTCGCGGAGGGCAGGTAGCACCGCAGCAGGGACAGGCCGATCCTCGGCAGGTCGGCCTCGTCGCGGTAGAGCAGGTACATCGGTTCGTAGTGGGGCTGGAACTTCGCCTTGAAGGCGTGCAGCGAGCGGAATCCGTAGTACGGCTCCATGGCGCCGCCCAGCTGGTCGAGGATCCGGTCCAGCACGGTGGGGCTGTCGGCGGGGCCGGTGCGGGCCAGCGGGGCGCCGGACAACGAGAGGAAGCGGGCACCGTCCTCGCGCAGGGCGAGGCAGCTGGAGGCGATCATGAACTCGACCACCGGCCGGAAGCCGTCCCGGCGGCGCATCATGTCCAGCGTCCAGCCCTCGGGCGAGGCGTCCTCCCCGTACACGGGCATCCAGGACGTCACGCCGTAGACGTGCTCCTCGCCGTCCATCGCCAGGCCGACCCGCATCCGCGGGTCGAGCGCCTCCTCGACGCCGCCGAGCGTGAAGCCCATCTCCGGCAGGCCCTTGTCGCCGACCCACTCCTCGGAGATCCCCCGGACCTGGGACTGGATCTGCCGGGGCTGGTCGGCCAGGGCGACCAGGCGGTACTCGACGCCGTCCTTCTTGGCCCGGTTGAGGGCGGTGCGCACGTCCTGCCAGGCCTTCCCGCGGAACTCCAGGTCCGGCAGGTCGATCACGGTGTCCTCGGCCACCTGGACCGCACGCCAGCCCAGGTCGCCGGTGGCGGCCGCGGCCTCCTCGGTGACCGAGAACAGGCACGGCACCAGTCCGGAGCGGTCGCACATCTCGGCGAAGCGCGTGATCGCCCCGGGCCGGTCCGCCACCGCACCCACCGGATCGCCGAGCGCGACCGCCACGCCCGCGTGCACCCGGTAGGCGATGTAGCTCTCGCCGTCACCCCTGGCGCCCCCGTCCCTCCGGCTGTGCCCGTCCCCGCTGCCGTTCCCGTCCCCGCCGCTGTGCCCGTTCCCGTTGCCGGCCCCGCCGGGCCCGGGAGATCCGTCGCCGCCGGTGAAGAAGTAGGAGTTGTCGGGCCAGGTGGTCATCCAGGAGAGGTTGCCGCCTCCACGGCGCATCAGCAGGTCCGCCGCGTGCTGCTGGGGGTCCGGTGGCACCTCCGCCGCCCGGGTCTCGCTGCCCGCCGCCCCGGTCCGGTCCGGTGCGGTACGGTGCCGCGGCTGCCGGTGCGACAGATGCGACCGGGGCGGCCGTCGTGCCTGGAACGCCTCCCGCCCGGCGAGCAGGACCAGCAGCTCGGCGGTCCACAGGACGGCGGTGGGGACGAAGACGGCCGCGCCGGTGACCGTCACCTCCTCGCCGAGCACCTTGCCGATCACGTAGACCACGGCGACGACCAGGCCCAGCAGCGCGTTGAGCACGCAGAGCAGCAGGGTCCACCGCCACGCGGTGCGACGTCCCCGGCGCAGCCCGTTGACCAGGAGCCCGATCAGGGCCACGGAGATCAGGAGCTGCCAGCCCGATCCGCCCTCGCCGGCCGTGTCGCCGAGCGGGCCACGGCTCGGTGCCAGCCGGACCACGACCAGGATGGCCGCGATCAGCACGAGTCCGGCCACCGCCAGCAGGCGCCACTCCCGGCGGCTCAGCCGGCCGGACGTCGGACGGGCGCCGGGCACCGTCAGCCAGTGCGTGGCCAGCAGGCCGCCGGTCACCGCGAGCGCGTGCTCCAGCTCGACCAGGCCGCCGACGTAGAGCAGCCACACGCCGACGTACGCGATCAGGCCCAGGCGCAGTCGCTGGCGCCAGGGCGAGGCCAGGGCAGCCGAGGCCACCGCCCCCGCGCACAGGATGCCCGCCGAGAGTCCGACGTCGATCGCGCGGGCCTGCTCGACGGCCCAGGACCAGCCGGTGTGACGCAGCACGAGCAGCAGCAGGGCGGCCAGCAGCACCGCGCCGAGCTGGCCGAGGAGGGTCGCGGCCGCGGCCCAGCGGCTGCCGAGGCGCGCCTCGGCCAGTCCGATCAGCAGCCCGGCCGCGAGCAACATCGGCAGGTAGTCGAGCGGCGTCGCGCACAGCGGTGATCCGGTCACCAGGGTCCACCAGCGGCCGTCCTCGAACGACGGGAGGCCGTACGCGACGTCCGGGTACCAGGACCGGTCGGACACCGCGTGCCAGAGGCCCCCGACCGCCAGCCCGGTCACCAGGATCACCGCGCACACCGTGATGGTGAAGGGGAACCGTCGGATCGTGGTGGCCGCCACGGCCCGTGCGCGGCCGCCCCAGCGCGGCTTCGTCTCTCCGGGCACCTCGCACCTCCCGCAGCGCCGGCGCCGGACCGAACCCCCTGCTCCCGGCGGCCTTGGAGCCTCCCGGTCAGCCTATTTCGATGTCCGGGCCGCCGCGACAGCGCCGACCGCGGCCGGCACGCGGCACCAGACCGGACCGCCGACGTCCAGGGCAGATCGGCACCACGGAGAACAACGACGAGCGGACGTCCATCCCGTACATCGGGCTCGGCCCGCTGCCGCTCGGCCCGCTGCACTTCTTCGCTCGAGAACGCGATGGGGCTACCGGTCCGGGCCCGACGGGCCGGGACTGTGCGTGCGATGCCTTCCAGCCGGCCGGGGTCTCGGGAGTAGGGGGGTGATCCGCGGGGCCCCGGCCGTGTGGGAGGCCAGCCGCGTCGAGGGGGAGGCGCGGCTGCTCGGCGGCCCGACTGCGGTGGGGTCGCCGTGCCGGGAATGCTAGACCTGCGGACCGGCGGTGAACAAGGCTTTGACCTGGGATTTTACGGCCGCGGACATGCCATCCGGAAGAGATCGCTCCGGGATCCGCTCCCCGCTGTGCCGCCCGCCCCGGCGGTCCCCGACGGTTGGCGGGACTCGGGGCGGTCGGGCGTGCCGTGCGGCGGGGTGTCGGTGAACGCGGGTGGGGCACACCAAGGAGCCGGACCGGCAGGCGGCGACGGGCCACCGGCCGGTCCGGCTCCTGGTCGTCGTCCTCGCCCGGCCGTGGTCGGCAAGGTCGTCCGGGACGAGCGGGCGAGGACGTTGCGGAGGATCAGGGGTTACAGGTGGCGGGGGTGGTCGAGGTGTTGGGCTTGGTGCACAGGGGGCCCAGGTTCGTGACGGCGTCGGGGCGGGTGATGAAGGCGAGCGGCCCGGCGTTGTGCTCGCCGTTGAACGGCGTACTGCCGGTGAAGCCGCAGGCCGCCGCGTCGCTGGGGCTGTTGAACCAGAACCCGACGTGGAAGGTGTTGGTGGGCGGCAGGGCGGCGTCCGGGTCGAAGCCGAAGATCTGGTCGAGCAGGATGGTGCGGATCCGGGCCCGGCCGTCCCCGTGGTGGTCGGTGTGGAGGTCGGACTGGTACCAGGCCAGGCCGAAGCTGCCGGTGAACGCGGGGTCCGGGTTCCCGTTCGCCAGCTGGTTGCTGCGCTGGACCGTGAACAGGTCGAAGTCGAGGTCGGGCTTGAAGCCGTGCAGCTGGATGTCCATGGTGTCGTTCAGTTCACCGCGGTGGACTTCGGCCTCGACGCGCGGGGTGCTGCCGTTGGCGGACAGGCACGGCAGGAACGTGGCGTTGGGGAACAGGCGGAACCGGGTCGTGTCGCTCGTGCCGTTCGTGCCGTTGTGCGGTGTGAGAGCGGCGGCGGTGCCCGTGCCGGAAAGGGTGAGGGCAGCCAGTGCCAGTGCGAGCCCGAAGGCGCGGCACGGGCGGAGCCGGTGCAGGGACATGAGTCTCCTTTCAGAGAAGGTGACACTCTGAGTAGCTGGAAGTCACATATGGTGACCTGGCCCCAACCTGTACCACCCCATCGCCCGGCAACCCGCCCGGCACGCCGTCCGGCCCCGGCCTCTGCGGCCACGGCACCCGGACGCCCCGCCGGCCAGGCGGCGGCCAGGAAGACCGGGACGGCTGCCACGTCCGTTCCTGGCACCCCGCGCTGTTGTTCGACAGGATGGTCCGGTGACGAAGCTGACCCGGATCTGGACGATGACCCGCACCAACTTCCGCGCCGCCGACCGGGTCGAGCGGTGGACCGCTCGCGCCGCCTGGGCCGTGCTGACCGCCACGGCCTGGCTGGCGGTGATGTTCACGACCGTCTGGGGGGCCGAGGTCGCCGGGGTCCCCGCCCGTGCCGTGGCATGGTCGGCGCTCTTCCTCTCACTGGCGGTCCCCGCCGTCTCGTGGATCGCCGTCACCTCCCGGCCCGACGGGCGGGCCGGCGCGCCGGCGCTGACGGTCCTCCTCCTGCTGGCAGCCGTCGTACTCGTCATCACCCTCACCTGAGCCGAGGCGTACCGACCACCGGTCGGGAGGTCTCGCCCACGGCGCCCCCGGGAGAGGCCTGCCGCGCGGCCCCCGGGCACGGCGCGGGCCCGGGCCACCCTGGGGTGGTCCGGGCCCGGATGGCGGTGCATCACGTGCGGTGCGGGTCAGCCCTCCTGGGAGTCGTTCCAGGGCTCCGGGGAGTGCGGGTCGGCGTCGATCCGGATCTCCAGGCAGTTCACCTGTTCCTCGTTCTGCGCGTGGTCGACCGAGCGGTACTCGACCTGGTGCCGGCCGTGGCCGCGCACCGTGAACGGACCGGTGTAGCGCGTCCACTCCCCGCCGTCGACGCGGTAGTCGGTCATGGCGACGCCGGTGATGTCGTCGGTGGCGTCGAGGGTGACCGTGACGTCCGAGTGGAAGACCCCGTGCCGGTCGGGGTGCGGGTGGGTGCGGGCCGTGGTGACCGGCGGGAGCGTGTCGAGGGGAAGCTCCATGACGGCGTCATCCATGGTCATCTCGTTCTCCTCGGTCGGCGCCGGGACGCCGTTCGCGCCGGAGTGGGCGATCGAGCCGCCGCGCAGCTGGATGCTGCCCCAGTCGTCGTGGCCGGGCAGCAGGGTCTGCAGCGTGTCGTTGTTGGTGTCGAACGCGACGGTGTTCTGGCTGATCATGCCGTCGCAGTTCCAGTCGACCTGGCCGGCGCCCGACTGGACGGTGACGAACCGCGAGCCCTGCTTGGTGTTCGGACACCAGTGCATGACGTCGTAGCCCGCGGTGCTGGACGGGAACTGGCGCTCGTTCAGCGTGGGCTCGTTCAGCGTGCCCACCTGCCGGGAGTAGTCCATGATCCCGGTGGTCGTGCCGATCGACAGGCCGCCCAGCTGGTAGGAGTAGTTCATCACGCTGAAGTACTGCGGCTGGTGGTTGGGCGTGTCGGCGTTCCCGGCGTGCTTCAGGCCCAGGTTGTGCCCCAGCTCGTGCATCAGCGTGCCGGCCTGCTGGTTGAGGTCGCCGACCTGGTTGGTGAAGCTGCCCAGGCTGACGATGAAGTCGCTGCTCGGGGCCCCGGCGGCGATGCCGCTGTAGGTCACGCCGGGCTGCAGGTTGTGGGCCGAGATCGCGTAGTGGAAGATCGAGCTCCGGCCGGTGCTGATGAAGCCGCCCTTGGCCGTCTTGATCTTGTTGAAGTCGTCCCAGAGGTAACGCCCGTTGGCGTCCACCGTCCCGAGGTTGGCCGCCTCGGTCTGCTTCTTCGCCTTGCTGAGCGTCCCCCAGGTGGTGTTCGTCGTGAAGTCGAGGATGCTGTCCGGCCCCTCGTCGACGTGCAGGTTGATCCCCGTGGTCGGGCTGTGCCGGTTGTACGGGGAGTTCTTGAAGGCGTCGACCACCTTCCTGATCGCGTCACCGGTGAGCGCGTGGCTGTGGGTGGCGTCGGCCATCCAGTCGACCTGGACGAAGATGTCCGGCTTGTTGACGTCGGCGCCCATCGCCTTGAGGTCGATGAACTGCGCGGGACTGCCGTCGCTGGGCTGGATCGTGACGCCGTTGCGCTTCCAGTCGTCCGGGATCCCGTCACAGGTGGTGGAGTTGCAGTCGATGGTGAAGGTGACGGGGGTGAAGGGGTCGGTGCCCCCGGTGTGGCCGGCCACGTAGCCGGTGGGCGCGGTCTCGGTGAAGGTGTTCGGCTGGTCGAGCGGGGCCGGGACGTTCCAGCCGAGCGTGATCACGGTGCCCTGGCTCTCGCCGCTCACCTGGTAGGTGACGGTCCCCGCCGCGCCGTCGGAACCGTTGCACACCCCCACGTTGAACGCGCCGGTGCCGCCGAGGGCGGCGAGCCGGGCCGGCGGGTTCGCGTTGGCG
This sequence comes from Kitasatospora sp. NPDC097691, assembly GCF_040302665.1. Lineage (NCBI taxonomy): Bacteria > Bacillati > Actinomycetota > Actinomycetes > Kitasatosporales > Streptomycetaceae > Kitasatospora > Kitasatospora sp. NPDC097691. Next base: position 115,779 of record NZ_JBEORY010000022.1, on the reverse strand, counting down.
CACCCGTTGGTGATCTGGAGGTTGACGAAGGTCAGGTCGCGGTCGCTGCTGTTGACGAGGTTCACCCCGAGCAGGCCGCCCGCCCGGCGCGCGGCCGCGGCGGGGGTGATGGCGGCGACGAGGGTGAGCAGGACGAGGGCCAGCACGAACAGGGGTGCCGGGCCGCGGTGCCGGAGGAGCCGTGGGAGCACGGCGGCACCGAGAGGACGATCTGCGGTCATGTCAGCACGCTAAGTGTCCGACCGTCGCGAACCTGTCATGCCCCGTCGGACAGTCACCCCGACGGCGGCTCCCGGGGTCACGTCGGCGGGATCGCCTGCGCGCGGGTCGGCGGTGTCGGCAGTGTCGGCAGTGTCGGACGGGGCGTCGGACGGGGCGTCGGACAGGGCGTCGGACGGGGCGCCGGCGACCGTCCGCGCGGTCGCGGGCGCGGTCGCCCGCCAGCACCGCCGCACTGCCTGGCGGCCGCGGACGGAGACGGCCAGGGCGAGGGCGACGAGCGAGGCAAGGGCGGCAATGAGGATCATGGCGAGGCCGCAGCCGACCAGCAGGACCGGCGCGGCCACACGGTTCAGGAGCAGCCCGCCGAGCGTCGCACCCAGTGGCGAAGCGGTGATCAGCACCGCACTGCGGGCGGCGAGCACGGTGGTGAGCGATCCGCTCGGCGCCCGTTCCTGCAGCAACGCCAGCGACAGCGCGGAGTACGGTCCGTAGACGACGCCGGCCGCGGCGAAGCCGATCAGCGACGGCACGGGGGTGTGGGCGACCGCGAAGGGCAGCAGGCCGATGCCGTGGCCGGCGACGATCGCGAGCATGGTCGGCCACAGTGGCAGTCGCCTGGCTGCTCCGGCACCCAGCGCCCCGACGACGGCTCCGGCGCCGAACGCGGCCCAGTAGGCGCCGAGCAGACCCGCGCCGTCGTCCAGGGAGCGCGCGACGAACAGCGGCAGCGCGACCTCGACCGGCCCGTAGGCGAGGTTGAACAGCCACGTCAGCACCAGCAGTCCGAGCAGCTCCGGGTGGTGCCGGAACACCCCCAACCCCTGCCGCGTCCCACCGGCACCGGGCGGCCCGGCCGGCGCCGCCGGCAGGGCGATCCGGCCGACCTGCACCGCGAGCACGGCGAAGGTGACCGCGTCCAGGCCGATGATCCACGCCGGCGACACCGCACCCGCCAACAGGCCTGCCAGCACGGGGCCGAGCACGGTCGCGGTCGACAGGCTGGTGCTCAGCACACTGTTCGCGGCCAACCGCAGACCGTCGTCCAGCAACGGCGCGAACAGCGCGTACTTGCCGGCCTTGCCCCAGGCGTGGAAGAGCGAGGACGCACCCAGCAGGACGACGTAGCCGACCGGGCCGAGCACGCCGGTCAGCCACCCGACCGGGATCAGGCCCAGCAGCAGGGCCCGCAGGACGGCGTCGGCGACCAGCAGCCGCTGCGCCGACAGCCGCCGCAGCCGGCGGCCAAGCACCAGCGCGCCGAGCGCGCCCGGCAGGGTGTACGCGGCCACGCAGATCCCGACCAGCGCGCCCTGCCCACCCTGCGGGGCCAGCGAGAGCGCCAGCCAGGCGACGGCCACGGTGCTCATGCCGTCCCCCAGGTCCGACAGGGCGAAGACCGGCAGCAGGCGACGGAAGGGGCGGACGGCGAACAACGGGCGGTAGGCCCCGGGCAGCACGTGCCCCAGAGATGAGAACATGCACGTCACCGTCGTGCTTCAAGCGCGCGTGAAGTCAAGCCGGTCGGGGGAGCATGGGCGTGCGGTATCTGGGGATCGGCGAGCTGTCACGGACCGTTGGGGTCCGGGCGTCCGCGCTGCGCTACTGGGAGGAGCGCGGACTGCTGCCGGGTGCCCGACGCGAGGCGGGACGGCGGGTCTGGCCGGCGAGTGCGGTCCGGCGGGTCGCGCTGATCCGGATGGCACAGCGGGCCGGCTTCACGCTCGCCGAGATCGCCGGGCTGTTGAGCGGCGACACCTCACCGGGGGCCACCCGCCAGTGGCGCGAGCTGGCCGCCCGCAAACTTCCCCAACTCGACGACCACATCGCTCAGACCCAGGCGCTGCGCCGGGCGGTCGCGGACTGCATGGCCTGCGGCTGCATGAAATTCGACCAGTGCGTGCTGCTGGCGCCCCCCGGCGAGGCGCCCTGACACCTGTCGCCGGGGGTCGAGGTCGGGCGCGCTCTGACGGTCAGTCAACTCGTCTGAGAGGAAGGAGACTCGGCCACCGTCGAGGCGGTGGAAGCGCTACGGAGCCTTGTCCGGACACCGGGTGTCCACCCAGGTGGCCGTCAGGTCGCGGCAGGTCACGGTGAGCGTGCCCGGGCGGAATGCGACCTCATGGGTGCATCCGCGGTCGTGCGGCAGGATCTCGTCCAGGATCACGGTTCCGAGGTTCGTCCACTCGGGACCGGCGGGAGCGTCGACCTCGAAGGCGGAGACGCCCGTGTAGCGGATGATCAGGTCCTCTTCGTGCTTCCAGCAGTTGTGGCGGAACCTGAGTTCGACCTCGTCGTTCTCGCCGGCGCCCGGATCGCCGAACCGGACGAGTTCGAGAGTCAGGTCCTTGACGCATCGCTTGCCGTAGAAGTCGTAGTGCTCCCCGTCAGTCGCGAACGCACGGGCTCCGGCCGGCAGGGCCTCGGCGAACGAGGGAAGCTGTTCCAGGTAGTCGGTCGGACTGATGACCCCTGTCAGCCCGCCCATCGTCGCGTTGACGTCGACGTACCGCATCCATCGCTCCTTCATCCCCCCACTCACCTCGGTGGGCCGCGGTCATCGTCACACGGCATGACAGCGCACCGCCGCTCGATTTCGCCGGGAGGCAGCCGGGGTGATCGCAGGCCGCGCCGGCTGCCGCTGCCGGGCGGGGCCGTCTACGGCGGGCGGATCCTGCGGCGGGTCAGCCGATGGGGGTGCCGACCTGGTCGCGTTCGAGGACGGTCCGCAGGGTGGAGAAGGCCTGTGCGACGGCGGACAGCGCGGGGCCGTCCAGGGCGCCTCCGAGCAGTTCGGCCAGGCCGTCCGTGAAGGTCCGCTCCGCCTCCTCGACGAGCCGTGCGCCGTCGTCGGTCAGGGCCAGCAGTGAGGAGCGGCGGTCGGCCGGGTTGGGCCGGCGGGCCGCCCAACCCTGCTTCTCCAGGCGGTCGACGCCCTTGCTGGTCGCGCCGACGCCGATGGCGAACTCGGCGGCGAGGTCCGCCACCCGGCACCCGGGGTGGTCCCGCAGGTAGCTCAGGAACTCGTACTGCGAGGTGACGATCCCGTGCCGCGCGCGGAGGCGGTCGCTGAGGGCGTTGTAGAGGCGCGTCTCGCACCGGACCAGGTCGGCGAACAGCTCGGAGAAGTCCGCTGCCGCGGGCCCTCCACTCGATGTATATTCCACGGCATATAGTGTACAGGAAGCTACTTTCTGGCAGGAGTGTGCCCATGAGCAGGGAACAGCGCATCCGGGTCGACGAGATCCTGAGGCAGCCGGACCCCGACGGCCCCCGGTCGGTCGAGGAGATCCGGGCCGGATTCCGGGAGCTGATGGCCCGGATGATCGTGCCCCACGACCGCATCCGCACCTCGCCGACGACGCTCGGCGGTCGGCCCGCACTGCGCGTCGAGCCGACGGCGGGAACGGGCCCCCGACCGGACGGCGACTCGGGCTCGGGCTCCGGCTCCGGCTCCGGCTCCGGGACGATCCTGTACTTCCACGGGGGCGCCTGGGTCTTCGGCTCGCCCGAGACCGCGCTCACGCTGACCGGCAACCTCGTGGCCAGGACGGGCCTCGGCGCGTACTCGCTGGACTACCGGCTCGCCCCCGAACACCCCTTCCCCGCCGCGATCGAGGACACCCTGAGCGCCTACCGCGCCCTCCTCGAACGCGGTGAGGACCCCTCCGACATCGTCCTCGCGGGAGACTCCGCCGGCGGCGGCCTCGCCGTCACCACCTGCCTCGCCGCCCGGGACGCGGGACTCCCCCAACCCGCCGGCATCCTGGCCTTCTCCCCCGGCACGGACGCGACCCGGACCGGCGAGAGCATGGACACCAAGGAGGGCATCGACCCGATCTTCAGCCGCGCGGCCCTCGAACACACCGGGGCCCTGTACCTCGCCGGCGCCGACCCGCGCCATCCCCTGCTGAGTCCGGCCGTCCACGCCGACCTCACCGGCCTTCCCCCGATGCTGATCCAGGTCGGTGCCAACGAGATGCTGCTGGACGACTCCACCCGCCTGGCCGCGCGGGCGAGTGCGGCGGGCGTGGACGTCATCCTCGACGTCACCGCCGACGTGCCGCACGTGTTCCAGGCCTTCGCCGGCGTCCTCGACGAGGCGGACGAGGCACTGGACCGGGCCGCACTGTTCCTTCGTCAGCGGATCCGGGCCGGCAGTGCCACGCACCGGACCGCGCCCGCCACCGCCGGCTCGACGGGCTGACCCCGAGGGCCCGTTCCGGAGCCGCGCCGAACGCGGACCTCCTCGACTGTCCGTACCGTGTACGGGCGGGCTCTCGTGCGGCGATCCGGGCACCCCGGCGCGGGGCCGGCAGCGGCATCCGGAACCCGGCCCGTCGACGGGTGTCGAGAGCGGGCCGCCGGCTCCGTCCCCGGTATACCGGTGGCTCGGAGGGCCGCCCAACGCAGAGGAGAACCGTCATGACGCTTCAGCGGATGGACAACATCGGCATCGTCGTCGAAGACCTGGACGCCGCCGTCGCCTTCTTCACCGAACTGGGCATGGAGGTCGACGGCAAGGCGCGGATCGAGGGCCACTTCGCGGATCAGGCCATCGGACTCGACGGAGTCCGCAGCGACATCGCGATGATGCGGACCCCGGACGGCCACGGCAAGTTGGAGCTCGCGCAGTACCACCACCCCGCGGCGATCGGCGACGGACCGCACGACCCGCCGCCGAACACGCTGGGCCTGCACCGGGTCATGTTCGCCGTCGACGACATCGACGACACCATCGCCCGCCTGCGCCGCCACGGCGCCGAACTGATCGGCGAGGTGGCGCAGTACAAGGACGTCTACCGCCTCTGCTACCTCCGCGGCCCCTCGGGCATCATCCTCGCCCTGGCCGAACAGATCGGCTGACGGCCCTCCGCTGCCGGCCGGCGACCCCCGACGGTCGTTCGGCAGTTTCGCCAGGCGGCGTGCGGTCCGTAGGGTCGGGCGGGTGCGCACGCGTGAGCGACGGGTGGACCTTGGACTGCCGCCGGGCTGCGGTTCGGTGACGGTCTGGTGGGTGCTGGTCCGACGGCAGTCGCAGGAACCGGTGCGGGTGCAGGGAGTTCGCCGATCGGTGGAAGGGCGTGGGTGGCGTGGGACCTGACGGTCAGGCGCGTTGGACTCGGTCGGGGGTGCGGTTGCGCCGTGTCCCGGGAACCGAAGGGCGGTGGAACTGGCTGTTCGTCCCGGGTGGTCCCGGTCTGGGCTCGGAGTCCGTGCTGGGGCTGGCCCGCGCGGTCGAGGTGCCGGGCACCGTGTGGCTCGTCGACCTGCCGGGGGACGGTTCCAACCGCGGTGTGCCGCAGGTTCCTGAAAGCCCGTACGAGCTCTGGCCCCACGTGCTGGCCGAGGCGGCGGACGAACTGGACGACGTGGTCATGGTCGGCCATTCCACCGGCGGGATGTTCATGCTGGCCACGCCCGAACTGGAAGGCCGGCTGGCCGGCATGGCCCTCGTCAGCAGCGCGCCGCACGCGGGCTGGCGCGAGGCCTTCGCGCGGTGGGCGCAGGCCCACCCGCTGCCCGGGTTCGAGGAGGCGGCCGCGGCGTACGGGCAGGACCCGAACGACCGGACGCTGCGCGCACTCACCCTGACCGCCGCGGAATGGAACTTCACCACCGCGGCCCTGGCCGCCGGCCGCGCCGTTCTGGCGGACCTGCCCTACTGCAACGCCGCGGTGGCCTGGGCCGACGCCCACTTCGACGACGCCTACCGGGCGCGCTGGACACCGGCGGCCGGCGGGCTTCCGACCTTGATCGTCAGTGGCGGCGAGGACCACGTGGTGGACCAGGTCCTCTGGCAGCGGGAGGCGGCCTTCGACCGGCCCCACGTCCTGCGGCGCACCATCGGGGGCGCGGGTCACTTCCCCTGGCTGGAGGCCCCCCACGCCCTCCGCACGGCCTTCGCCGACCTGACCGCCCTGCTGGAGCACTCCGCCGGACAGCCCGGCCGCCGCTCCGGCACCGCGGAGCAGCCGGGACGGGAAGGGGCCGGACGAGAGAGCGGCCGCGCCGGGTAGGAGCACACACCCGACGACCACACCGGGACCAACCCCGGTACGCCGTGCCCCTGCCCTGACCGAACCGGCAACCCGGGGGTCAGTGGCCCGGGTCTCCCGCTTCGGCGCGGAGTCGCAGCAGGTGGCGGATGAGGTCGAGGTGTCCCGGTCGAGGCGGCGGCTCCGGCTTGTGGGGAGCCGACCGCTTGTGGGGGCTGACGGCCTGTGAGGGGCCGCCGATTCCGGCGGTCACCTCCGTGAGACCTCGTACGCCTCGCGGATGCTCGAAGGGATCCGCCCGCGATCATTCACGGACAAGCCGTTGGTGCGGGCCCAGCGGCGTATCGGCTCGTCCTCCGGGCGGGGCTCGTCGGGCTCACGGGGCCTCACAGGGGTGCCGGGGCCCCTCCAGTCCCCGGTGGAGACTCCTTCCAGCAGATCCGCCGCCGCCTGGAAGAAAGCGGACAACGAGGCGTACACGCCTTCCTCGGGAACGGACGCCTCGGCCCATCGTCCGACCGTCCCCTCGACCGTGTCCAGAAACGTCCCGTGGAGGCCGTCACGATCCGCGGCGATCGGCACCCACTCCGGGCGCCAGGACGGGCAGTCGGGGACTTCGGACGGTTCCATCCGCTCCACGTCCAGCCGGTGGAGGTAGACGCGCTGGATGTCCCCCAGGCCGAGCAGGAGACAGCCGCCGGGAACGGGCACGGCGCACCCCTGCTCCACCAGACAGTTCGGGGCATCGGGTCGCCCGGTGGCGTCCACGTCGTTCGCCAGAAGCCACTGCCGCACCTGCTCCGGCAGTTCCAGGCCCATGCACAGTTCGGCCCGGCCGATGGCCTCCTGGCTCCCGGGACCGCCGAGGGAGGCGAAGACCCGGGGGTCGTTCCGTTCGAGCCACGCGGTCACCCGGGCCCACGCCTGCCGTACGTCTCCTGTCTCGTTCATCGGACTTCCGTTCGTGTGTGACGACCGCTGATCACGTATGGGAGCACGGTAGGCGTCACCACTGACAAGGACTCACCCACCCGGCACGGGTTGCCCTCCGGTCCCTCGTCCCGTTGCTGCCGCCGCCGGGGTGGCATGGGCGCCTTCGGGCGGCGTGGGCCCTGCCGGGCAGCAGGGCCCACGCCGTGACCGGCGAAGCAGCGCCGGGCCGTGCTCTCGACGAGCAGCGTCCCGGCCGACACTGCTCACGGTCCCATGGCGGCCTGACGGCCCGGCCTCACGTCAGGTGCCGGACGAAGAACTGGGCCGCGGCGTCCCCCGCGAACTGCGGGACGCCGGTGTGCCCGCCGAGGTTGGCGTGCAGCGTCTTCTCCTTGGAGCCGAAGGCGTCGAACAGGTCCAGGGCCGCCTGCCGGTCGTTCCCCTCGTCGTCCCACTGCAGCAGGACGTGCAGCGGAATGGTGACCCGGCGGGCCTCCTCGAACATGACGGCGGGCACGAAGCTCCCGGCGAACAGGACGGCGGCCTTGATGCGCGGTTCGACCACCGCCAGCCGGGTCCCGATGGCGATCACTCCGCCCGAGTAGCCGACCGGGCCGCCGATCCCGGGCAGCGGGAGGAGGGCGTCCAAGGCGGCCTGCCATTCCGGGACGGCCTGGTCGACCAGCGGGAGGACGAGCCGGTCCACGATGTCGCCGCCGACCGGCTCGCCGGCCGCCAGTGCCCGGCGCAGGTCGGCGCGGGCCTGTTCGGCAACGGCGGAACGGGGCCGGTCACCGCTTCCGGGGAGCTCGATGGTGGCCGTGGCGAAGCCGTCCGCCGCGGCGTGCCGGGCCCGGGCCACCAGTCGGGGGTACATCTTCTGCAGTCCGCCGGGGTGGCCGAGCAGGATCAGCGGCGCCGGTGCGGATGCGGCCGCGGACGGGGACGGGGACGGGGGCGTCCACAGGATGCCGGGGATCTCGCCGAGGGTGAATTCGCGTTCGAGGACGCCGTCGTCGAGGCGCTGCTCGGAGGTGAAGTGCATGGTCATGCCTTTCGGGAGTGCTCGTGAACGGCGCTCCCGGGACGACCTATCGCCCGACCGTGACCCCGGAGGGGAGCACCCATGTCGATACTGCGTTCACGGGTACCACCTCCTCGTTCTCTCGCACGGCCACCGGAAACGTAGCAGGGGTCGCGGTGGCCCGCCAACAGGTTTTCACGGGGGATCCACGGCCGGGCGGCTCGGCTCGGCTCGGCTCGGCTCGGCTACGACAGCAACTGCGCGGGGACGTCGGTGGCCCGGGTGAACACCGAGACCGGGTACTGGGTGTCGCAGTACTTGTTGCCGGTGGAGACCACACCGATCAGGACACCGCCGGCCACCAGCGGCCCGCCCGAGTCCCCCTTGCAGACACTGTCCGTCGTACCGGTCCGCGGCAGACCACAGACCTTGAGCAGCGGCGAGTCGTCAGGCGAGGTGTACGGGTCGCACGAGGCCGGCGGAGCCAGCGTCAGCACCGCCTGCTTGAGGTGCGTACCGGGGCCGTCCGCGCCGGTGCGCCCGAAGCCCAGCAGCGTGGCCGGGCTTCCGTACCGGTACAGCGCCTCGTCGCCCTGGCGCGCCACCCGGACCGGCTTGTACGGCAGCGGACGGTCCAGGACGAGGACGGCGGAGTCGTGGTCCAGACCGGAGGTGTGGCGCGGGTCCACCCGGTAGCCCTTCACCCGGCGGACCTGGCCACCGGAGCGGGTCAGGTCGCTGCGTCCGGCGATCACCTGCAGCGAGCCAGGGTCGCCCGCCTCGGTGACGCAGTGGCCCGCGGTCAGCACCTTGTCCGGCGCGATCAGCGCGCCGGTGCACCACTGCTCGCCCGAGGCGGTCTCCAGCGCCACGACGAAGGGGTGGGAGGCGGTCGTGGTGGTCGATCCGCCGTGGACGGCGGCGGCCGGCGCGGCCGCAGCGGCCACCAGAGCGGCGGCGGCCAGCAGGACGGTGACCGGGCGTCGGTTCGAGGTGCGCATGGACAGGGCTTCCTTCCGAGAGCGAGTGGCGAGGGACGGGATCGTTCGGCGGGCCGGGCAGTGCCCCGCAGCGGACGGGGCACTGCCCGGCCGCCGTACCGATCGCCGTCGCACCACAGGCTGCTCCCCAGTCCGTCCCACCCGCCAGCCCTGCCCGGCGATCCGGGACGCCGGAACACCGGCACCCGCCCTGAACTGCGGATTCGCCGCCGCCTGGAACGCCGCAACGGAACGACGGGGAGCCTGGAACGGCTACTCGGCGCTGCCCTTGGTGCCGTTCCCGTCCGGTCCGGGGGTGTGCTGTCCCAGGCCCCGGCGGATCGCCAGCTCCACGGGCGAGTACGCGCCGTCGGCCCGCTCCAGTTCGTACGGCGCGGCCGGCATCAGCGGCGGCTGGGCCATGAAGCGGGGCCGCACCCCGTGATGCGGTTGTGCCGCGTGCACCAGGAACGGATGACAGAGGAAGACGTCGCCCGGGGACCCGGTGGCGAGGGCGAGCGGCCGGTGGGCGGAGGCCGCGACCAGGTCGGGCGCGATGGTGAGCCCGCTCGCCCCGTCCTCGCCGTACTCCTCCAGCACCTTCGGCACGTCGAGGTGTGAACCGACCCGGATCCGGGTCGGGGCGTCCTCCTCGCCGACCTCGCTGAACAGGAACAGCATCAACAGTGCCCGCCCCCGGGAGCGCAGATTCGTGAAGTACCAGCTCTCACCCTCCGGCAGGTAGCTCCCCTCGATGTGCCAGCCCGCGTCGTCCGGCTCCTCCTCGTGCGGGAAGCGCAGCGGGAACGTGCCCAGCGAGTAGCGCGGCTCCCACCGTCCCGCGCCGACGAGCAGGTCGTACGCGCGGTGCAGGGACGGGGAGTTGGGGGCGGCGGCGAACGGCCCCTGCGCCATGCCGGCAACCCGGTGCACGGGCTGCGTCCACGTCGACGGGTCGTCCGGGTCGCAGCCCGTCTCCCGCCACAGCAGCCGCGCGCAGTCCTCGGCCACCCGCGGCGCGACGGCGCCCTCCAACTTCACGAAGCCGTCACGGAGGAATCGGGATACCAACGTCGTGTCATCCATGCCCCCATCGTGCGGCACCACCGGTCCCGGCCACCCGACATTCCCCGCACCGCCTTCGTCGGGTGATCGCCCGACCCCGTGGGCGGTCGCCGACCACGGACGCTCCGGCGGCCTTGACCTCAACTGCACTTGAGCTTCTAGGGTCGGCCGCATGATCTTCACCGACAGGGAACGCGCGTACCTCGCCGCCCAGCCGCTGGCCCGCCTGGCGACCACCGGTCCCGACGGCGGTCCGCAGGTCCGCCCGGTGGGCTTCCGGCTCAACGACGACGGCACCGTCGACATCGGCGGGCCGGCCATGGCCCGCAGCCGGAAGTACCGCAACGCCCAGGCCCGTCCCGACGTGTCCGTACTGGTCGACGACCTGGCCCCGGCCGACGACCCGGTCGCCGGCGGCTGGGGGCGCGGCATCGAGATCAGGGGCCGGGCCCAGGTGCTGACCGTCGACGTGCCGCCCGTGTCACCCGACCACTTCAGCACGGACATCATCCGCATCCACCCCCGGCGGGTCATCACCTGGAACCTGGAGACCCGGGGGACCACCGCCCGCGACATCGGATGACAGGGCAGACGCCAGGCGGCCGCGACAGCCTCGGCGGCCGCACCGGAAACGACAACGAGAAGACGGTGGAAGGAGGCTCGCGCATGGTTCTCGCCGGCAAGGCCGTGGTGGTCACCGGGGCCGGGCGTGGGTTCGGAAGGGCGTTCGCGGTGCAGGCGGGCCGGATGGGGGCGCGCGTGTTCGTCTCCGCTCGCACGCCGGCCGCCGCCCGGACGGTGGCCGAGGAGGTGGCGGCCGACAGCGGTGCGCAAGTGGGCGCGTTCGCCTGCGATCTGGCCGACCCGGCCACGGTACGAGGCTTCGCCGAGGGGGTCGCGACGCACACCGCCCGGGTGGACGTGCTGGTCAACAACGGCGCCCGGTACCTGTCCGGCCCCGACCTGTGGGACGCCGACGACGAAGCGATCACCGACACCGTCGCTTCCGGAGCCACCGGCACCCTGCTGACGGTCAAGCACTTCCTGCCCCTGCTGCGCGCTTCCGAGGGCGCCGATGTGGTCAACCTGGTCTCCTCGGCCGCCGAGGCCCGGAACCACCGGTCCCGGGCACACCCCGCGTTCTACGCGGCCAAGGCCGCCCAGGCCGGCTTCGCCGACGTCCTCTCCCACCGGCTCCGCCCCGAAGGCATCCGGGTCATCTCGCTCTACCCGCCGGACTTCACGGACGGCGACCCGCTCCACGCCACCTGGGACCGCGCCTCCCGGACCGCGGACGACCCGCTGACCGCCCGGTCCGTCCTCGACTGCGTCCTCTTCGCGATCGGCCAGCCGCGGGACTGCTTCATCCGTTCCTTCCACTTCGAGCAGCTGTAGATCCCGACGCACCGTCAGTGGGAGACCCTCCGAGCACAATCGGCCGTGACCCGGCAGTTCCCGTCCACCCGGGGGGCGATGCCGCCCTGGGTATAGTGCGGGCTCGGGGGAACAGCGGCGGCCCGAACCAGGCCGACCTCGCCTTCGTCGTTCTCCGGTACCCCGGACCCTGGCGACCCCCCGATGACCACATCACCGAGGAGGCCGTCCCATGGAACCCGTCACCCTCATCACCGGCGGCTCGACCGGGATCGGCGCCGCCACCGCCCGCGCTCTGCTGAAGCACGGCCACCGCGTGGCCGTCACCGGACGGGACGCGGCGAAGCTGGCCGCCTTCGCCGCCTCCGCCGCGGCGGGCGAGCGGCTGCTGACGATCACCGGCGACACCAGCGACGAGCGGGACGTCGCCGCCGCCGTGCGCCGGGTGGTGGACACCTGGGGCCGGCTGGACAACGTCATCGCCAACGCCGGCTTCTCGCTGCCCGGCAACCTGGAGACCCACGCCCCCGCCGACATGCGCACCATGGTGCTCACCAACGTCCTGGGCCCGGCCCTGCTGGTGCGGGAGACCCTGGCGCACCTGCGGGAGTCCAAGGGACGGATCGTCATCATCGGTTCGGTCGCCGGGGTGCGCAACACTCCCGGCAACCTCTACTCGGTCACCAAGTGGGCCGTCCACGCGCTGGCCGAGAACACCCGCCTGCTGGTCGGTCAGGACGGCGTCGGCGTGACCGTCGTCGCCCCCGGCGTGGTGGACACCCCGTTCTGGGACCAGCGCGGCGGCACCCCCGACGCCCAGCCGGTGCTGACCCCCGAGCACATCGCGGACACCATCGCCTTCGCCCTCAACCAGCCCGCGGGCGTGGACATCAACCACATCACCCTGCGCCCGACCGGCCAGCTCGGCTGACGATCGACATCGCGGGCACGGACCCGGCCGCCACGGGATCCTGGAACCGGGTCCGCGCCGCACGATCCGGAGTCAGACGGTGTCGACTCACGGCTGCGTGAGCAGGTCCCTCGTCCACTCCCGCTGCTCGGCCGTGTCCGGGACGGCGAGCCCACGCGCTCGTTCGATCCGGCTCCAGGCGGTGTCGGGATCGGCGCCGTCGAGGATGAGGAGTGCGGCCGCGAGGAGGGACGAGCGTCCGATGCCGGCGCGGCAGTGGGTGACGACGTGGGCACCGTCGCGGAGCCTTTCGGCCAGTCCGCGCAGGGTGGGCAGGATCGCGGCGCGGTCGGGGACGGCGCGGTCGGGGATGGGTATCGCGACGAACTGCAGGCCGGCTGCTGCGGCTGTCCGGGGTTCGTCCGCGAGGCCGAGGTCGTCGAGTTCGGGTCCGGTGAGCGCGCAGACGAGGACGTCGACGCCGCAGTTCCTCAGTGCGGCCATCTCGTCTTCGAGCCAGTCATGGCCACGGGGTCTGGCCATGGTGCTCAGTCGTCCCGGGCCGGGGAGGTCGATGGTGAAGAGGGCGGGTCGCATGTCAGCTGCGCTTTCGGTCGGTGGAGTCAGATGGTGATCGGACGGTCAGGGGGCCGTGGGCCGACCGGGTCCGGCGAGGCGTGCGTCGAGCAGACGGGGGCACTCCCGGCCGTCGTCGACGGCGGCGCCGTTCCGCTTCGGTGAGCGGAACGCTCACGGCATGCGCGGCAATTCGGCTGCGGGTTGGGAGAGTTGGACTTTCGTCGATCCGCCTGGGGCGGGTGGAAACCGCAGCGGGCGCAGGCCCATCCGGTGCCGGCACCGTTCGACGAACGGGTAGGAGCACAGCCCGGTGGCCGCGATCGTAGTACTGCCGTGGCGCGACCGGTAGCCCGCGACCCCGGAAGTGACGGCGTCTCGGTCGACCAGGGCCTCGATCGCGCGGTCGGTGCGGGAGAAGTGGTGCGAACGCATGCGGTCGCAGCGCCGGCTGCCGAGCCGGCGGTGCCCGACGGCCCGGCCCCATGACCGACACACCGCACTGACGAGTCGTCCGCATCATGCAGTCAGATGACTGATGTGCGCCCGGGTGCGGGTCGACGAGAGTCGAGGACGCCGGGTTCCCCGGTGGCGGGCGCGGAAGCGTGCCCGCGTGCTTGCCGACACACGGGATCGAGGAGTACCAGGATGGTCATCAGTCAGCGGCTCGCCGGGAAGTGGAAGACGGCCCTGGTCGCCGGGGCCGCGGCCCTTGCCGTCACCGGCGGCGTCGCCGCGCCGGCCGACGCGGCGCCCCGGTCGGGTTCGGCGGTGGACGGCCTGAGCATCGAGAACGTGGCCCTGTCCGGCGACGTGCAGCTCGGAGAGCCGGCGCACCCCCGGGACCACCCGGGCGGCCGCCCGCTGATCAAGCACTACTGGATCGCCAAGCTGGGGTACAGCGCCGTGTCCGCGCTGAACCAGCGGACCAACTACGCCTGGCAGCGCAACTACAAGGACTGGACGGTTGCCATCGTCGGCAACAACATCCAGGGGAAGGAAGTCACCGTCTACACCAAGATCACCAACCTGATCTACGGTGAAGGCGGCGTCATAGGTGCCCAGACGGCTCCGACGGCACAGGTGGCGATCGCCCACAACACCATCGTGGCCCAGGGGAACGTCAACATCGTCACCGAGATCGTGAACGTCCACCTCATCAGCCCCAAGTGGGAGGACGTGTTCAACGCCGACTGCCGCGCCCAGGAGGATCTCCGCAACACGCTGAAGGCGCAGCTCGCCTGCACGATGGGCTGAGCCCCATCTGATCACCGGCCGGCTACGGCTTCCCGCGGTGAATGCCGACTGTGCTTGGGTGGTGGGGTGACATCTGCAGAACGCCTGACCTCCCGAGCACGGCATGGCGGACACCGTGAGGTGCTCCCCGAACTGCTGGCGCTGGCCACCGATCCCGCCGCACGGCCCGACCCGGCGTGGGAGGCCGGAGCCGCGGCCGTCCAGATCCTCTGCTGGGACGACCGCTTCGCGGAGGCGGCCGAGCTGGCCGAGCTGTTGATCGAGCGTCAGGGGCCGGCCGGCGGGGCCCTGTGCGACCAGGACATGCCGTTCGACGAGGCGTTCCTGGTCGCCCAGCTCTATGCGGGCGTGCCCGCCCAGCCCCGGCTGCGCGCCGCGGCCGACCACATCCCGGAGGGCCGGATACTGCGGGACCAGCTGCTCTGGCTGGCCGAGCAGCTCGACCTCCGGCCGGTGGAGTGGCTGCTGCCGTGCCACTACGACTGGGGCGGGCCGCTCGTACCTCGGGAGGATGTGATCGGCGAGTGGCTGCTGGACCGCGAGTTCGCGGCGCTGGAGCCACGCGAGAAGCGGGTCGCCTGGGAGGCGATCGCCAAGACCAACGACTTCGTCCGCGGACGTGAGCTGGTCGAGTCGCACGGTGAGCTCCCGGAGCAGTACTACCTCCGCCTGTGGCTCGCCGGCTGGTACGCCGTCGAGGGCGACATCGCGGGCGGCGAGCGAATGCTGCTGGCCGCGCACGAGCGGTGGTGGCCGTACATGAGGTGGGACGTGATCCCGACCTCCGAGGTGGTGCAGCCGACCTTGCGGCGGGTCGTCACCGACAAGGTGCGGCAGCACTTCCTCACCAGCCCGACCGGCCCCGAAGCGGCCGGCCGGCCTTCGTAGCGGGAGCCGGCACGTCCGACCCGGTCATCCCGGCGGGCGGCGTCGGAGTCGGCCGGGCGACGTAGGAACCGGGCGGCCGTCCGTTCCGCAACCCGGATGGAGTAGGCCGGGCCCCGGCGGCTCCCCCGCCGCGGCGCCGCTCACGTGCGGGAACCCCGAACCCCGGCAGAATCGATGTGTGGGGGCGGCCCCGGCTGCGCTGCAGGCGCCTACGTGAGAGGACCATGTCATGCCCGACTTCCACCCGAAGCACGACCACCTGATCGTCAAGCCGATCGGCGGGGCGGCCCCGCAGGACCCGGACCGGTGGAAGGGCGAGGTGGTGGCGGTGGGGCCCGGCCGAACCCTCGGGAGCGGCAAGCCGCACCCGGTGGACGTCAAGGTCGGCGAGCGGATCCTCTTCAGCCTGAGCGCCGGGTCGCAGTTCGAGGCGGACGGGGAGCAGTACGTCGAGCTCCCCGAGGACGACGTCCTCGCACTCTCCGCGGAGTAGGAGCACGAGCACACCCGCCGGACGAGCACCAGCGCCGAACGAGCGAGCGGCGGGCGTGGCGTCCCCGCCGTCCTCGGCCCCACCGTCCTCGACCCCGACGGCCCGGGCCCCGAGTACCACCCCGAGATCCGCCCCGAGATCCGCCCCGAGACCCCCTTGGAGATTCCCGCCATGACCGAACAGGCCACGACCGAACAGGCACCGGCCCGGATCGGCGTCACCGGCCTGGCCGTGATGGGCCGCAACCTGGCCAGGAACTTCGCCCGCCACGGGCACCGCGTGGCCGTGCACAACCGCACGTGGGCACGGACCGCGGCGCTGCTGGAGGAGTTCGGGCACGAGGGCGACTTCGTGGCCGCCGAGACCACGGAGGCGTTCGTCGCGGCCCTGGAACGCCCCCGGCTGATCGTGATCATGGTCAAGGCCGGGGCGCCGACCGACGCGGTCATCGACGAACTGGTGCCGCTGCTCGACGAGGGCGACGTGGTGGTGGACGGCGGAAACGCGCACTTCCCCGACACCAGGAGGCGCGAGGCAGCCCTGCGGGAACGCGGGCTGCACTTCGTGGGCAGCGGGATCTCCGGCGGCGAGCAGGGTGCGCTGGAGGGGCCGAGCATCATGCCCGGCGGCACGCCGGAGGCCTACCGGCTCCTGGGGCCGCTGCTGGAGGACATCGCCGCCAAGGTCGACGGCAAGCCCTGCTGCACCCACGTCGGGCCGGATGGCGCCGGCCACTTCGTCAAGATGGTCCACAACGGCATCGAGTACGCCGACATGCAGCTCATCGCCGAGGCGTACGACCTGCTGCGGCACGGAGCCGGGCTGCAGCCCGCCGCGATCGCCGAGGTCTTCCGGGCCTGGAACGGCGGGCGCCTGGAGTCCTACCTGATCGAGATCACCGCCGAGATCCTCGCCCACACCGACGCGGCGACCGGAAAGCCCTTCGTCGACGTGGTGCTGGACCGGGCCGAGCAGAAGGGCACCGGCCGCTGGACGGTCCAGAGCGCGCTGGACCTCGGCGTGCCCGTGAGCGGGATCGCCGAGGCGGTCTTCGCCCGCGCGCTGTCCGGCAGCGTGCCGCTGCGGCAGGCCGGCCGGGGCCTGCCCGGCCCCACCGAGACCTGGCTCGACAGCGCGGCGGCGGACCGGTTCGCGGAGGACGTCGAACAGGCCCTGTACGCCTCCAAGATGGTGGCCTACGCCCAGGGCTTCAACCAGATCCAGGCCGGCAGCGCGGAGTACTCCTGGGACATCGACCCCGGGGCGATGGCCACGATCTGGCGCGGCGGCTGCATCATCAGAGCCCGCTTCCTGGACCGGATCAGGGCCGCGTACGAGGCCGACCGGGAGCGCCCCACGCTGCTGACCGACGCGCACTTCCAGGAGGCACTCGGCTCCGCGCAGTCGGCCTGGCGGCGGGTCGTCTCGGCGGCGGTCCAACTGGGAGTGCCCGCCCCCGGTTTCGCCACCGCGCTCGCCTACTACGACGGCCTGCGGGCAGGACGCCTGCCGGCCGCGCTGGTGCAGGGCCAGCGGGACTTCTTCGGCGCGCACACCTACCAGCGCGTCGACCGGGACGGGACCTTCCACACCCGCTGGGAGGTCCCGGGCCGCCCGGAGGAACAGCGCTGACGTACCCTCGACCATCGGCACCGTCCGGACGTCCGGGAGTCCGGGGCCCGCCGGCCGTCCCGGCCGTGGACATCGGAGGGTGCGGTCGGGGAGGCGCCTGCTCCCCCGCGCGCCGATGCTCGCCGCTGCCCGACCAGCCGCCAAGCAAGGAGACTGAACACCGTGACCGATGTGCGAGAGACCCTGGACTACCAGACGTTCGGCCGGGCGGTGCGCGAACTCGCGCAGACGATCGCCGACAGCGGGTACGAGCCCGATCTCATCCTGAGCATCGCCCGCGGTGGCGTGTTCGTGGCGGGCGGTCTGGCGTACGCGCTGGACTGCAAGAACGTCCACCTGGTGAACGTCGAGTTCTACACGGGCGTGGGCACCACCCTCGACATGCCCGTCATGCTGGCACCCGTCCCCCAGGCGGTCGACTTCACCAGCAAGAAGGTCCTGATCGCCGACGACGTCGCCGACACGGGCAAGACACTGAAGCTGGTGCACGACTTCTGCCTCGACCACGTCGCCGAGGTGCGGTCCGCCGTCATCTACGAGAAGTCGCACTCCCTCGTGCAGTGCGAGTACGTGTGGAAGAGGACCGACGACTGGATCGAGTTCCCGTGGTCGACGGAAGGTCCGGTCGTCAGGCGCCCCGGCCAGGTGCTCGACGCCTGATCGCAGCAGGACTCGGCAGTACTCCCGGCTACGGTTCGCCCGGGAGCGGGTGATCGTGGTGCCGGTTCGGCCCGTCGGCCGCGGGCGGGCGCCGACGGGCGGCGCGCGGGATCAGGGCCGGATCCGCGTCCTCGTCATCCGCCCGCGACGTCCTCCGCCTCCGCCTCCCAGCGCAGCAGGTCGCCCGGCTGGCATTCGAGCACCTCGCAGAGCGCGGCGAGCGTCGCGAAGCGCACCGCCTTGGCGCGGCCGTTCTTGAGTACCGCCAGGTTGGCTGGAGTGATCCCCACGCGGTCCGCGAGCTCCCCCACGGACATCTTCCGCCGGGCCAGCATCACGTCGATGTCGACGGCGATCGGCATCAGATCACCCCGTCCAACTCCACCTTCATCCGCGCGGCTTCCACGTCGCGCGCGACGGCCTGGGTGAGCAGCATCCGCAGCACCAGCACGATGAGCGCGACCCCCAGGATGGCCACACCGACCCCGCCCATGATGATGGTGACGCCCGGGTCCTCCCGCTGGCCGGGCGCGTTGACGGCCGTGACCGCGAACCACACGAGGGCAGCCGCGGTGATCGCACCGATCACGCCGTCCACGTACCGGAAAGCGGCGTGGGAGAACACGGTCCCCCGCCGCACCATCGCCACCAGACGCCACACGCAGACCAGGGCGACCTGGGCCGACACCATGCCCAGGATCGTGATCACGCGCAGCGGGGTCAGCGGCCACGGCGCGTCCTTGGTGGCCATCGCCCACACCATCGATGCCTGCACGAACACGGTGCCGGCGAGCACCACCACGAGCACGGCGCGCAGCGCAGCCACTGTCAGCTTTCCCATGGCCATCCTTCCATCGAATTGCGATGGGAATCTATCGAATATCGATAGGCACGGCAAGGGCGGTCAGCGCCCGCCAGCGGGAGGGCGCCGTCACGGCGTCACGAGGAACCGGGCGGGGGCGGGATGCGGACCAGGAGTTCACCGGCGGCCCGGGTCAGGCGCGCGGTGATGTCGTCCGGGGCCGGCTGCGATCCGTCAGGGCTCGTGTACACCGCCACCGCCTCGACCATGGGCGCCAGCTCCTCGCCCTCCCCGTAAGCCTCGGCGACGTTCTCGATGATGAGTCCGGCCCCCTCGAAGGGGTCGAGCCATCCGCCGACGATCTCGGCGGCCCACCAGCGGGCGAGCGCCAACCGGCCCTGCCAGTAGTCCCCGTGGTCCCCGAGCGGGTGGAGGCCGAACCCGAGCTCGTCCATGACCCGGTCGAACAGCCCCGGAGCCTGGTCCTGCTCACCGCCGAGCAGCCAGGCGAGGTGCCACAGCGACGGGGTGTCCACGCCGGCGGCCAGGGCACGGAGTGCCGCCTGCATCAGGAACTCCGGCTCGGCGTGCCGGCCGTCGACCCACCAGTGGGCGATCTCCCGCAGCTCCCGCACCGCCTCGGCCGCCGTTCCGGGGGCTTCGTTCGTCGTCATGGCGGCATCCTGCCGGGCACCGCCGACCGCAGGCCAGCGGATGTCCCGCGGCCGGCCTCGACCGCGGCCACCGCTGTCGTGCCGGGCGCGGCTACGGTCGGCGAACCGGTGCGCAACGAGAGCCGCGACGGCCGCCCTGCCGGACCCGTGCGATCCGGCAGGGCGGCCGTCAGCGGGGACCGCAGCGCCGGGAGCTCAGCGGCACCGCTTCCAGGCCAGGTGGTACACGGTTCGGATACTGCCGTCCGTCGAATCCATCGACATGAAGCTGGTGGCGCTCGGGCTCGAAGTGCCTTGGTCGACCTGCAGTTCGGTGTTGATGTCGAGGTTGCGTTCGGCTCCGCAAGGGGCGAAGACGCGGGCGGCGACGTCCACGGTGTCGGTCACCTGCCAGTCGTTCTGGAACGCGCCCTCGAAACGATGGGTCGTGTTGCTGGTGCGGGGGCTGCCCTGGACGTGGTAGCCGGCCCGCAGCGTCCCGGACGCCCCCTGCGCCAGGGACGCGAAGCCTTGGTAGCCGGCGGACACGACCGCGTAGGTATAGCCACCCGGGACGTGCACGACCAGGTTGAGCTGGCAGTTCTTCCGGTAGTCCGTCGGCGCCGACCCGGGCCCCACCTTGGCCATGTAGTTGCTGTAGGTGACGGTGAAGGCGGTGTTGTCGGGGGCCACGCTCACGGCGGCCGTCCCGAGCGGGCAGCCGGAACCGTTGGCCGCCACGCTGTCGATGACGATCGGGGTCGACGGCGGGAGCGGGTTGCCGCCGAAGCCGGGCGAACCGAACAGCGATGCGGCGACACCAGTCGCGGCCAGCGCGCGGAGCAGCATGGGGGTTCCCTTCCCTCGTCCACGGCCCCGGGGCGGGCATCACATCCCGAGCCCGGCCCCCGGATCTCACGTGGGCATCGCACCACAGCTCGCGTCCCCCCGCTCAGCAGGTGACGCTCCGGTCACTCCAACAGCCTTCAGGACGTGGGCCGACCGAACGGCACGCCCCGCGCCGTCCGCTCCCGGGATCGTCGGCCCCGGGCGACGGCGGCTCCCGGGCCACGTCACCGGTCACCAGGTGACGGGCAGGGCATGGAGACCGTAGACCTCGTTGTTGACGCGGTAGGGCACGTCGTCGGCGGGGCACGCGAGCGCGAGAGCGGGCAGCCGCCGCAGGAGCGCGGGCAGCGCGATCCGCAGTTCGGCGCGGGCCAGGGGCGCGCCGAGGCAGTGGTGGGGGCCGTGCCCGAAGGCCACGTGCGAGACGGGTTTGCGGGCGATGTCGAGGCGGTCCATCCCGGCACCGAGCACCGGGTCGCGGTTGGCCACCGGCAGCTGGCAGACCACCTGGTCACCGGCCTTGATCGGCACGCCGCCGACCTCGGTGTCGCGGCGCGCGGTCCGGGCCAGCGCGGTGCTGGAGACGGACAGGTACCGGAGCAACTCCTCGACCGCGGTGTCGATCACGGGATCGGCCTCGACTGCGTCGCGCAACCGCTCGGCCTGTTCCGGGTGCGACAGCAGGGCGAGCACGCCCAGGCCGATCGTGTTGGACACCGTGACGTGGCCGGCGAGCAGCAACAGCTCGCAGACGCCGACCAGTTCGGAGTCCGACACCGTGGTGCCGTGCTCCCGGACGAGCATGCCGATCATCCCGTCGTCCGGGGTGCGCCGCTTCTCCGCCACCAGGGAGGCCATGTAGTCGTGCGACTCCCGGCCGGCCGCGAGCCGTTCCTCCATGGGGAGTCCGAGGTCCAGCGTGGCGCGGGACCAGCGGTGGAACTGCCCCTGATCGGGGTCGGGAACGCCGAGCAGCCCGCAGATCACCCCGAGCGGCAACGGCAGGGCGAAGTCGGCCATCAGGTCTGCCGTGGACCCCCGCGATTCCATGGCGTCGATCAGCTCGCCGACCAGGGTGCGGATCATCGGCTCCAGTGCGCGGATCCGCTTTCCGGTGAACTCCGGTGTCAGGACGTGGCGCAGCCGCGTGTGCTCCGGAGGGTCCATGTTGAGGAGTTCGTTCGGCAGGACGGGAGCGCGATGCGGGTCGTACATCGCGAACGTCTCCTGGTCGGCCAGTACGCGCCGCACGTCGGCGTGCCGGGTGACGAGCCAGTACTCGCCGACCCGGTGCAGCCAGAAGTCCTGGACGCGCCGGACCGGGTCCCTTCGCTGGGCCTCGCCCAGTGCCGGGCCCGGGTCGAGCCCGTCGCGACGGTAGAAGATCGAGATCGGCGACGTGTCCTGCCCGCTCATGGAACCTCCCGTGACCACCGGATACCGACCTTCCCGATACCCAGGTGCCCGTGCCGTTGCGCACCTCGGCCTCGGTCCGAGGCAGCGTGCGGGGGCGTGCATACCTCGAACGCACCCCCTCCCCCGAGCCGGAGCCGCCCCCTCCCGACCGCACTCCTTCGAGGGCGGCTCCGGGCCGTGGGACCGGGGGAACCGGCAGCCGCGGACGCGACCTTCGCCGGCAGGGCGCAGCGCAGGGCGCAGGACCCGTCGGCGGTGGGCCGCGGCCGGTGGGGCCGGAACGCCGGCGCTACCCGGCGAAGATGCCGAGGGCGTTGGGGACCGGTCGTTCCCGGCCCTGGTCGAGGCGGTTGCGCACCGTGAGGTCGCCGGTCACCCGGTCGCGGGCGACGAGTGTGGCGGAGGCGCCGCCGTCCAGGTAGACACCGTCCGGGCAGCCGAGATCGCCCACCGTGCGGGCGAGTTCCGTCAGGGTCAGGCCGTTGGAGGTGCCCTCGCGTCCGTCCGTGGACAACAGCGTCAGCACCCGTCCGCCCGCCGCGAGACCGACCGCGCTGCGCGGCTCCACGTCGGTCGCGTCCAGTCCCGCCGGCGCCTCCCCGCCCCGCAGGAGGGAATGGGCGCCGAGGGCGAAGGCGAAGGGCACCGGCGCGCTCGACACGAGGCGGTAGTCCAGGGCGACCGGCGTGCCGACGGGCAGGCCCGCCAGCGCGCGGGCGCCGGCCTCGCGGCCGAGCAGCACGGTGCTTCCCGCGGGGATCGGACCGGTGCCGGGGGCGTCGGAGACCCCCACCACTCGCCCGTGACGGATCGTCACCTCCCGGGTGTCCGCCGTGCAGGGAGCCTTCCGCGCCTCGTCGGTCCCGCACGCGGCGCGGGCCCGGGAGACCTCGCCCCAGTCGGAGGTGAACACGCCGATCGAACCGACCGGGAGCGCATACTGGTTCAGCCCGCCCAGCGGCCAGGCGCCGCCCGCGGCCCGCAGGCGGCCCCGCAGCACCAGGTGTCCGGTGCGCGCCACCCCGTCCACGCCGACCCCGAGCACGTCCTCGGCCGTGTCGCCCGGAGGCGGCCGCCAACCGAACCGCTGCGCCTCCGGGACCGCCGCCTTCAACGCCCGGCCGCGGTACACGGCCGGCCCGGAGGCCGCCCCGGTGGCCTCGACGCCAGGGTGCTGCTCCTCGCTGATGTCGAAGAAGTCCCCGTTCACCGCCGCCACCGCCCCGCGTGCGCCGGCCAGCCGGGTCAGCGGCGCCCGGGCGGCCACCGCGCCGGGGAAGAGCAGGTCCGCCCGCACGCCCGGCCTGCGCAGGTCGGCGCGGACGGCGTACACCCGCGCGCTGCCGTGCGGCGTCCGCACCGTAAGCTCCCGGTACGCCACGCCGGGCGCGAGCACCTCCCAACCCCCGGCGGCCTCGGCCCCCGCGGGCGCGACGACCGGACCGGCCGGCGCCACGGCCAGCACCAGGGCAACCACACAGCGCAGGGCACTCCTCACACCCGCCATGCTGACGGCCGGTCGGACCGTCCCGCCGCACCGCCGTCGGCGCGTCGTACATCGGCCGTCTCGTGCACCGGCCGCCTCGTCCGCGGCGCACGTCCGCCCTGATGGTGGAGTCGGTGTCGGGGCTGTCCGGATGCCCGTCTGATCACGCGTTGCGTTCCGCAGGTACCCCGAAGCGTGCCAGACAGTGCCACACCTTCTTGAGCGCCTGCTGGTCATGGAGTCCTGTGCGTGCGGCGTCACCGATGATCCGGGGATCGAGGCAGCCGTCAACGGCGATCTCGGTTCCCAGGTCGACGTACTCCTGCCCGCGGTAGTCCGCGTGGCGCTCGAGCTCTTCGACGGTGAGCCGGAGTCCCGGGTGCCATTCGAGCGGGCACGGCAGGTCGCGGGCTGCTGCCTCCACCGCCGTTCCTCGATGGCTCGGGTCCAGGACCAGTGCTTCGACATCGCGGGCCAGGACGAGGGGCCCGTGCACCTGTGCCTCGATGTAGTCGTCGAGCGCGTCCTGGCTGTCGGCCTCGGCCAGCTCGATGAGGGACATGGCGGCCGCGACGCCGAAGGCCGACGGCTCGAAGACGCTGTCCGGGTAGCAGAACGTGGCTCGCGGGAGGGTCTCGGCAGTCAGCCGGAAGTGCGCGGAGCCGAACCGGGGCGCCCCGCCGAACGGTTTGCGCCGGAAGTCCAGCGCGCCGTAGACGGGCCGCTCGTGGGCGGGCGCGTGGTCGTACGCGGCCCCGAAGATCCGGCTCTCCCAGCGCCACCGGTCACCGCCGGGGTGGGCCGTCAAGCCGCCGTTGCTCGCGCCCGTGACGAACTGGGAGTGATAGACGCCGTCTTCGGCCAGCGCGAGCAGGATCGGCCGACCGCGCACGGTGCGATCCGGGTGGAAGTTCAGCGTCACGCGCAGTGCGGGGTCGAGCGGGGCCCCGGATGACAGCGACGCCACATGGCGGATTGCCTGTTCCTGAGGAGACTTGGCTGCATCAACGTTCATCGGCGCAGTGTGCCCGAACCCGATCGGCTGGTGCACCCGGATTGGCTGTGCGGCCCCGCGACCGGTGAGGCGCCGAACTCGACGGCGGCGGCGCCCCTGCCGACGGGCAGACGGTGTCACACTCCTGAGTACGCGT
Organism: Kitasatospora sp. NPDC097691; assembly: GCF_040302665.1. Taxonomy (NCBI): domain Bacteria; kingdom Bacillati; phylum Actinomycetota; class Actinomycetes; order Kitasatosporales; family Streptomycetaceae; genus Kitasatospora; species Kitasatospora sp. NPDC097691. Next base: position 91,412 of record NZ_JBEORY010000022.1, on the reverse strand, counting down.
ACTCAGGCGCGGGGATCGTCGGTTCGGTGAGCATGGGCGGATGAGCGAGGGGCGCCGCGGGCCGGCGAAGGTGAAGCAGTTCCTGGGCGGCACCGCCGTCATCGCGATCGTCCTCCTGCAGGCGGCGTTCGGCTCCGGTGTGCCCGCCGGGTGGCGGCTGCGGCGGCTGGCCCGCTCGAAACCCGTCCGGCAGGCCTGCGAGGACGCCGAGGCGCAGCTGCGGGCGCGGCTGACGGCGATCGCGCGGACGTACGAGCTGCGGCCGGTGTTCAGCCGGACGATCGACACCTGCCGGCGGGGCTCACGGATCGACCTCTTCCCCAACTCCTCCGCCGGGAACGGGTACGCGATGACGGGGCACCTGCGGATCACCGCCTACTTCGCGCCGTCGGCACCCCTGGAGCAGGCGCTTCCCGAGCTGATCGAACGCCTGCCGCCCCGGCTGCTGTACCGGGACCACTTCGCTCCCAAACCGGAGCCCTACAGCCCAGGCCCGCACACCGCCCTCGACGGAAGCGACCACGTCACGGTGGACTGGGACATCCCGGGCAGGCACCTGATGACCGCCTGGCCGCTGTCCGGGAGGGACCGGCACCGGCTGCGCCGGCACGTCTCGACCGACCCGGCCGGCCTGACCCTGGACCAGGCACGGGAGGCCCACGGCCCGCTCATCGCCTGGACCCTCACCGCCACGTACTACACGCAGGCGAAGGCCCGGTAGCGCCTGCACCACTGCCCCGCCCGGGGGCTGCGCGGTGGTGGGTCCGTGACCGGGCACGGCCTGCGGGGGTTGCACCGGCATGACGAACCCTCCGCTGTCCTGGCTGCCGATCCCCGCCCCGCTCGACACCGGCTCCGCGCCCACGCCCGCGGCGCACCGGGAGCCGGTCGCGGCACGTGGGCAAGTGCCCTCGCCATCGTCGAGGACGCGAGCCGTCCGGCTTGTCGCGGCGGTCGCGTCCGCCGTGTTGCTGGGTGCCGGGCTTGCCCCGACCGCCTCCGCGGCAGCGCCGTCCGCGGGCAACCCGGACGCCGCGCAGCTCGGCACGTACTGGACCCCGGCCCGCATGGCGGCCGCGCGGCCCGTCGGCACCGGATCCACCGGATCCACCGGACCGGCCGCAGCCACCGCCGACGGGCCCCGGCCCGGCGAGTTCATCCCCGCGAGCAGGAGCTTCGACGGCATGCCGCAGGCCGGTACGTTCTTCTGGACCGACGCCGCCGGGACGCACCGCACGTGCAGCGGCTCCGTGGTCCGCAGCCCCGGCCGCGACCTCGTGCTGAGCGCGGGGCACTGCCTCACCGGAGCCTCCGGCACCTCCCCCAAGCGGCACCTGGGGTTCGTTCCGCAGTACCACGACGGACTCACGCCGTTCGGCGTCTTCCCGGTCAGGACCAACGGCGTCTACGTCCCGCAGGAGTACTACGACCGGGGCCCGCACGCCGGGGCCGCGTACGACTTCGCCTTCGCGGTGACCGAGCCCGGCCAGGACGGCCGGCGGATCCAGGACGCGGTCGGCGCGCTCGATCTGCTCACCGGCTCCGGCCACTCCCACGCTCCGGTACGGATGATCGGGTACCCGGCCGGCGCGCAGAAGCCGCTGGAGTGCCTGAGCCGCACCACGCGGTGGGTCAGCGACGATCCCGCGGACCCGGGCACCTTCGAACGCATCGCGTGCGACGGATTCGTGGGCGGGACGTCGGGCGGGCCGATGCTGGTGCCCCGGTCCGGCGGGTGGGCGGTGACCGGGATCATCGGCGGCTACCACACCGGCGGCAAGACCCCCAAGATCTCGTACAGCGCCCACTTCGGCCCCGCCACCCGCGCCCTGTACCAGGCCGCGACCACCGGCGCTCCGCCGGCGGGCCCGGCCTCCTGAGCCCGGGCCCGGGAATCCCACGGCCGTGTCGGTGGTGGGCCTGCCGGCCGGGGTCTCGCGGACGATGGGGGTGATCCGCGGGGCCCCGGCCGTGTGGGAGGCCAGCCGCGTTGACGGGGAGACGCGGCTGCTCGGCGGCCCGACTGCGGTGGGGTCGCCGTGCCGGGAATGCTAGACCTGCGAACCGGCAGTGAACAAGGCTTTGACCTGGGATTTTCCGGCCGCGGACATGCCATCCGGAAGGCGGTGCTCCGCTCCCTGCTCCTGTCCCGCCGCCCGCCCCGTCGACGGCAGGACGCGGTTGCGGACGGTCCTCCGAGCCTCGCCGGCCGACCCGCCGTCAACTCTCGGGCCCGCCGGGCGGCCCACGCGATGTCGGCCGGCTGTCAGCGGGGACAGCGACCTGTCGGCGGGATGTGAGCGGCCCCCGGGACGGTAGGAGCAGGGCGTGGCCAGCCGTACGTGTACGGGCCCGCCCCCTCCAGACCACTCCGAGCCTCCGGGAGCCCGCCATGCCCGCCGTACCCACCATGCCCTCCACGCCCCGGGACCCACGGTGGAACGTCCACCGGCTGCCTCGCGCCGGAGGAAAGAACGTCCTGGTCACCGGCGGCAACGCGGGCATCGGGTACTTCGTCGCCGAGCAGCTCGCCGGCACCGGGGCCACGGTCGTCCTCGGAAGCCGCAACCGGGCGAAGGCCGAAGACGCGATCGCTTCCATCGGCGCGCGCGTCCCCGGCGCCAAGGTGCGGCACGTGCCCCTGGACCTGGCCGACCACGCTTCGCTCAAGGCCTCCGTGGACGCGCTCGGACTGGACCGCCTCGACGCGGTCGTCCACAACGCCGGTGTGGCGCTCGACCACCCGCCGCGCCGCGAAACCACGGACGGCCACGAGCTGATGTTCGCCACCAACCACCTCGGCCACTTCGCGCTGACCCACCACCTGGCCCCGCTGCTCACGGCAACCCCGGGCAGCCGGATCGTCACCACCGGCAGCTTCGCCGCCAAGACCGAACGCCTGGACCTCGACGATCTCCAGAGCATGCGCGACTACCAGCCCAAACGCGCCTACGCGCGGTCCAAGCTGGCCCAGATGCTCTTCGCCCTCGAACTCGACCGCCGCCTGCGCGCCGCCGGCAGCGCGACGCTGAGCGTGCTCGTCCATCCCGGCGGCGCACTCGACTCCCTCACCCCTTCGCGCCCGCCCGTCCACGTCCGGACCACCGGCGAGCGGCTGCGCGGCCTACCGCTCGGCCTCGTCGTCCAGGGCAAGGACGCTGCCGCGTGGTCCGCTGTCCGGGCCGTCCTGGACCCGGGCGTCCGCGGCGGCCAGATGTGGAGCCCCCGGGCGTTCGGGCTGCGTGGTGCGCCCAGGATCGAACCGCTCTGGAACCACCTCGCCGACACCACGACCGCGGCACGTCTCTGGGCCGCCGGCTGCGAACTGACCGGCATCGAGCTGTCGTTCACCGACCGCACCGACACGGTCCGGTGAGACGACGACCACGTCATCGCGGACCACGTCATCGCGGACCACGTCATCGCGGACCACGCCGGGCGGAGCAGGTACGGGCGGCGGTCCCGCGCGTCGTCAACTGTCGCTCTGCGGGCCGGTGAGGTTCTTGACGTCGGCCTTGCCGGTGGCGATCAGCCTGTCGGGGCCGTTGGCGGCCTGCTCGGTTTCGTGGCCCTTCCAGAGGAGGGAGTCCGCCTTGAAGTCGCCGTCGTCCATGACGATGCTTCAGCCCTCGCGCGTTGCCTGGCCTCGCCGGACTCCTCGGGAAGCTGCCCGTCCGGCTCGGCCGCGGCGAGACGGTGCCGCCGCCGGAGCCGATGGCGGTGGGTGCCTCACGCCTGCGCGGTTGCCGTCAGGGGGCCGAGCGCGGCCGCGCGACGGGCCGGGAGCGCGGCTGCGAGGGCGCCGATCACGAGCGAGGCGGCGCACACGAGAAGCAGCGTCCCCCAGGGCAGTACCAGGGTGTAGTGCTCGACCGCGCCGGTGGCCAGCGGGCCGACGGCCCAGGCGCCGGCCAGTCCGGCGGCCAGACCGAGCAGGGTGCCGAACGCGGCGATGGTCACCGCTTCCAGGCAGATCATCCGCCGCACGCCCCCGCGGTCCAGGCCGACGGCTCGCAGGAGGCCGATCTCGCGGGTGCGCTCCGCGACCGACACGGCCAGGGTGTTGACGATGCCGAGCGCGCCGATCACGGCGCCGACCGCGAGCATCACGTACAGGACGGCCAGCAGGTCACCCATGGTGCCGGCGGCCTCGCGGACGAGCCCGGCGCGGTCCTGCACCTTCAGCAGCGGGCTGTTGCCGACGGCGGTGCGCAGGCGTTCCTCCATCGCGTGCGAGCTGCCGTCGGTGCGCACGAGGATCCGCTGGACGGAGCCGGGCAGGTGGCTGTCGGGCGCCACCTCGGCGCGGGCGGCGAGCACGTCGAGCGCGGTCGGGTTGTCCCGGTAGACGCCGACGACGGTGTACGGGCGGACGTCCTGGGCACGGCCGATGCGGGCGTCGAGGCGGTCCCCGGGGCTCAGGCGGTGCTGCCGGGCGACGGTGGCGGAGACGGCGATCCGGCCCGGACCGAGGTCCTGGACGGAGCCGCCGGTCACGTCGAGCCGCACGACGGTGCCCACCGCGTCGGGGTCGACGCCCGCGACCTGCAGGACCGTACCGCCGGCCACCATGGTGGAGTCCGTGATGCCACTCGCCGCCCGCACCCCGGCGGTCCCGGCCACCCGCCGGACGGCGGCCTGGTCGACGCCGTCGGTGGTGGAGCGGGATCCGATCACGTAGTCGGCGACGAGCCCGGCCGCCGCCCGGTGGTCGAGGGCCCGCGCGGCGGAGTTCCCGACGGTGGCGAGCCCGGCGACCAGCGCGGTGCTGATCATCAGCGTGGCGGCGGTCGCGGCGGTGCGCCGCGGGTCGCGCAGCACGTTCTCGCGGGCGAGGCGCCCGGCGACGCCGAAGCGACGGGTGAGCCGTCCGAACGACCGGATCACCGGGGTGGCCAGCACCGGAGCGAGCGCGATCAGGCCACCGCCCAGGAGGGCGCACCCGAGCATCGCGCTCCGCAGGTTCCCCTCCGAGGCGTCCTTCGCACCCCGCAGCGACACCAGCAGCGCGGCGCCGAGGACGGCGAGGGCGAGGCCCGCCGCAGTGCGCAGGCGCTGCCGACCCGCGGGCGGCTGCTCGGCCGTGCGCAGCGCCTCGATCGGTGCGACCCGCGCCGCCCGCCGGGCGGGCAGCCACGCGGCGGGCACGGTGACGCCCACACCCACGGCGAGCGCCGCGACGACGGAGGCCGGGCCGATCACCAGGGGGCCGCGGGGCAGCCCGCCGCCGAGGAGGCCGGGCAGCACCGATGCGATGCCGAGGCCGAGCAGGAACCCGGCCGCCGACGCGAGGAGCCCCACCAGGAGGGCCTCCAGGAGGACGGAGCGCGCCACCTGGCGGCGTTGCGCGCCGATCGCCCGCAGCAGCGCGACCTCCCGGGTGCGCCGTGCGACCAGCATGGTGAAGGTGTTGACGATGAGGAACGAGGCGATGAACAGCGAGACCCCGGCGAAGACCAGCGGCAGCTTCTCGTAGCCGCGGGTCAAGGTGCCGACGAGGACGGCCTGTTGGGCGGCCTGGGCGGCGCCGGTGGTGACCTCGGCGCGGTCGGCGGGGAGCACGGCGGCGACTCGGCGTGCGAGTTCGGACGGGTCGGTGCCGGGTGCGGCGGCGAGGTCGATTCCGGTGTAGTGGCCCGGGGTGGCGAACAGCTGCTGGGCGGTTGCCCGGTCGAACAGGACGAGGGTGCCGCCGGCGGTCACCCGGGTGTCGTCGGTGGTGACGATGCCGACGAGTCGCTTGGTCATCGCCGGCCCGTCGGTGGCGAGCGTGACCGGGTCGCCGACCTTCAGTCGGCCGGCGGCGGCCGTGCCGCGGTCCACGGCGATCTCGCCGCCGTCCTTCGGGCCCCGGCCCACCACCAGCGGGTAGCGGCCGTCGGTGCCGTCCGCGGCGCCCGTGCCGCCGGTACCGTCCGTACCGCCGATGCCGCCGGTGCGCGGGACGTAGGCGGCGGCCTGGTTCGCCCACCGCGCACCGACCCGCAGCGGGGTGCCGTCCGCTGCGTTCAGGACGGCCGAGCCGTCGGCGGACGGCCGGACGGCCGCGACGCCGGGGACGTCGGCCAGCGTCCGCGCGAGGCGGTCGTCGAGCACGCCGGGCTGCTGACCGGCGGTGTCCCCGGGCCGGGCTTCCTTGGCCGTCACGGTGACCGCGATGTCGGCGAAGTCCCTTGAGGCGGCGGCGCGGTGGGCCGCCGCGGTGGAGTCCGCGAACACCAGGGTGCCGGACACGAACGCGACGCCGAGGCAGACCGCGAACACGGTCATGGCCAGCCGGGCCTTGTGCGCCAGGGCGTTGCGCAGAGCCATTCTCAACATGGTCGTCTTCCTGGGGAGTCGGCGGGGTCAGCGGGCGGCGGCGCGGGCGTCGGAGCTCTGCATGACGGCCAGCACCCGGTCGGGGGTGGGGCGCAGCAGCTCGTCGACCAGGCGGCCGTCGGAGAGGAAGACCGCCCGGTCGGCGAACGCGGCGGCGACGGGGTCGTGGGTGACCATGACCACGGTCTGGCCCAGTTCGCGGACGGAGTCGCGCAGGAAGCCGAGGACCTCCGTCCCCGTGCGGGAGTCGAGGTTCCCGGTGGGCTCGTCGGCGAAGACGACCGCGGGCCGCCCGGCCAGGGCCCGGGCGACGGCGACGCGCTGCTGCTGCCCGCCGGACAGCTGCGCGGGCCGGTGGCTCAGCCGCTCGGCGAGACCGACCATGGCGACCACGCGGTCCAGCCAGCGCTGGTCGGGGCCGCGCCCGGCGAGGGCGAGCGGCAGGGTGATGTTCTCCAGCGCGGTGAGGGTCGGCAGGAGGTTGAACGCCTGGAAGACGAAGCCGATCCGGTCCCGGCGCAGCCGGGTGAGCTGCCGGTCGTCTAGCGTGCCGAGCTCGGTGGTTCCGATGCGCACCGAGCCGGAGGTGGGAGTGTCGAGACCGGCGGCGCAGTGCAGCAGGGTGGACTTGCCGCAGCCGGACGGGCCCATGATCGCGGTGAACTCGGCCTCCCGGAAGCCGATGCTCACCCCGTCCAGGGCGGTGACGCGGGTGTCGGCGGCGCCGTGGACCTTCGTCAGGTCGGTGGTGGCGGCCGCGATCCCGGGGGCGGGGCTCGGGGCAAGGGGGTCGACGGTCACGGGGGCTTCCTCCTCGGTGCGGGGACCTGCACGTCGAAGGGTGTCCGGGGAACGTATCGGGGCCCCCGGCGGTCGTGTATCGGCTGCCGCTCCGGTGCGTATCGGTTCGGCAGCGGCGGAGTCGCGACCGCCGTCGGACCATCGGCAGACCGCCGTCGGTCGGGTGGCTGCCCGCCGTCAGTCCGGCGGCAGGGACAGGGTGGCGACGGCGCCGCCGTCCGGGGCGTTGTCCAGGCGCAGTCCGGCGCCGAGGAGCCGGGCCTGGCCGAACGCGATGGTCAGGCCGAGGCCGTGGCCCGAGCCGCGCTCCCGGGTACCCGTGTGGAAGCGGCGCGGGCCGTGGAGCAGCAGGTCCGCCGGGAAGCCGGGGCCGTGGTCGCGTACGACGACCGTCCGTCCGGCGACGGTGATCGTGACCGGGCCGGCGCCGTGGCGGTGGGCGTTGACGACGAGGTTGCCGACGATGCGTTCCAGTCGGCGCGGGTCGGTCTCCACGAACCCGGTGCCCTCTCCGTCGACCGTGTCGTCCCGATCGACCCTGCCGTCCCCGCAGACCGTGCCGTCCCGATCGACCCTGCCGTCCCCGTCGAGCGCGCCGTAGCCGTCGGCCGTGCCCTCCCCGTCCACGGTGACCTCGGCGTCGAAGCCCGTGCGCGCGACCGCCTCCGCGACGACGGCGCCGAGCGGCACCCGGGCGCGGACCGGCTGTTCGGCGCCGGCGTCGAGGCGGGAGATCTCCAGCAGGTCCTCGACCAGGCCGCGCAGGTCCCGTACCCGGTCGCGCAGCAGGTCCTCCGTCTCGCCTGGCGGCAGCAGGTCGACGGCGGCGATCAGGCCGCCGACGGGGGTGCGCAGCTCGTGGGCCACGTCCGCGGTGAACCGCCGTTCGGTGCCCAGGCGTCGGCCGAGACTGTCGGCCATGAGGTCGACGGCGGCGGCGATGTCGGCCACCTCGTCGCGGCCCCCGGTCGGCCCGGTGCGGGCGTCGAGGTCCCCGGCGGAGATCCGGCCCGCGGTCTCCGAAACGCGCCGGAGCCGCCGCCCGAGCAGCCCGGCCCCGTACACCGCGAGGGGCACGGCTGCCCCGAGCGCGGCCAGCGAGGCCACCGTCACGGTCACGTCGAGGCGGTCGAGGGTGTGGAGCTCGGGGCTCATGTTGATCCGGACGGCGAGTACCGGGCTGCCCGGCCCCGTGGTGCGCTGGGCGCCCCAGACGCTCGGCCCGAGGTTCCCGTCGACGCTCCCGTCGTAGGCCGTGTGCCGGTCGTCGTCGCGCGGGGCGCGCAGTGCGGCGGGCAGGTCGGGCGGGTCGAGCGCGGCGCCGTCCGCGAGCGTGCCGGTGCGGCGGTAGACGTCCATGGCCGAGTAGACCGTGTTGAAGGCCTGGGCGTCGGCGCGGCTGCGGATGTCCTGCGCGGTCCACACGTGCACCAGCACGCCGACCGCCGCCGCGACCACGCAGGCGGTGAGGGCGGCCAGCGCGGCGATCTTCCACCGGAGGGACGTACGGCCCGTACGCGCCCGGCGAAGCGGTCGCACCGGGCTCAGCGCCTGAGCTTGTAGCCGAAGCCGCGGACCGTCTCGATCCGGTCCCGGCCCAGCTTCCGGCGCAGCCGCTGCACGCACAGGTCGACGACCCGGCTGTCGCCGTCCCAGCCGTAGTCCCAGACGTCGCGCAGCAGGGTGTGCCGTTCCAGTACGACGCCCGGGCGGGCGGCGAATTCGAGGAGCACCTTCAGCTCCGTCGGGGTCAGCGCCACGGGCTCGCCGGCGACGGACACCTCCATGCCGGCGGTGTCGATGACGAGGTCCCCGAAGGCCAGGACCTCCGCGGCGTGCGTGGCCGGTTCCGGGCACGGAAGCGGCGGGTACGTCGCCCGGCGCAGCAGCGAGCGGATGCGTGCGACGAGCACGAAGGTGTCGACGGGCTTGACCACGTAGTCGTCCGCCCCGGCCTCCAGCCCGGCGACGACGTCGAGTCCGTCACCGCGCGCGGACATCATCAGCACGGGCACCAGGCTGGTCTCCCGCACCCTGCGGCACAGCCCGATCCCGTCGAGCCCGGGCAGCATCACGTCCAGGACCAGCAGGTCGAAGCCGCCGTCGCGGAACAGCTCGAGCCCCGTGAGCCCGTCGGCCGCGGCCGTCATCTCGTACCCGTAGCGTTCGAGCGCGACGGTGAACGCCCGCCGCATCAGCTCGTCGTCCTCCACCAGCAGCACGCGGATCGGACGGACGTCGGACACGGGCGGATGGCTCCTCTTCGGACGGTCGCCGGGGCGGGGGCAGAACGTGAAGGGACGATACAGGAGACATCGGACACCCCCGTCGTCTCACCGGCACTGATGCCCGATCAAGCGCTCCCTGATACGCCACGGATACAAAGCCCCGCGAGAGGCACGGGGCTTTGTGTCCGTGGTGCGTCCGGTGATCCCGGTCGCGCGGCCGTCAGGCGGGCCCGGTCTCGCGGCCGTCAGGCGGGCCCGGCCGCCGCGAGCAGGCGCGGCGGGAGGTAGGGCGACCGGACGTGGACGGACCAGCCGCGGCTGCGGCGGGCGTGGCAGGCGAGGGCGAGGATGCCGAGGTTGAGCGCGGCGCCGGGGTCGGTGGCGCGGTCGGCGACAGAGTGGTGGTCGCGGTGGGCTTCCAGGGCGTCCAGCAGGGCGAGGTTGAAGCTGGTCTCGTCGCCCCGGACGAGCTGGGAGAAGAGGACGACCGGGGGCGGGAGGAAGCCCTGGTCCCGGCTGCGCTCCACCTCCTTCAGGGCCCGCTCGGTGGCCGGGAGCGGGTCGGCGCCGCGGAGGTGGTCGTGCAGGGCGGTGCGGTACGAGGCGAACGGTGAGCGGTCCTCGGCGGCGATCGTGGGGCCGGCCAGGACGAGCGGGTCGAGGTCCTCGGAGCTGCCGGTGATCAGGGCGTAGGAGAGGGCCGTCTCCCAGAAGACCGGGCCGAAGTCCCGGTCCCGGCAGGCGGGGAAGCGGAGCGTCCGGCCGTCGATCGTCACCTCGGCCTCGGTGCCCGGCTCGGCGAGGGCGGCCCGGAACACGGCGGCCCCCAGCCGGGAGCCGAGCCGCAGGTCGGCGAGCTGGGCATCGGTGGCGTCGGAGGACTCCGAGGCGCGCGCCGCGAGGAGGTAGGTCTGGTAGCGCAGGGCGCCGGTGAGCTCCCACGCGTCCAGCGGCTCGCCCTCCTTCGGCGTGATGGCCTCCAGCGTGCGCCGCACGAACAGGGCCTCGCTGTCCGGGCTGAGGGGCCGGGCCGGGCTCGGCCGGTCGATGTCGACGGGGCCTGCGGCGAGCCGGGCCACGGCGTCGGGGCGCGGGTCGCGGCCGAGGCCGTGGACGCGCGGGCCGGGCGTCTCGAAGCCGGTGACGAGGGCGTGCGGGAGGTAGTCGGTGTCGACCGCCGGGGTCCAGCCGTGGGTGCGGTACGCGAGGGCGGCGAGGGCGATCGGGACGAGCGGCAGGAGGCCGGCGGGCCCGGTGCCGTGCGGGCCGTCCTGGAGGAGCGCGAGCAGCGCGGCGTCGAAGGCCTCGCGGTCCCCGTCGGTGAGGGCCCGCAGGGCGCGCAGGCCGGGCTGGCGCTCGATGGCGGCGGAGGGGAAGTCGACCTCCTCGAAGAAGTGGGCCGAGAAGCCGTCGACGAGTTCGAGGGTGGGGGTGACCGGCTCGTCGGGCATCAGCTGCCGGGCCCAGCAGAAGGCCTCGCCGTGGGGGGAGACCTTGTCGGAGACGATCGCGAGGCAGAAGGCGTCGAGCCACTCCCCGGCGGTGACCAGGTGGTGGGGGTCGCGGTCCTGCCCGTACTCGGGGTCGTAGCTCATCCCGAAGTTCGGGTAGTCGAGGAAGACGTGGAAGCTGTCGTGCGGGTAGTAGGCGCCGAAGGAGACGGCGCCTACGGCGGCCTCGGTGGCGTCCTTGACGACCGCCTTGGCCTCGGCGGAGTCCAGGTCGGGCCGGGTGGTGGAGAGGGCACCGAGGTAGTCGAGGAAGGAGTCCGCGATCAGCTGCCACTCGGTGGTCGTCATCAGGCCCGCGCGGGAGTAGGAGTGGACCCGCCTCCCGATTCGGTTCACGAAGTCCTCGCGGGCCTCCGCCACCCGCGCCGCGTCCACCTGGTGACGTTCGATCCGCACAGTCCTGCCCCCTTGATCACTTGACTTGGCCCCAGCCTAGGCAGTGGGTCGGACATCGTGGTCCGCCGGGGGCGCACAGCACACTGCCCGTACGGCGACCGCGCCGCCGTTCCGGGCGCGGCGACGCCTCGGACGCGATCCGCCCCACCGCGCGGTGACACACCCCTCGGTCGGTCGAGCGGAGGAGGCGCGGTTCCCCCGCGGGGGGAGCCGGTTCCCTCCCTGCGGCGGAGGCCACGACCGGGGGTGGACTGGGAGGTTGGAGGTCGTCGGGAACAGCCCGACTCCCTTCTCCCCAGCGAGGACTGACCATGCGAAAGCTCACCTCCGCCATCGCGCTCACCACTGCGGCCGTGGCCCTCGCGGCCGGAACGGCCGGCACCGCCTCGGCGGCGACCGCGCCGGCCGCCCCCGTACCGTCCCGGCACCTCGCGCTGGACGGCTGGACCCTGCTCAACGAGCACGGCCCGGGCCCCAACCCGGGCGAGCGGCTCACCGCGTGGGTCAGCGCCCGTACGGTCGACGGCAACGCCCGGGGGCACGTCGTGGTGCAGCACGTGTTCGAGACGAGCGGCACCGTCCGGGCCGAGTTCGACGTCGACTGCCTGACCGTCGACGGGAACGGCGCCGTCACCGTGACGGGGCCCGTCTCACGGACCGTGATCACCCCGCTCGGGGGCGAGCCGTACCTCTTCCACGAGGGCGAGCACCCCGAGGCCGGCCTCACCTTCTACCCGACCGACGAGCAGCACCAGCGCCGGGTCGGCTGGGCCAGGACGGACCCCGCGATGCACTCCGAAGTCGTCACGTGCGGCGCGGTTCCGGCCGGCTTCTGGGTCATCGACGGCGGGACCTTCCTGCGCCGCTAGCATCCGACGCCGTCTCGCCCGGAGCGCGGCGCGTCGGTCGGGCGCCGCGCTCCCCTTCCGGTGGCCACGGGTACCGGGTGCGGTCGCCGCACGGGACTCCAGCTGCGCCCATGCGGGTTCGCGAGTGGTGCTCCGGGCCGCCGCCGTGGCCCGCGTGGACCGGCTCGGGTGATACCGGGCTCCCTGACGGCCCTACTGTGCCATCATCAACCCATGGGTGAGACAGTTGAGTTGAAGCTCGCTGACGGCACCGGCGTGGTGGTGGAGCTCTCCCCCGCCCCGGCCGCGTACCCCGTGGAGCTGCCGCCGGGTGCGGCCGACCTTCCGCCCGGCAGCGCCCCGGTCGTCCCGGTCGGGCGGGCCCGGCGGGCTGCGGAGGCCGCCGGCCGCACCCTCGCCGACGTGCTGAGTCCGCTGGGCGGGGTGCTGGACTCGGTGCACTCCGCCGTTCGCGGCGCGGTCCGGCCGCCCGACGAGGTCGAGGTGGAGCTCGGTGTGAAGCTCACCCACGACCTCAAGTTGGGCATCGCCGGGGCCGGCGGCGAGGCCACCATCACCGTCCGGGCCACCTGGACGCCCCGGTCCGCGACCACCCCGGCCGTCCCTGCCGCTGCGCCCGCCGCCGAGCGGACCGCCCAGGAGGCTCCCGCCACCCAGGAGCCGGCTTCCCCGGCCACCGTCCCCGGGCCCGCCGACCCGCCGTGCGGGTAGGCGGGATGGGGCCGGACGATCCCGACCGTCCCGTCAAGTTCGCGCACGCCGCCCTGCACCGTGAGGGGGAACCGCCGGCCTTCGGCGGCGGCGTGCTGCTGGCCCCGGGTACGGTCCTGACCTGTGCGCACGTGGTCAACCAGGTGTTGGACCGGCCGGACTTCGCCCAGGAGCGCCCCCAGGCGCTGGATGGCCTCGCGGTCTCCTTCCCCGCGACGGGCCGCCGCCGGCTTCGGGCCGCCCTGGCGGCCTGGCTGCCCGCCCGCCGGGCCGACGGGTCGCCCGCGGCGGAGGGCGACGTCGAGTGGTCCGGGGACCTGGCGCTGTTACAGCTGCTGGACGACCCCGGGCCCGCCGCGCTGCCGGTGGGGACGGGGCGCTGCCACGCCGGCCGCCCCGCCTACGCCTGGTTCGGCAGCGGGGCGCCGAGCAGTATCGCGGCCGTCATGGTGCAGGGCGTCACCGAGCGCTGGATCGTGCTCGACTCCACCGGCTCCGCCCAGCCCGTCGTCGGCGGCTACAGCGGCTCGCCGCTGTGGGACCGGGCGCAGCGGCGGGTGGTGGGGCTGGTGGTGAGTCGCAGCGGGCTGCGGGCCTTCGCGGTGCCCGCCGCCGGCCTGCGCGAGCTGTTCCGGGAGGCGGGCGAGGAGCTTCCCGGCCCGCTGGGCGACGAGGACGGTGCTCACGGCCCGGTCGGCCCGGTGGCCCGTCAACTGCTCGGCCCCTTGCGGGCCGTGCTCACCACTCCGGAGGCGCTGGCCGATCTGGCCGGGCGCTTCCTGGCGGAGCTGGAACCGGAGTCGGGACCGGATTTGGGACGGGAGTCGGCTGTTGAACCAGGCGGCGTCGACGCCGACCACGACCACGCCATCGCCGACGCCGGTCTCGACGACGGCTCCCCCGCGAGCGCGGAGCGATTGGTCCGGTTGGCCGCCGCCCTTCCGCACGGCGCGCCGACGCTGCTGGCACTGCTGGCGGGCGCCGCCCGTACGCAGGAGCAGCGGAGCTGGGTCGCCACCACCGCGTTGCGCGCCTGCCCCGAGCAGTTCCTCACCGCCGGCGAGCACCGCGAGCTGCTCGCCCTGCTCGCGGACGGCACCGTCCCCGACCCGCGGCGCTGCGCGGCCGAGGCGCTGCCGCTGGGGCCGGACCTGGACCGGGCCCACTGGCCGGAGGCGGTGGCCGAGTTGGAGCGCTACCGACCGCGGTACGGAAGGTTCCCGCAGCTGCTGCGCACGGTGGAGTTCGCGGCGGCGGCGGCCGGTGCCGGCGCCGCGCGGGGGCTGGGCGCGTGGAGCGAGGCGGTGGCGCAGCGGCTCGGGCTGGCCGAGATCCTGCTCGAACACCGGGCCCAGGCGCGGGAGTCGGCGGAGCGCGCGCGGGAGCGGGGGCCGCAGCACGGTGCCTCGGCCCCGGTGGTACAGGTGCAGCTGTGGCGGGCGACCGGTACGGAGTGCTTCAGCTACGCCCTGCACGCCGCGGACGCCCGGGGGCGCCCGCTGCACCGCTCGGTGCGGGACGTCCCGGTGCCGCGCTCGCGGCTGCTGGCCGAGCTCGGGGGGCTGTTGGAGGAGGTGACCGGGCAGGTGGAGCCCGGCGCGGTGCCGGTGGTGGAGTGGTTCGTCACCGGGGAGGAGCTCGATCTGGCGGTCGACCAGTGGGTGTACCGGCCGGACGAGCTGTTTCCGGGCGTGCTGGGGCAGGACTTCCTGTGCGTGATGCGCAGTCCTGAGTTACGCCGGGCCGCGTTCCGGCCCGAACACCGGTACCGGTGGCAGGTCTTGCGTTCGGGGCGGTTGTCGCTCGTGGAGCGGCACGACCCGGTGGTGCAGCAGCGGGGTGCGCCGGTGCCGGTCTGCGGTGTGGCGCTGTGCTGCCCGGCCGAGGAGGTGCCGCGGTTGCGGGCGATCGCGCTGGCCGTGGGGGTGCCCGGGGTGCTGTGGCTGCGCCCGGCCGAGCACGGCACCCCGCCGGGCCGGGTGCGGGACCTGGTGCTGGGCGCGGCGCCGCACCAGCTCCCGCGGCTGGTGTACGAGGCGCGCCTGACGGAATCCGCGGACGGCCTGCACCGCAATCTGGCGCTGGTCTGGGATTCTCCTGACGGGCATCCGGAGACCCTCGGGCTGGGCGACCCGCGGGACTGACCCCACGGGCGCGAGCGACCCCGCAGCGCACGAGCGACCCCACGGGCGCGAGCGCCCCCGCGGCGCCGACGGACCGGCCCGGGCTGGGCGAGGACGAGGCACGGACGAGGCACGGACGAGGCACGGACGAGGAGAGGGCAGCGATGAGCGAAGCAACGGGACCGGATCCGGCCACCACTGCGCCGCACGACGGCGGGGACGACTGGCGGATCTACCGGGGCGACGACGCGGTGGTGCGCGACACGCCCCTGCCCGCCGCCCCGCCGTGGCGCCGTTTCGGCGCCCTGCCCGGCCCCCGGCCCGCCCCGGCGTACCGGATCGGCCCGCAGGAGGCCGACGTGGTCAACGCCGCGCTGCACCTGCGCCGCCCGCTGCTGGTCACCGGGCGTCCCGGCACCGGCAAGTCCTCGCTGGCGGCTTCGGTGGCGCGCGAGCTCGGGCTCGGCCCGGTGCTGCGCTGGCCGGTGAACAGCCGCACCACCCTGCAGGACGGCCTCTACCGCTATGACGCCGTCGGGCGGCTGCGCGACACCGGCCGCTCCCGCGAACCGGCCGCCCCGGAGCCGGACATCGGGAGCTACCTGCGGCTCGGCCCGCTCGGCACCGCGCTCGCCACCGGGCGCCCCGGCCGGCCGCGGGTGCTGCTGGTCGACGAGCTGGACAAGGGCGACCTGGACCTGCCCAACGACCTGCTGGTGGTCTTCGAGGAGGGCGAGTTCGAGATCCCCGAGCTGAGCCGGCTGCCCGACGACCACCCGGACGTGCGGGTGATGCTGACCGGCACCCGGGAGCGGCATCTGGTGCACCACGGCCTGATCGGCTGCCAGGAGTTCCCGGTCACCGTCCTGACCAGCAACGGCGAGCGGGACTTCCCGCCGGCGTTCCTGCGCCGGTGCGTACGCCTCGACCTGCCCGAGCCGGACGAGGCGCGGCTGCGCGAGATCGTCCGGGCCCACCTGGGCGAGGACGGGCTGCGGGCCGGGGAGGACCTGATCGAGGCCTTCCTCCACCGGCGCGACCACGACCGCGGCGCGCTGGCCACCGACCAGCTGCTCAACGCCGTCCACCTGCGGCTCGGCGGCGTGGAGTTGGGCCGCGAGGGCCTGCTCGGCGCCGTGCTGCGCCCTCTGGAGGAGCCGGAGCCCGGACTCGGATGATCGACCGACTGCGGACGGTGCTGCAGCCCGCCGCCACCCACCTCACCCCGACCGAGCTGGCCGAGATCCTCTGGCTGGCCCGGCGCATCCCGCCCGACGGCCTGGCCGGCGCGCCCGGTGCCCCGGCCGCGGCACGGCCCGCCGGCCAGGGCCGGGACCAGCCGGGCGGCGCCGCCGGTGCGACGCTTCCTGACGCGACCGAACCCCCCACCCCCGCCGGGCTGTACGCCCACACCGGGACGGCCTCGCCCGGCACCGCGGCCCGGCCGGTCCTGGTGCCCGCCGGACGCGCGCTGCCGGGCGCGCTGCCGATCAGCCGGGCCCTGCGCCCGCTGCGCCGCACCACCGCCTCGGCGCACCGGCAGCGGCTGGACGAGGCGGCCACCGCCGAACTGATCGCCGAGACCGGGGTGCTGGACGTGGTCCTGCGCCCCGGCGGGGAGCGCTGGCTCAGCGCCGCACTGGTCGTCGACGACGGCCTGTCGATGGAGCTGTGGCAGGAGACCGCCGCGGGCGTCCGGGAGGTGCTGGAGAGCGTCGGCCACTTCCGCACCGTGCGGTGCTACGGGCTGGACAGCCGTGCCGAGGGGCCTCCGGTCCTGCGT
Source organism: Kitasatospora sp. NPDC097691 (assembly GCF_040302665.1). NCBI lineage: Bacteria > Bacillati > Actinomycetota > Actinomycetes > Kitasatosporales > Streptomycetaceae > Kitasatospora > Kitasatospora sp. NPDC097691. Next base: position 74,669 of record NZ_JBEORY010000022.1, on the reverse strand, counting down.
GCCCGGCCGTTCAGCGGCAGTGCGCCGGTGGTCGCACCGGCATCCCTGTGCCCGGCCGACGGGCGCGGCACCGTACTGGTGCTCTCCGACGCGATCGGCTCGGGCTGGCACCGGGGCCGGGTCGCGCCGCTGCTCGCGTACTGGGCCCGGCGCTGTCCGACCGCCGTCGTCCAGCCGTTGCCGCAGCGGCTGTGGGCGGGCAGCGCGCTGACGGTGGAGCGGCTGCTGCTGCGCGGCCACCGGCCCGGCGCGGCCAACTCCGAGCTCACCGCCACCGACCCGGTGCTGCCCGAACTCCCGGTCCAGGGCACACCGGTGCCCGTGCTGGACCTGCAGCCGGGAGCGTTCGCCGGCTGGGCCGCCCTGCTGGCCGCCGGCCGGCCGACGGTCCTGCCCGCCGTGGCCCTGGCCCCGCACGGGGCCGCCGACGCCCTCCTCCCGGACGGCCCCGGGCCCGACGGCGCGCCCGCCCATCTGACCGGCCGTCTGGCGCACTTCCGCCGCGCAGCGTCCCCGGAGGCGTACCGGCTGGCCGGCCACCTGGCCGCGGTGCGGCCGCTGACCCTGGCGCTGATGCGCCTGGTGCAGCGCGCGGTGCACGGCCGGGTCGATCCGGCCCCGCTCGCCGAGGTCCTCCTCGGCGGGCTGCTGCGGCGCCAGCCGGGCCCGGGCGGGCGGGGCCCCGCGGTGTACGACTTCCGCCCGGGGCTGCGCGACCTGCTGCTGGAGACGGTGCCCGTCGGCGACCTCCTCGCCACCACCGACCTGGTCGGCGACGTGCTGCGCTCCTCGGCCCCGGGCTCCGGCCGGGCGCCCGCGCTGCGGGCCGACCTCACCGGGCGCAGCGCGCTGGCCCCGGGGGCGAGCGCCTTCGCCCTCTCCACCGAGCCGCTGCTGCGCCACTTCACCGCCCCGGCGGCCCGGCCCGCCCCCGGCCCGGGTACCCCGGACGCCTTCGACCCGCTGGCCGGGCAGGACCGGCAGCTGGCCGCGCTGGTCGCGGCCGGGCACTGGCGGGCCGCGGTGGAGCGCGGCGAGGAGGTGCTGGACCAGCTGGTCCGGCACCACGGCCCGGACAGCCTGCGGGTGCTGGCCGGCCGCCGGGACCTGGCCGAGTGGATCGGCCGGGCCGGCGCCCCGCAGACCGCGCACCGGCTGGCCCGGGAACTGCACGTGGACTCGGCACGGCTGCTCGGCCCCGGGGACGACCGCACCCTGGCGGCCGGGGCCACCGCCGCCGAATGGGCCGGACGCTCGGGCCACCCGGCCGAGGCCGTCGACCGCTACCGCTCGGTGCTCGACCACCAGGAGCCCCGGCTCGGCCCGGACCACGCCGACACGGTGGCCGCCTTCGGCCGGTTCGCCTACTGGACCGGGGAACTGGGCGACCCGGAGCGCGCGGTCCTGTGCTACGACGAACTCCTCGCCCGGCAACGGCGGCTGCTCGGCGGGGACGCCGTCGCGGTACTCAACACCCGGGCCAACGTGGGCTCCTGGCACGGCCAGGCGGGCCGGACCGGGCTGGCCCTGGAACTGTCCGAGGAACTGCTGCGCGACGTACGGCGGCACGCCCCGGAGGACCACCCGCTGCGCCCGATCACCGAGGCCGAGCACGCCCATTGGAAGGGCGCCGCCGGGGCCCCGGCCGAGGCCGCGGCAGCCCTGCTCCGGGTCCTGCCGAGGGTGACCGCCGCGCTCGGCCCCGCGCACTCCTACCCCTTCGCGGTACGGTCGCGCATCGCCCACTGGACCGGCGCGGCGGGCCACCCGTCCCGGGCACTGGAGCTGATGCGCAGCCTGCTGACGGACGTCAGCTCGGTGCTGATCCCCGAACACGCGGTCTTCCTGACGTGCCGGGTCGAGTACGCCCACTGGACGCTGGCGACGGGCGACGTGGAGCAGGCCCGCGCCCTGCTGGCCGAGCTGGCCCCCGAGGTGGAGGCGGTGCTTGGGCCCGGACACCCGGAGGCCGTACGGGCCCGGGAGCTGCTGGCCGCCCTGCCCGGCCCCGCCGAGGGACGCGAGCGGTGAGCGGCCACGCCCCGGCGCGGGCCCCGGGGTCGGCCGGGGCGCTCGGCACCCGCGGGCTGCCTCCGGCGTTCTGGTGGCTGTGGGCCGGCACCCTGGTGAACCGTCTGGGCACCTTCGCCGTCCCGTTCCTGACGTTGTACCTGACCGTGGAGCGCGGCCGCTCGGCGGCCTTCGCCGGGCTGGTCGCGGCCGCCTTCGCCGTCGGCGGCACGGTCGGCGCGCTGGCCGGCGGCGCGGCGGCGGACCGGTTCGGCTGCCACCGAGCCCTGGTCGGCGCCCATCTGAGCACCGCCGCGGCGACGGCCGTGCTCGGCCTGAGCACCGGTCCGACGGCGCTGTTCGGGGCGGCGTTCGCCCTCGGCTGCACCACCGGCGCGGCCCGGCCGGCCACCGCCGCCCTGGTGTGCGCACTGCTCGGCCCCGAGGACCGGGTGCGGGCCTTCTCCCTCGACTACTGGGCGATGAACCTGGGCTTCTCGATCTCGGTGCTGCTCGCCGGCCTGGCCGCCCGGACCGGCTACCCGGTGCTCTTCCTGGCCGACGCCACGGCGACGCTGCTCTGCGCGCTGGTGGTGCTCCTGCGCGTCCCGGCCCCGCCCGGCACCGACGCGACGGACGGCGCCATGGACGACACCGACCGCGGGCCCCTTCCCGGGGACGCATCGGCGCGTGGCAGCCGTACGCTGCTCGCCGACCGGCCGTTCCTGTGCTGCGTGCTGCTCTTCGCCCTGGTCGCCGCCGTGCTCCAGCAGATGACCACCATGCTGCCGGTCGCGATGGCCGCCGACGGTCTGAGCCCGGCGGCCTGCGGCGCCGTCATCGCCCTGAACGGCGTCGTCGTCTGCCTGACCCAGCTCCCGGCCGGGCGCCTGCTCGACGGCCGCTCCCCGTTCCGTCTGCTGGCCCTGGCCGCGGCGCTGTGCGGCACCGGCTTCGGCCTCACCGCGTTCGCCGGTTCGGCGCCCGCGTACGCGCTGACGGTGGTGGTCTGGACGGCCGGCGAGGTGATCAGCGGCCCGGTCAGCCTGGCTCTGACCGCCCGCTTCGCCGAGGCCCGCGCCGCCGGCCGCTACCAGGGGGCGAGCGCCTTCGCCTGGTCGGCCGGTGGTGTCCTGGCCGCCGCCGCGGGCGGCTGGACGTACGACCGGCTCGGCTCGGCCGCCCTCTGGTGCGCCTGCGCCCTGACGGGCCTGGCCGCCGCAGCCGGCTTCCTCGCCCTCGCCCGGCACGCCCCGGACTGACGCGCGTCCTCACCCCCGCCGGTGCCTGCCGACTCGACCGCAAGGAGCCGGTACGTCGGGCGGGTTCCCGGCACGGGTGTGCCCGGGACCCGCCCGGCGCTGCCGTCAGTGGTGGAAGCCGACGCGGTCCTGGTCGTGGGTGTGGCCCTGGTCGAGGCTCTTGATGGCCCGGCGCATGTCGTCGGCGAGCAGCTCGATCTCGTCGCGGTCGACGCCGTGGCGGACCAGGACGCGCTGGATGACGGTCTCCTGGCGGTCCGGCGGCAGCGGGTAGGAGGGTACCTGCCAGCCGCGCATGCGGAGCTGGTCGGAGAGGTCGTAGAGGCTCCAGGAGACCGAGTCGGGGTCGGTGAGGGTGTACGAGACGGCGGGCAGGGCGCCGACCCCGTCGTAGAGCAGGGTGAAGGGGCCCATGTCGGCGATCTGCCGGGCGAGGTGCTGCGCGGTTTCGGCGCAGACCTGGTAGACCCGGCGGTACCCCTCGCGGCCCAGGCGCAGGAACATGAAGTACTGGGTGACGACCTGACCGCCGGGGCGGGAGAAGTTCAGGGCGAGGGTCGGCATGTCGCCGCCGAGGTAGTCGACGTGGAAGACCAGCCCGTCCGGCAGCGCGGCCTGGTCCCGCCACAGCGCCCAGCCCACGCCCAGCGGGGCCATCCCGTACTTGTGGCCGGAGGCGTTGATCGAGGCGACCCGCGGCAGGCGGAAGTCCCAGACCAGGTCGCGGTGGAGGAACGGCGCGATGAACCCGCCCGACGCCGCGTCCACGTGCAGCGGCACGTCGAGCCCGGTCTCCACCTGAAGCCGGTCCAGTTCGGCCGCGATCTCCGCCACCGGCTCGTAGGTGCAGGTGTACGTCACCCCGAGGATCGCGACCACGCCGATGGTGTTCTCGTCGATGTACTCGCGCAGCTGGTGCGGTTGCAGCCCGGTCGCCCCGGGTTCCACCGGCACCTGGCGCAGCTCGACGTCGAAGTACCGGGCGAACTTCTCCCAGCACACCTGGACCGGGCCGCACACCAGGTTCGGCCGCTCCGTGGACTGGCCCGCCGCCTTCCGGCGGTCCCGCCAGCGCCACTTCAGGGCGAGGCCGCACAGCATCGCCGCCTCGCTGGAACCGGTGGTCGAGCAGCCGACCGCGTTGGCCTCGCCGGAGCCGGCCGGGGCGTGCCAGAGGTCCGCGAGGATGTTCACGCAGCGCGACTCGATCTCCGCGGTCTGCGGGTACTCGTCCTTGTCGACGATGTTCTTGTCCAGGCAGAGGTCCATCAGCCGGCGGACCTCGTCGTCCGTCCAGGTCGTGCAGAAGGTGGCGAGATTCTGCGCGGCGTTGCCGTCCAGCAGCAGCTCGTTGCGCAGCAGCTGGAAGACCACCGGCGGCGGCGCCGGGAAGTCCGGCATGGCCCGCTTGGGCAGGGGGTGTTCGCTCAATGGTGAGGCGAAGATGTCGACGGCCGCATCGGACGCCGGCTCCTGTGCGTTGTGGAGAGCCACCGGTCACCTCTCGTATCGTCCTCGGATCCTCCGAATCGGACACTACGGGCACAACCGAGGCCTCGGCCTGCGGGCGTACGCCGTCCGCCGCATCCCCGGGGCAGCACCGGCCCCGGCGCCGACCACACGCGATCTCGGCTCGGGCCGATTCGCGGGGCGATCGCGGTCAGGCAGCGGTCAGCCGGCGGGCGCGGTCGGCTGCGGCTGCGCGTCCGACGACGGCCCGGCGGGGAGCCGGGCGAGCCGGAGCGTGCCGACGTACGCGACCACCACCGCGACGATCACCAGCGGCATCACGGTCAGGCCGCTCTCGCCGAGCAGCAGCGTGGCCAGCAGGACGGACGTCATGGGCAGTTTCAGCATGGCCACCGTCATCGCGCCGATCCCGACGGCGAATCCGGCGGTGGTGCCCAGGCCGGGCAGGTGGGTGAGGGCGAGGCCGCCGACCGCGCCCGCGAAGACGGCAGGGAAGACCGGGCCGCCGCGGAAGGCACTCATGGAGGCGCAGTAGGCCAGCGACTTGCACACCAGCAGGACGACGAGGGTGCCGGCCGTGTAGCCGGCGGCGCCGTCCAGCAGCGGCCCGAGCGCGTCCTGCCCGGAGAACAGGACGCCGGTGACCGGCCGGTCGGTGATCTCCGCGTACACGAGCGCGATCACGCCGACGGCGACGCCCATCAGGACGGTGAGCGGCAGTCGGCGGCGGTCCACCAGGCCCTGCAGGGTGAGCGAGCAGCGCCGGATCGCCTCGCCGAGCAGCGCGGCGGCCACCCCCGCGACGATCGCCCAGCCGAACTCACCGAGGGTCGGCCGGCCGGCGGCCGGCACCTGGTTCAGCGCCAGCGAGTACGTGCCCAGGCCCGTCCAACTGCCCAGACCGGTGAAGATCAGCGACCCGACGCCCGCGGAGAGCAGGCCAGGCACCAGCACCACGCCCAGCATCGGCCCGCCCAGCCCGGACGCCTCCATCAGCAGGAAGGCGCCGATGAGGGGGGAGCCCAGCAGTTCGCTGATGGCCGCGAAGCTGCCGGCCGCGCCGATCACGGAGACGGCGCTGGGCGGGGCGTCCCGCTTCAGCACGCGGATGACACCGACCGCGAGCCCGCCGCCGAGCACGATCAGCGGGGCCTCCGGGCCGAGGACGACCCCCAGGCCGAGTGAGGCGACGGCGGCGATCAGCACGCCGGGCACCGAGGCGAACGAGGGCGTGCCGCCGGTCTTGAGGCCTTCGGCCGGCCGGTGGCCGCCGCCGCCCGGCAGGTACCGGATCGTCAGGGCGACCAGCACGCCCGCCACCGCGAGCGGCGGGATCGGCCACCAGTGGGGGGTGCCGGCGAAGCCGAGGCCCTTGGGCAGGTCGGTGTAGACCAGGGACTGGAGTTCGGAGACCAACGCGAGGAAGCCGAACGCGCCGGCCGAGATCGGGACACCGAGCAGTGCGGAGATCACCAGCACCGACACGTAGCCGCGGGTGCGGACGATCTCGAACGGGTTCTGCGGCGCTGCCGCGTCCTCGGTGGGCGGTCCGGACGGCATGGGCATCCCCTCGGGGTCCGGCCCGCCCGGTAAGACCGGGTCGTACGGGCCTGGGTCTGGTGGCGGCGCGAGGATCGGGCGGCTCGGCCGACGCGGTGCGGCCGGGCGGAGCGACGGCCCGGTGGCCGCCGCACACCCGTCCCCCGATCATCGCGGGCGCGAGCGGATCCGTCCGGCTGCGGCACGCTCGGACTGCACATCGGGTGTGACCCCGGTCCGTCCTGTCCCATCGCCCCGCCCCGCCACCCCGTCCGTCCCGTCCCGCCTACGGCGTTTCGCCCGGCGGACGGTCCGTCGGGCGGTCTAGTCTCGGCTCGTGGGACGACAGCCCGAGCAACGCGCCGAAGGCGCGGGACCGTTCACCACCCGGCTCACCTGGCATGTGCCCGGCGGCGGCACGGCCGTGTGGGAGTCACGGCTGGCGCGGCGCCGCGGCATCCTGGCCGTCCACCCGACCGGCGCGGCCGCCCCCCGGCACACCAGCGCGGACGACACCGCCCTCGCCCGGCTGCGCCGGCTCAACGTCATCGCCGCCACCGCCTTCGTCATCGGCGGGGCCCTCTTCGCCGCCGGCGCCGCCGTCGCCCAGTTCGGTTCCGGCGACGCGACCACCTGCGCCTCGATCTACTTCGCCGGCGGGCTCTTCTTCAACACCGGCGGCTACGTCTCCTTCCTCCAGGTCGTCAACGCCCCCCGCCACGTTCCGGGTGGCGAGGGCCGACTGGTCACCCGCCCGTGGCGCTGGTGGAGTTACGAGCCGACGCGGCTCGACTGGCTGAGCGCATTCGTGCTGTTCGCGGGCACCCTCGTGTTCGGCGTCAACCTGGTCTTCTCCTTCCTGCAAGGGCTGAGCGTCCGACAGGTCAACCGGCTGATCTGGACACCCGACGTCATCGGCTGCCTGCTGTTCCTGCTCGCCGGCCACCTCGCCTTCGCCGAGATCTGCCACGGCCGGCCCTGCATCCGCCGCCGCAGCCTCGGCTGGTGGATCACCGCCGTGAACCAGCTCGGCTCCGTGCTCTTCATGGTCTCGGCACTCGCCGCCTACACCCGCCCCGCCACCGGCAGCCTGATCAACTCCGACATCGCCAACTGGGGCACCCTCACCGGCGCCCTCTGCTTCTCCCTCGGCGGTATCCTCCAGTACTACGAACGCCCCTGACGCGCCCAACGCGCCCTCCGCCGGCGACACCGCGCCGCCGGCACCGTCGGCTACCAGTGCGGACCGTGCCACTCGGCCTCGGGAACGGAGCCTTCCCAGACGTTGCCGCAGAGCTCCGCCCAGGTCGGGCCGACGAACACCGGTCGGCTCAGTACGACGTCTCCGGCGCGCTGGGCACGAAGGATCACTCCGAGCGTGTCCGAGGCCGGATCCGCGTACTGGCCGTAGCCCAGGTCGTGGCCGCGGGTGGCCGTGTACTCGACGAAGTCCCTTTCGAGCTCGGACGGCACCCGGCCGACCAGCGGCAGTCCGTCCAAGGTGACCTGCGGACCGCGCAGCGCGTTGACGGCGACACAGACCAGGCGTTCGGCGTCGTAGTAGGCCGTGAGCGCCGGGGAATGCGATGAGGTCGCAGGATGGAACTCGTGGCTCAGCACGTTGCCGTGGTGGCTCGTGCGACTCGAAGAGGGTTCCAGGAAGCCGTCGAGTGCCTCCTGCACGTCCTCGGACGACATCCCGAATCGCAGCGGGCCGACGGCCGCGAGCGGATCCAGCGTCCACTGTGCCCGGTCGTCCTCCCCGACAACCGCCCACACACTCCACATGCTCCCACTCCCCGTCCTCGGACCGCCGCTCACGGTACCGGTCCCTCGACCGTTCCCACGCGGCCCGGGCCCAAGGGGCGCGGCGCTCGACGCCGCCGGCGACCCGGCCGGCGCCATGCGGGTCGCTCCGGCGCGGCCGGATCGCGCCCTGCTGCTCGCCGAGCAGGAGTTCGGCGTCAGCCCAGGTAGTCGACGCGCACCAGAGTGGTGTCCGGGATGACGATCACGTGTCGCCTCCGCTCCGTCCAGCCGTGCGGCAGCAGGAAGAGCCGACCGCCGGAAGCGGAGAAGAGGTGCAGCCCCTGGTACCGGAACCGATAGATGCCCGGCTCGGTGAACCCGGTCATCCGCACCCCGGGCGCGTCGATCCGCAGATCCTCCTGGCTGAAGAGGACGATGCCCGGCTTCGCGGCGAACTGTCCGACGAAGCGCGCCGCCTCCGCCTCTCCCCTGACCTGGGCGTACTCATAGACGACCCAGAACAGGAGGAGCAGCACGAGACCGCCGACCAGCAGGGTCGTCGGAGACGATGACCTGGCCGTCTGACGGGTCGGGACCGCGGACGCGTAGGCGGCCAGCAGCACACCGGCCGCCAGCGACGCCGGCACGATCAGCTGCCAGGGGACCCACCGGCCCGCGAGCCCGGTGATCAGCAGGGCCGCGAGAGGAAGGATCAACCACGCGAAGAGCAGCAGCCTGCGGCACCACCGTCCCGCCGGCGTCGACCGCTCCAGCCACGGCGTGAGCGCCGGATCCACCAGCCGCCAGGCGAGCAGGGCGACGAACGCCGCCAGGGCGGGGAGGAACAGCGCAGGTACGCTGCCGAGTTCGTACGTCAGGTTCGTCGTGGACCGCGTGCTCTCGGGAAATCCGAGGTAGTCGGTCATCGCCGAGTCCCGGGCCCAACCGAAGTAGAGACTCAGCGCGACGACGATCGTCAGTGCGGGCGCGACCTTGCCCACGACGTCGCCCACGGTTCGCCACGACGGCCGGTCACCGGTCGGCTCGGACATCCACGGCTCCCGCTACGAGGACAGACACGCCGCCCCGATGCCCGCATCGGTGATCCGGGGGTCCTGGTCGGGACTTCGGCGGTGAACCTCGACCAGCTGCTTGAGCAGCTCGAACCCGGACTGAACCGGGCAGTCCTGCCCCGGCGGGCCGCCGAGAGCATCCAACTCCCGCACCGCGGTGGCCCAGTCCGCCTTCTCGCCGTTGACGAGAGGGCACACCGCGCGCAGCCCCCGGAGCACCAGGGCTACCAGGCGTCCGCCGGGCTCCTCCACGGACGCCGATGGACGCTGCCTCTGCCGGGGTGAGATCCGCAGGAACTGGCTGACGCTTCGTCATGTCTCGTTCAGGGTTGTGTCGTTGCGGGAACTCCGCGCGGGACAAGGCGCATCGGGGTGGTTCGTGCAGGCGCTTGACCGTGGCTTCCCGGCGCTCGTAGGTTCGGCCGGCAGGTGGCGCTCCGACCCTCGCCACGGGAGTAGAGATGTCCGATGGACTCCGTCGCTTGGTCGACTGCAACGGCGAGCTACAGCGAGCGGTGGGGGTGCTCGCGGCCCATCGGCTCGCGCTGACGGCCGGGGTGGTTCCGCCAGGGATGGAAGCCGTGGTGCGACGGGACGCCGAGCGGGTGTCCGCCGAGATCGCGAAGACCCTGCAGGCGGCCCGGGCCGAGGCCCCGAAGGCCCGTCCGGATCGCGTGACGGCCTATCAGGACCTGATCGACCGCGGATTGCACGGGGTGCCCGAGAACACCTCGGAGATCATCGCTTTCGTCGCCGACACCATCGACAACGGCAAGGCGACGCGGGCTCAGGCCCTCGGCGAGCTGAACGAGCTGGTGGGCCGGCCGGCGGAGGCGGTGGAGTGCTACCGGGAGGCCACGACGGCGTGGCGGGTCCTCGGGGAGGTCAGCGCGATCCTCGACAGCTCGCGGACCGCCCGTCGGCTCCAGCTGGAGCTGGACCGGGACCTGGACGCGGCAACGCTCCGGCTCGACACCGCCCTGGAGGAGCTCGCGGTGGCCGTCGCGTACGACGGTGCTCCGATCGCGCACGTGGAGTGGGCGGCCGCGGCCGTCGAGCTCGCCGAGCTCTACCTCAAGGGCGGCGACCCGCTGGAGTGCAGCCTGCTGCTCGACCGCGTCCGGGCCGGACTCCCGGTCGACGACGCGGATCCCTCGTTGGCGCCGCTCCTGCAGGCGATGATCGACCACGACCGGGCCCACGACGCCTTCCCGCGCACACTGGCACGCCAACTCGGCACCGTCCGGGCGGTACGGCTGCTGCGCTGCGAGATCACCCACCTGGAATTGATGCTGCGGCCAACGAGCGGCGAGGCCGTGAGGGCCTTCGACAGCGCGGCCCGGGGCGTCGAGCGGATGACCGACGACCTGCCCTGGGACAACCTGACCGGCCTGCTGGGGCCGCTGGCGATGCAGGTACAGGCGCAGCACCGGAGGGCCTTGGCGCGGTTCTCGGTGACGGCCGATGCCGCACGGGAGCTCGCCGTACTGGACGGTCGGCGGGCCGGGGCGGCCGCGCCCCCGGTGGATTCGGCGCGCGCACTGCAGCGGTGCCGGAAGCTGGCCGCCACCCTGGCCGGGCTCGACCGGCAGGACCGGGCGGACGCGGGCGACCTGCCGGCCATCGCCGAGCGGGTCGCGGCCGACCTGCTGCTGGAGCTCGGCGAGCCCGGGCGGGCCCTCGACGCCTGCGAGCGGGCGACGGGCCTGCTCGGTACCCGTCGGGTCGACGTCCGGGCGTCGATCCTGCTGACCTCGGCCCGCGCCCACCTCGCGCTCGGCCGCGCCGCCTCCGGCCCGGAAGCCGCACAGCACAGCGCCCGTGCCCGGGACACGGCGGCCCGGGGCATGGAGCTGGTGGAGGGGTTCCGCTACCTCGCCAGCGGGATCTACGTCCGGGACGCCCAGCTCAAACCGTGGATCGGCCTGTACCGGTTGGCGGCCGACGTGGCCCTGGAGCTCGGCGACCTCGACCGCTTCCTGCGGCTGGTGCTGGCGTCGAAGGGCCGGCGGCTGTCCTGGGGCGTCCGAGGGCTCGACGCCGAAGCAGCGGCCGGGCTGGCCGAGTTGGGCGGTCTCGTCGACGAGGCTTACGGCGACGAGGCCGCGCTCGACGCGGCGCGGCAGCTGCGGCGACTGGGCTGGGACCGACAGCTGGCCCACCTGCGTGTGGAACCACCGCCGCTCCCCCACGGCGACGACCTGCGCCGGCGGCTCGAACCCGGCGAGGCGGCCCTTTTCCACTACTGGCTGGACGAGCGCCGCCTGGCCGTCGGCCTGCTTGCCCCGGAGGGCCTGGAGGTCGCGGTCCGGGTGCTCACTCCCGAGGACCGCGCCCGGCTGGACGCCGACGTGGCGCTGCTGCTGGCCGAGGACACCGAAGTGGGGAAGGCGGACCGCGCGGCGCGCCCGGTCCTCGACCGACTCGATGCGGCCGTCCCGCTACTGCTCCCGGACCGTCCCGAGCGGCTGCTCGGCCTGAGCAGGCTGTTCATCAGCCCGCACGGGGTGCTGCACGGCTTCCCGCTGCACCTCCTGCGCCCGGACGGCGCAGTGGAGTTGGGCGCCGCCGTTGCGGTGAGCTACCTGCCGAACCTGGCCGGCCTGTGCGACCCGGTGCCGGCGCCCGGCCCGCACACGCTGGTGTCGCTCACACGCCGGGCCCGCGGGCCTGCGGGACGGCCGCAGAGAGCCCTGGACGAGTTCGCGGACCACCTGCGGACGCTCTCCGAGTTGCACACCGCCCGTGGCCGAGCGTTCGAGGAACTCACCGCGGAGCCCGACCGCCTGGCCTTCAACGCCGTGCTCGGCGTCCCCGGCGCCGAACGGTTCGGGGTGGTCCAGATCGTCACCCACGGGCAGAACGTGCCGGCCGCGGCCGACTCGCCACTGGAGGCACGGCTGTGGCTCGCGGCCTCGGAACTCGACGGCCTCGACCTCGCGTCCTGGCACCTGGACGGCGCGATCGTGGTACTCACCGCGTGTTCCTCCGGCCAGCGTGCGCTGACCGGGAGGGCGGAGGTCGACGGCCGCCCGGCGACGTTGGCGGGGGACGAGGTCTTCGGACTGCAGGCGGGGTGCTTCGCCGCAGGAGCCTCCGCCATCCTGGGCTGCCTGTGGCCGGTGGCTTTCCCCGTCGCCCAGGCCGTGACCGTCGAGTTCCACCGCGAACTGCTCGCCGGTCACCCGCCGGACCGGGCCCTGCAACTGGCCGTCGCCACCTACCGTGCGCGGCACCCCGGGGTCCTCGACCGCCCCAGCTACCGGTGGGGCCCGTTCTTCCTCAGCACGCGGGGCCGCCCGCACGCGCTCCCCGCACGCCGCATCCCGACCAAGGAGCAGACCGCATGACCGCGACCACCGAAGTCTGGACCCGCTGGACCTTCGAGGACCCCGAGTCCGCGAAGGCCGCCGAGCCCCTGCTGCGCGAGGAACTCGCGCGGGTACCCGGAGCATCCGAGGTGTCGGTGGGCACCGAGCCGCCCAACCTCGGCGTGGTCGAGGTGTTCACCCTCGTCATCGGCGTCATCTCCCTGCCGTACACCATCAACGAGGCGATCAAGAGCACCGGTGAACTCGCGACCCGGCTCGGCCGGCTCGGGGCGCGCCTGCGTGGCCTGCGCAGGGTGGCCATCGAGGACGGGGAGGGCGGCGAGGTGCCGATCCCGCCGCGCCCCGACGAGGAGTAGGCGCTCCCGGCCATCGGAGGGACCGGTGCCCGGCTCCGCTCCGGCGGGGCCGGCCGATCGCGGTGGTGCTGCGCGCAGGCCCGGGCGCGGGCGCGCCACGGCGTGGGCCGCGGCCGGTAAGCGTCCTGCGTCGTCCTGGGGCGCGCGCTGTCAGCGCCGGGCCAGCAGGCCGCGGACGTAGGCGGCCTGGCCGACGTGCTGGAGGTCGTCGGCGATCACGCTGATCAGGCGCACCCCGAGGGTGACCGGGGGCTGCCACGACTCGTCGACGATCCGGGCGAGGGACCGGTTGTCGAGGCCGCGCACGTAGTCGACGGTCCGTGCGTGGACGGCCTCGTGGTAGCCCTGGAGGAGGTCCGCGGTGGTGATGACCTCGGCGACCTGCGCGGGTCGGTGCCCGTAGCCGGTGGACGACGTGGCGAACGGCAGCTCGAACCGGCCCGCCCAGCCGTCGGCGGTCCACACCTGTTCGCGGTCGGCCGCGTCGGCGAGGTGGTCGTCCTGCACCCGGGTGAGGTGCCAGACCAGCCAGGCGATCGAGTTGGCCGGGTCCTGCACCCGGAACGCCAGTTGCTCGGGGGTCAGGCCGTCGACCACCTCGGCGACCGTGTCGCGGATCCTGTCGAACGCGTCCACGAGAAGATCGGTGCTGGTCACACCGGCCACTGTCGCCTCCCGGTCGAGTACGCCGTCCCGCCGGCGGCGTGGCGGGTCGCGCGCCGCCCCGACGATTGTGTCCCGCCCGTGGGGCTCCGGCCACCCGGGCCCGGCGCCGCGGGCGCGCTGCCGGCCCGGCGGTGTCGGTGCTGGCGCGGCTGCCCCGGCGAGCCGATCATGGCCCTGGCGTGGTCGGGGCCGCCCCCGGGTGGGTGCGGCCCCGACCACCGCACCACCCGATGCATGCGGTGGATCTCCCGGCTCCGCCCGCTGCGGGTCGTCCCGCCGCTTCGCCCGTGCCGTCCACACCAGAAGGGCCCCGCCATGGCCGTCTCCCGGACACTCCCCGCCGACCGCCGCCGACCGGCACGCCGTTGTGTGAGCGTGGCCCTCGCGCTCGGTGTCGCCGTCACCGTGGCCGGTGCGGGCCCCGCACGGCGGGCGTGGGCCGACGACGGCCCGTTCCCCGTTCCGGTGGCGGTCGGCCGGGCCGACCAGGTGATCACGGTCAAGGCGGACGGCACCCGCGCCACCGTGACCCTGTGGGCTCGCCAGGACGGCCTGTGGCGGTCCCTCGACTCCACCACCGACGCGCGCATCGGGTCCGGCGGTCTGCACGACGGCCCGACCCGCGTCCAGGGGACCGGGACCACACCGGCCGGCACGTACACCCTCACCCAGGCCTTCGGCATCTCCCCCGACCCGGGCACGAGGATGCCCTACCACCACGTCACCACGCACGACTGGTGGGTCCAGGATCCCTCCTCCGCCTACTACAACCGCATGCGCACCGACACGGAGGGCGGCTTCCACCTCACCGAACAGGGCCCCCTCGGCAGCGAACACCTCGTCGACTACCCCGTCCAGTACGACAACGTCCTGGTCATCGACTTCAACACCGCCCCCGTGGTGAAGGGCCGCGGCGCCGGGATCTTCCTGCACGACCTCGGCCCCCAGGCCGGCGCCACCGCCGGTTGCGTCGCCGTCCCCGCCGCCTTCATGGCCCGGACGATGCAGTGGATCGATCCGGCCGACCACCCCGTCATCGCGATCGGCTAGACACCCCCGAGCTTGTCCATGCGCCGCGGGCCAGGGGCGCTCCACTGACTCTCCTGTCAGTGGAGTTCGACGGGTTCCCGCGCACGGCGGCGACACCGTCGCCCCCACCTGCCGCGTCGGGTGGCGATGGACCGCGGACGTGGGGTCTCCTCAGCTCTCCCGCAGGTCGCGGGCCAGGCGGCTGACGGACTGGTGCAAGGCGAGGCCACTGTCGCAGAAGTCCGGGATGTAGTACTCGCGGATGGTGCGGGCCACGTCGTAGCCGGCGTCGGCGTCGAACAGTTCCCAGCGCAGCAGCCGCTCGTGGGGGACGATGCGGATCGGGAAGAGCTTGCGGGTTCCGCTCTCGCGTTCGGCCCGTACCGCGCGGCCGATCTCGGTGGCCACCCAGTTGCTGGCCATGCTGGCCTCGGACAGCACGAGGACCATCCGGCCGCGCCGCTGGATCTCCTCGGTGACCTGTTCCAGGATCGTCCGGCCGCCGCGGATGTCGTGCGGGGCGAACCAGGTGTCCACGCCGTTGGCTTCCAGCTGGTTGCGCAGGTCGGTGGCGAAGGACTCGTCGGCGGAGCTGTAGCTGATGAAGACGCTGGGGCGGGCCGGCTCGCGGGCGCCGCGGGCGGTGTCGCGGTAGGCGCGTACGGTGTCCGGATCGGCCCCGGCCCGGACGAAGAACCGTTCCAGGCCTGCGAGGTCGCTCCTCAGTTCCCGGACCGCCTCGCGGTTCCGCAGGCGGTCGCGGGCGGCGTCCAGGGCCCGGCTGTTGATGATGAAGGAGCTGGCGATGGTGCGCTCGTCGATCCTGCAGAGCCCGTCGACGACCACCCGGTCCAGGCTGGTGGCGAGGAGTTTGGCGTCGGCGAAGACGTTGAATCCGAAGTGGGCACCGTCGAAGCCGGCGTCGCGGAAGGTGACCTCGTCGAAGACGGCCTGGACGAAGAACGCCTCGCGGTAGTTGCCTCCGAAGGTCCCGCCGCGGAAGGTGGCCTTGAAGAAGTCGGCGGCGCGGAAGGCCGCCTGGTCGAGGTCGCAGTGCAGGAACCGGGCCTCGATGAAACTTGCCTGGATGGCGTTGATGCGGCGCAGCCGGCAGCCCCGGAACTCGCAGCGGTCGAAGGTTCCCACGGCGAGGACGCAGTCGTCGAACTCGCAGTCGACGAAGACGGCGTCGCTGAGGTCCTCCTGGGCGAGCCGCAGCCCGGTGAACGTCCGGCCGACGAACTCGCGGGCTCCGGCGGCGTATTCGGCGAGCAGGGCACGGGTGGCCTGCTCGCCTTCGCGGTCGGCGTCGGTGTCGCGGTCGGCGTCGGTCATGAGTGGCCCCCGAGGTTCCTGCGGACACGAGGCGAACACCTTGAACATAGCACCGGGGAACGGCAGTTCGGCACGGATCGGGCGGACCCGGAGCGGACGGCGACCGGGCCCGCAGTGGACTCGCCGACGGCGACCGCGATGATCGCCGCGCGAGGCCCGGCGGCCCATGACTACGCGTCCGACTCGGGCGCCCCCTCGCCACTCCCCTGCGGATCGGCTGCCAGGGCCTCCCAGAACGCGACGTAGCTCTGCTCGTGTGCGATGCCGAGCGTGAGCAGCCGGGTGCGAGCCGGAGTGTCCGGGCCGTCGGGGTCGAGGCGGGCGCGGAGGTCCCGGTATTCGTCGCGCCAGCGCCGGTGCTGCGCCGCCTGGGCCTCGGCCAGCTCGGCGAGTTGTCCGGGTGCGCCGAGGTCGGCGAACGTCAGCTTGAGCAGGGCCGGATTCCGGGTTTCCGGCTCGGGTGTCGTCGGATCGGCGAGCCAGCCGAGCAGGGCCTCGTGTCCGGCTTCGGTCAGGTGGAAGACGCGGCGCCGGCGACCGTGCTCCTCGGCGTCCTCACACAGCAGGCCGAGTTCTGCCAGGCGCGGCGGGTCACGGTAGAGCTGTGCGTGCGGGATCGGCCAGTAGCGGCCGACGGACGACTCGACCCTGGCCTTGAGGTCGTACGGCGTCATCGGACCGTGCCGGGCGATGAGGCCGAGGACGACCAGCTGGGACGGCGTCAGATCCTTCGTCATGGCTCTCCCAGCCCTTCTCCGGATTGTTCCATTGACACCGTATCACTGAGACCGTTAGCGTCTCCACGCTTCAACGGTATCAATGAGACGATGCGGAGTTGCCGATGCGCCTGCACCCCGAACTGGCCCACGTCCTGGACCACGTCCCGCCCTTCGACCCGCTGGCCGACCCGGCGGTGACCCGGGCGTACGTGCGCGCCCTGCTGGCGGGCGGGCGCTTGGCGGAGGACCCGCGAATCGCCGTCGAACCGAGAAAGATCCCCGGACCGGACGGCGATCTCGACGTCCGGATCTACCGGCCCACCGCCCGGCACCCGGCTTTACGCCCCGGCGTGCTCTACCTCCACGGCGGCGCCTTCATCTCCGGCGACCTCGACACCGGGGACCTCAACTGCCGCGACATCTGCCTGGCCTCCGGAGCGGTGGTCGTCGCCGTCGACTACCGACTGGCCCCCGAACACCCGTACCCGGCCGCCTTCGACGACTGCTACGCCGCCCTGCACTGGACGGCGGAGAACGCCGACGCCCTCGACGTCGACCCCGCCCGCCTGGCCGTCGCCGGGCGCTCGGCCGGCGGCGCCCTCGCCGCCGCCGTCGCCCTGGCCGCCCGAGACCGCGGCGGCCCCGCCCTCGTGTACCAGCTCCTGCTCGTCCCCGCCCTCGACGACCGCGGCAACCTGCCGTCCGTCGGCGAGTGCGTCGACGACCGGATCGTCGACGGCCGGGTCGCCCGCGGCATGTGGCAGCTGTACCTCGGCTCCGCAGCAGCGGACCCGTACGCCGCCCCTGCACGCGCGCGCGACCTCGTCGGGCTGCCCCCCGCCTACATCGAGATCTGCCAGGCCGACGCCCTGCGCGACGAGGGCCTGGAGTACGCGCGACGGCTCATGACGGCCGGCGTCCACACCGAACTCCACGTGGTGCCGGGAGCGTTCCACCTGTTCGAGGGGTACGCCCCCGACAGTCGACTCGCCCGCCGGGCCACCGCGAACTGGACGTCGGCCATCGCCGCGGCCCTGGCCTGAGCCGACTCACAGGCGACCGGATCAGGCCCCCGTGCCACCGGCTCACCCTGCGGTCGGCCGGCGCGGCTCAGTGCATCCGTCGGCGCCAGGCGGACGGGGTGACTCCCCGGGCGCGCTTGAACGCGACGCTGAAGGCGAAGGGGTCCTCGTACCCGACCTGGTGGGCCACGGCGGCGACGGTCGTCTCGGTGGTCCGGAGCAGGTCCGCTGCCACGGTCATGCGCCAGTCGGTGAGGTAGGTGAGCGGTGGTTCGCCGACCACGGCGGTGAAGCGGGCCGCGAACGCCGCGCGTGACATGCCGACCCGGGAGGCGAGTTCGGCGACCGTCCACCGCCGGGCGGGTTCCTCGTGCAGCAGGCGAACCGCCCGGCCGATCGCCGGGTCGGCCAGCGCCCGGAACCAGGCGGGTGCCGGGTCCGCCCCGGCGCACCACGCCCGCAGCGCCAGGACGAGCACGAAGTCGAGCAGGCGGTCGAGCACGGCGTCCTGACCGGGTGCGTCGCGGCGGGCCTCGTCGGCGAGCAGTTCCAGTGCTGGCCGGGTCGTCGGCCCGGCCGGGACGACCGCGAGCGGCGGCAGCATGGCGAGCAGCCGGCCGCCGACGTCGCCGTGCAGGTCGTAGGCGCCGCGGAGCATGACCGTGGCCCCGGGCAGGCCGTCACCGTACGTACGGGGCGCCAGGTTCCGCCGGATGTGCTCCGCGGCCGCAGCCCCGTCGACGATGCGCTTCTCCTGCCCCTGGATGACGACCTGGACCGGGGTGGAGGGATCGTCGGCGATGGTGTGGTGGCTCGGGCCGGTGACGAGGGCGACGTCGCCCGCGGCAACGCGCACCGGCACGGTGCCCGCGTCGTCGGTCCGCACCCAGGCGTGCCCGGCGAGCGTGGTGACGAGGGTGAGCGGCGGCGGATCGGTGAAGGCCAGCGACCACGGGGGCCGCTGGACCAGCTGCCTGACCGAAGCGGTCCTGGCCCGGGCCCGGTGCAGCAGATCACTGAGGACGTCCACGCCGCCAGGCTAGACGATCACAAAGGGATCCGGGACGTGCTCCCATGGATCGTCCAGTGCTTCGTCGGCTTGGCTGGAGGCATGAACACCACTCTTGTCCTCGGCGGCACCGGCAAGACCGGCAGCCGCGTCGCCCGGCTCCTCGAAGCCTCCGGCCTGCCCGTCCGCACGGCGTCCCGCACCGGCGACGGCCCCCGCTTCGACCTGGCCGACCCGGCCACCTGGCCGCGCGCGCTCGACGGTGCCACCGCGGCCTACGTCGTCGAGCCCGCCCCCTCCGCGAACACGGACCACCAGGCACGCATCCCCCGGCTCGTCAGCGAAGCCGTCGCCGCCGGCGTGCGCCGCCTGGTACTGCTGTCCGCGCCCCGCGCGGGAGAGGCCGACCACCCCCTGCACGCGGCCGAACAGGCCGTACGCGGCTGCGGCGTCGGCTGGACCGTCCTGCGCCCGCAGTGGTTCGCGCAGAACTTCAGCGAGGGCCCCTGGCGCCGCGACGTCCTCGACGGCACGCTGGCCCTGCCGACCGGCGAGGGGCGCACGCCCTTCATCGACGCCGAGGACATCGCCGAAGTCGCCGTGGCCGCACTCACCGACGACCGCCACAGCGGCCGGACCTACGACCTGACCGGACCCGAGGCGATCACCTTCGGCGAAGCGGCCGGGCACATCGCACGCGCCACCGGCCGGACGGTCCGTCACGTGGACGTCGATCCGGAGCACTTCGTGGCGCAGCAGGTCTCGGCCGGGGTCTCGCCCGATGCCGCCCGGTTCCTCACCGCACTCCTCGTGGACGTCCGCCACGGTGGGAACACCGCGATCGGCGACGGCGTGGAGCAGGCCCTCGGCCGGGCGCCGAGGCCCTTCGAGACCTTCGCTGCGGCGGCCGCCGCCGCTGGGCACTGGAGCTGAGGACTCCTCCTGGCGAGCGGGACGACGTGGGCGCCGCAGCAGTCGGCTGCGGCGCCTCACGTGCCGGCCGGCGGGACGAGCACACCGACGATCGCGGATCGCGGGTACACCCCGCTCGCTGCCGGTGCAGCGGGAGCTCGCGCTCGGCCGGACTGCTGTCCGGCTGACATGCGGTCATTCCCACCGCGCTCTACACCCGGCTGCCCGTCAGCTCCGCCGCCGACCCGGCCTGGCCCACCACCAACCTGACCGTCGACGTCGGCGGCCACCCCGTGCAGCTGGCCGCCGTACACACCTGCTACCCGGCCGGCGGCACCCGCCGTTGGGCCGAGGACCTGCACGGGCTGCGCGCCGCCGCAACCGGGCGCACCCGCAACACCGTCATGCTCGGCGACTTCAACGCCACCCTCGACCACAGGCCGATGCGCGACCTGGTCGACACCGGCCTGGCCGACACCCACGAGGAACTCGGCGCGGGCCTCTTCCCGACCTGGCCCCAGGACCACCCCGACTACCGCGTCCCGGCCGTGATCCAGATCGACCACGTCCTGCACGGGCCCGCGCTGGAGGGCAGGGCGGCGTTCGTCGAGGTCGAGACGTTCACCTCGGGGCCGACGGTGAGGTTGTTCGCGCCGTTGTCGGTGAGGCGGCGCAGCCGGATCTGGTCGGTACCCGAGATGTCGACGCCGTAGGCGACGTACACGTCGCCGCTGGTCGGGTCGACGGCGGCGTGGTGGACTCCGCCGAGCAGGGCGTTGACGCCGCCGAACTTGAAGCCCTGACCGCCCTGGTCGCTGCTGACGGAGGCGACGGTGATGCCGTCCGAGTCGGTGCCGGGGGTGTTGCCCAGGTCCCAGTGGCGGCCGCCGTCGGTGGAGCGGTTGATCCTGATGGTGACGGGCTGGGGCTGGCTGACGGTGTTGCTGCCGCCCTGCTGGTAGAGGGCGTACATGGTGAGGGTGTTGTTGCGGCCGTAGTCGATGGTCTGGTCGCACGGCCCGCCGGAGGTGCCGGAGACGCCCGGGGGCACCGGGATGGAGGCGGAGCCGGCGCAGGAAACGAACCACTTCGTGAACGATCACCGTGGGACCCTGCTCCGCAGGAGGTCCGGTCGGACGACGCGCCGTTCGGGGAATGCCGCGTCGGGCCGGGCGCTCCGTCAGGCGGGAACGTTCTTGATGACGGCATCGGTCAACGGCGAGAGCTGCTGCACCAGTTTGTCGAAGTCCGCGGTCCGGCCGTCGGACCACTGGGCCGTGCCGACGAGCATGCCGTGCCCGTAGGACGCGAAGTCCTGCACGAAGCCGCTGTCGGCCGGCAGGCGGGGCAGGCCCGAGTCCTTGGGCGGGATGTGGACGCCGACCTCGCGGGCCTCGGGGTGGGAGCTCAGAAGGGTGACCAGGTGCACGCAGTCGCCCGGGTCCTTCATGGTGAACAGCGCCAGGTTGTACTGATTGCCCTCGGCGTCCCTGTACAGCACCAGGTCGACACCGGCACAGCCGTGGCCCTGGGTGATCCACCCGGCGAGGGTCGGCGCCACGGTGTTCACGCCGGTGCAGGTGGGGTGCGCCACGGCCGCCACCAGCGTGTACCCCTGCACCTGCGCCGGGAAGACGGACAGCGGGATGGCCGAGGCCGGAGCGTCGGCTGCCGCCGACGGGGCGGCGGTCGGCGGCGTCGCCGCCGGTGCCGAGGGTACGGACGACACGGACACAGGTGCGGGTACGGGTGCGGGCGAGGCCGCGGCCGGCGCCGGGTCCGACGGCCGGAGCAGGTACGCCGCCGCGCCTGCGGCTGCCAGCAGGGCAGCGGCCGCCGGAAGCAGCAGCCGACGCCGCGAGCGCCGTCGCTCCGGCTGCCGGGCCCGTTCGGCGGCGGTCGGCTCCTGCGCGGCGTTGTCCTTCTCAAACTCCCTGACGAAGTCTTCCCACAGATCGTCACCGGATTCACGCATGCTCACAGCTTCCACACCTTAGTGATCACCACCGTCGCTGGGAAGACCGGCCCCGGCTGGGGATCACTTCGGGCCTGGGGGCTACGGCTCGGCGGGGGCGCTGTCGCCGCCGGCGCGGGCTGCGGTGCCGAATCGCCACGACTCGATGTCGCGGTAGTGGATCGGCCCGGGGCCGCGGCCGATGTTGCTGCCGACCAGGTGGAGTCGCTCGGCGTGCCACGGTCGGCCCACGAAGTCGGCGAGCCCGGCGGCGGCCCGGGGCACGCTGGTGGGATCGTCGCGGCGGGCCCGTGCGAGCGTCAGGTGGGGCCGTAGCGGGCGCTCGCCGAACTCGATCCCGCAGGACCTGACCAACTGCCGGACGTCGGCGGCGAGCTGGTGCAGTCCCTCCAGGTCCCCGCCGATCCCGCTCCACAGCAGTCGCTCGTCGAAGTGGCCGCCCCCGCGCAGGCTCAGCTGCAGTGCGGGGTGCGACGCGGCCCGGCCGGCCAGCACCGACCGCAGCAACGGCACTGCCGTGGCGGGCAGTTCACCGAGGAAGGCCAGGGTGATGTGCCAGTCCTCGATCCGGTTCCACCGCAGCCGCGGGTAGCCGGCGTAGGCGGACCGCAGGACGTGGGCCAGCTCGTCCTTGGCATCGTCGGGCGGGGCGAGCGCCACGAAGACGCGCAGGGTCGAGGGTTCGGGGTGATCGTCCACCAGGGATTTCTAGCACCCCGGCCGCGCGGTGGTGGAGGCGGATCCGCGAACACGGCTCCCGGCCGGAGTCCCGTGCACGGAATCCGCATCCAGGGTGCGTCGCTCCTCGGACCGGCGGTGTTCGTGGCCGACGGCTCGTGGACGGACGAAGCTGGTGTGGTCAGCATGTGCGGGGCTCCGCCCCCCGCCACGCCCCCCAGGACGAAGGGCTCCCCCATGACTGCCTCCACCCCCACCTCCCCCGACGGCCTCGTGCGCGCCGTTCGGCTCGCCGGCCCGGGCGCGGCGCCCGAACTGGTCGAGGTCCCGCTGCGCGAGCCCGGGCCCGGCGAGGTGCGCGTCAGCGTCGAGGCGTGCGGCGTCTGCCACTCCGACCTGCTGATCGCCGCCGGCCTGCTGCCCGGCACCACGTTCCCGGTCACGCCCGGCCACGAGATCGCCGGCCGCATCGACGCCCTCGGCGACGGCGTGGAGGGCCGGCAGGTCGGCGACCGGGTCGCCGTCGGCTGGTACGGCGGCAGCTGCGGGCACTGCGACGCCTGCCGCAAGGGCGACGCCATCCTCTGCCCCCGGCTCCGGGTCCCCGGCGTCGCCTACCCCGGCGGCTACGCCGACAGTGTCATCGTCCCGGCCATGGCCCTGGCCGCGATCCCGGACGAGCTGACGGCCGCCGAGGCCGCGCCGCTGGCCTGCGCGGGCCTGACCGTCTTCAACGCCCTGCGCCACAGCGCCGCCGGCCCCGGTGACACCGTCGCCGTGCTGGGCCTCGGCGGACTGGGCCACCTGGGCGTCCAGTTCGCCCACGCGATGGGCTTTCGCACCGTCGCCGTCGCCCGCGGTGCCCAGAAGGAGCCGCTCGCGCACGAACTCGGCGCCGACCACTACATCGACAGCACCGCCGGCGACGTCGCCCAGGCCCTCCAGGCCCTCGGCGGCGCCAAGGTGGTCCTGGCCACCGTCACCGACGCCGACGCCATGTCCGCCACCGTCGACGGCCTCGGCCGCCGCGGCGAACTCGTCATCGTCGGCGTCTCCCCGGACCGGCTCACGATCAGCCCCGTGCAGCTGATGACCGGCGACCGCAAGGTCTACGCCCACTCCTCCGGCACGGCCACCGACACCCAGGACACGCTGCGCTTCGCCGCGCAGACCGGCGTGCGCGCGTGGATCGAGGAGCTGCCGCTGGAGGAGACCGCTGCCGCGATCGCCAGGATGACCGGCGGCCAGGCCCGCTTCCGCATGGTCGTCACCACCGGCCGCTGACCCCGGGACCCCGTCCCATGCGTCGGGCCCGCCGAGCCAGGGCGCGGGTTTGCAGGGGCCAGGGCCGGCCGGCCCTGCCCCCGGCCGGGCGTCCGCGCGGTGTGTCAGGCCTTCGCGCGGGCGATCGCCCGGACGGCGATCTCGCGCATCCGGTCGAAGGCCTGCCGCGGATCCTCGTAGGAGAGCCAGGGGCCGGCCACCTCACCGCCCATCACCCGGAACAGCTCCAGCGCCGGTGCCACCCGGGCGTTCATGACCAGCGACCAGGCGGCCCAGCCCCGGGCGGACTGGAGCTGCGGGTGCGCCGGATCGGCCTGCGCCAGGTCGGCCAGCAGAGCGTCCACGGCCGCGGTGAACTCCGGGGTCCGGTAGGCGGCCGCCCCTGCCTTGTCGCGGGTGATCTGTTCGAAGCAGGCCCGCACCTTCAGGACGGTCAGCAGGCTGCCGGCCGGCGCGTCGGCGAGTGCGGTGTCGACGAAGGCGTGCATCAGCTCGTGGCTGCCGTGCCACTTGGCGCACCAGTACTGCAGCGCGCCCTCGTGCGCCCGCAGGTGGTGCGGATCGCGGGCGACCACCTCGGCCCAGAGGCCGCGGAAGTCCTCGCGCGACCAGCCCAGCCCCATGGCGATGGCGATCTGCGCCACCCAGGGGTTGGGGTCCTCGGCCGGCGCCAGCTCGACGGCCTCCAGCGCGACCTGCTCCGCGTCGCGCAGGACCCGGTGGAACCCGCGCGCCTGCTCCTGCGTCACCTCGGAGGCGTACAGGTCGGAGCGGATCTCCCAGGCGAGCTGGACCAGTGCGTCGGTCTGCAGCAGGACGGCCGTCGCGTTGCGCGGCTCCTCCTCGCGCCACGACCGAAGCCAGTGGTCCTCCTTGGCCGCCGCCGCGCTCAGCGGCGCCATCCGCATCCAGCGAAGGTACGCGTCGCCGTCACCGTCGGCCTCGGCCAGGTACTCGGCCACCGGACGCCAGTCACCGGCCCCGGCCGCATCGAGGACGGCCGTCAACTCGGCGGACGGCTCGTCGCCGCGCAGCACGAGCTGGTCGCGCGGGACCAGGCTCTGCCGCAGCTCGGCCTCCCGGCGGGCCCGCCGCGCCCGGGAAAGCCGCGAGGAGATGACCTTGCCCGCGATGACCGCGAGCACGACGAGGAGCACGTAGAGCATGAACTGCTTTCCTGGGGAGGGGGGTTGGGGGTGCTTGCCCGGACCCGTTGCGGTCCTGGGCGGGCATCCGGGCGCGCGGACGAGGGCACCTCGTGGGCGCGCCGCACCCCGTCCCCCGCCCCCGCACCTGTGTGCGCGGCGAGGAGGATCGTACCGGCACGTGGATCGTGACCGCCCCCCCTGGTCCGGCACCGCGAGGCGGGAGCCACGGAGCCCCGCCCCCAGGGAAGCGCCTGGTCGGGGGCGGGGCTCTGCGAACGACGTACGGGTTGCGGCTAGCCGAGGCCGCGGGCGTCCTGCTTCAGCGCGGTGTCCACGGTCAGCGCGGTCGCCACGACGAGGCTGAGCAGCGGGTCGGGGAGCGGGCGGTGGATCTGGAGCACGTAGTTGTCGGCCGTGGTGAACATCGTCTTCGCCAGGCCCTCCCAGGTCTTGGTGATCCGGGCGATCTCGGTGTCCGTCGCGTCGACGATGGAGAAGTTCCAGGCCCGCCAGTTCTCGGCCTTGATGGCGCCGATCTTCTGACCGCCGACCTCCAGCGCGAAATTGATCTTCCCGATGGCGTTCTGCTGGATGATCTGGCCGACCTCCTGGCCGTCCGGACGCTGCACGATCACCCGCGACTTGATGAGCTTCGCCGGGCGGGTCAGCAGCAGGACCGGGGTGCCCTGCGGGTCGCGGATCTCCAGCTTGTGGGTCAGGTACTGGTCGATGGAGAAGAGCAGTCGTATCAGCTTGCGCAGACCGCTCTGGCCGACCTGGACCACCGAGCCCAGCGTGCCGCCCTGCTGGTCGAAGACCGAGTACTCGTTGGTCAGCTCGATCAGCTTGGCCTTCTGGTTCACCACCAGGACCGGCTCGGAGAAGAGGGTGCCGCCGCCACCGTGGACCGGTCCGACGCCCGCCTGCTGCTGGACCTGGTACTGCACCTTGGCGGAGTCGCCGGCCGGAGCGGACGGCTGCCCGGGGAAACCGGGAGTGTTCGTGTTCTGGGACATGGCGGGCAGGCTAGGCCCAATCCTCGGTTGGTAGCCAGATCGTTTTGCACGGCGCCCCGGTCCGTCCGGGACGCCGAGTTGCGAATGTGGCCTGCAGGTATGGGTTTTGCAAAGGAAAGCTGATCGGCATTCAATGTGATGGATGTGGCCGATGTCACATCAGCTGATCACGCGTGGGCGGACAGCCGCGATCGGCGCGCGCCCGATACGGCCTCAGATCGTGGGCGCGCGCGGCGGCGCGGCGGCCGGCGGCGGGGTGCGCCGCCGCCCGCGGGTGCGTCAGTCGTCGAGGTGCTCCGCCGTCAGACCGTGCTCGTCCAGGAACGCGGCGAGTTCGTCGTCGGCGCCGCGGGCTCGCAGGGCCTTGGCGATGACGAACAGCTCCTCCCAGGCGTCGTCGGGATCCTCCAGCAGGGCGAGGGCGGCTCGGCCGGCCTCCTCGGCCGCGACCGGGTCACCGAGGTCCAGGTGGACCGCGCCGAGTTCGGTGAGCACGGCGCCCCGCCGACTCCCCGCGTCCGCGCCCGTGCCCGCGCCCGCGTCCGTGCCCGCGCCTGTGTCCGCGTCGGCCTCCGTCGCCGCGTGCGCGTCGAGCAGGGCGCGTGCCGTGCGCAGCCGGTCGGCCGCCTCCGCCAGACGGCCGGTGACGCGCAGGCGGCGGGCGTAGGCGAACAGCAGGCCGGCGGTCGCCGCGCCGGAACCGGCCGGACCCTCGCCGGGCGCACGGCCGAGAACGGCTTCGGTCTCCTCCAGGATCTCGGCGAGCAGGCCGTCGGCAGCCTCCTGCTCGGCCCACGGAAGCCGGTTCAGCGCCGCCGCGAGCGCGGTCAGCACCTCCTCCTGCCGGGCGGCGGCCTCGAAGCCGCGGGCCGCGGCGAGGTACCGGGCGGCCGCCGGGGGCCCGTAGCCGAGCCAGTCGCCGAGGGTGGCTTCGAGCTCCGGGCGCGACGGCAACGACACCGAGCCGTCGATGGGCTGCCCCCGCTCCCCCGAGTCCAGGAGTTCGCCCAGCACCCGGCCGGCCTCCTGCCGTTGGCCGTCCGCCCGGTAGGCGCGGGCCAGCAGCCACCGGCACGTGGCGAGGTCCGCCGTCAGGTCGAGCCGGTCGAGCTCGCGGACGGCCTCCTCGGCCGCCTCCACTGCTTCGGCGTGCCGCTCGTCGGCGAGCAGCGCCTCCGCGGTGGCGGCCCTGGTCCGGGCGGCGGCGGCCAGGTCTCCGGCTGCGGTCCGGGCCGCGACCTGCTCGACCAGGCGGTGGATGCGCTCGCCGAGGCGCAAGCGCAGGTCCCGGTCGAAGACCGACAGCGGTGTGGGCTCGCCAATCGGGCCGGCGGCCATCCACCCCCGCATCCGCGAGCTCTGGAAGGTGTTGCCGTTGCGGGCGTCGAACCGTTCGGCGACGGCCAGGGCGCGCTCGCGCAGCTCCACGGCGAGACCGGCCACGCGCGCGTCCGGGCGGCGCCTGCCCTCCACGGTGGGGAAGCGCAGGACCGTCCCGGCCTCCTCCTCCCGGGCCCGCGACAGGACGGCGACGGCCGCGGCCGCGAACTCCATCTCCGCCAGCGGCGTGCGGGCCCGGTCGAGCCAGGACAGGTGGCGCTCGATCAGGTCGAGCCCGCGGCCGACGTTCCCGCTGTGCACGCAGTACAGCAGGTTCCGCGCCAACTCCCCCAGGTGGTGCGGGTTGTCGCGGATCCTGCGGTAGGCGGTGCGGTGCGCCTCGACGGCGCGCTCGCCCTGGCTGGTCCGCACGAGGGGCAGGAGCAGTTCGGAGTTGATCCACTGCGGCTGCTCGGTGCAGCCGGAACGGACGGCCGGCTCCCCGACCCGGATCGCCTCCTCGTCACGGCCGAGGGCCACCAGCGTCCGCACGTGGCTGCTCGGCACGCAGCCCGAGCAGTCGGAGAGGCCGTCCCGGCGGGTGAGCGCCATCCGCTCGTAGAAGTCCTGCGCCTGGTCGAGTTCGCCGGTGCTCTCCGCCACCAGACCGCGGTGCTGGAGGACGGCGTGCATGCTGTGCCCGCCCCGGCGGTAGCGCCGCTCCATGTCGTCCACCAGGTCCTTCGCCCGCTGCAGCGGGATCTCCGGGAACTGGTGGACGTTGTGGACCATCCACTTGAAGTGCCACAGCAGGGTGCGCTCGTGCCCGGGGGCGAAGCGCTCGGGCTCCCGGTCGTAGGCCGCGAGGCACCAGGAGAAGGTGAGGAAGGACTTCTCCGGCGCCCAGCTGTGCTGGTACGTCCGGGTGGCCGACATCCTGACGTCGAAGGCGAACTCGACCAGGCCGAGGGCGTCGGCGTGCCGGATCACCTCCTCCAGGGCCGCGAACTTCGCCGCACCGGTGGGCATCCCGTGGGTGCTGCCGAAGAGCCGGCGGAGTTCCTGCTCGGTGCGGCTCACTGCGCGCCTCCCGCGACGGCCCGGCCGATCAGGCCGAGGAAGGACTGGTTGAGCGCGGCGGTGTCGGCCGGGCGCAGCGGGTGGTGGCCGAGCAGCAGCGCCTGGGCGTAGAGGCCCTCCAGGCACATCGCCTGGAGCTCCGGATCGGCCAGTGCGAGGACCTGACGGGCGAGCGGGTTGCGGTGGTTGAGCACCAGTCGGGGCCGGGGCGCGGTGGCGGCCTGGAAGCTGCCGAGGATCGCTGACCAGGTGTCGTCGACCTGTTCCCGGGTGCCCCGGACGTCCAGTTGGAAGGCCGTGTCCTCGTCCAGGAGGTAGAGCGCGGGCAGCCCGGACGGCTCGAAGGAGCGGACCAGCAGGTCGCAGCCGAGCCGGTCGAGCACCCGGTCGGCGACGGCCAGGAACGGGGCGATCGCCTGCTCGTCGGCCGTGTCCAGGCGCTGGAGGTGGGTGGTGAGGTCGGCAGCGCGCAGCTGCTCGACCTCAAGGGCGCGGTCCACCGAGGCGAGCCGGTCGATGATCTCCGCGTCGTAGACGTACCCGGCGTTGAGGACGGCCAGGCCCTGCGCCGCGGCCACCGGGGCGAGCTGGCGGAACTCGTCCAGCAGCGGGGTGAAGCGCAGCAGGCCGTAGCGCTCGCCGAACTCGCTGAGGGTCAGCGGGCCGACGTTGGTCTCCATCGGCCAGAACTCGGCGACCAGGCGCAGCATGTCGTCGTCGTGCAGGGCGAGGGCCTTGACGCCCAGGTGGTGGACGCGCAGGAAGGCGCGCAGCCGGGCCGGCTCCTGCCGGCTCAACCGTACGAGCCAGCCGCGCAGTCGGTCGCCGAGGGTGTCGCGGGTCGCCTCCAGGAGGGAGTCCTCGTAGAGCGCCTCGCGGCTGGCGGTGGGCCGCAGCTCGGAGGTGTCGACGACGCAGCGCACGAAGAAGGCCCACTCGGGCAGCAGGCGTTCGGCTCCCTCGGAGAGCAGCATCTGCTTGAGGTAGACGCGGTGCGCGGCCGGGACGGCGGGGTTGGCCGGCATCGGCAGGACGAAGGCGACGCCGCGCAGGCCCGCCTCGGCGGTGGCCACGTCGATCACGTCGAAGGGCGCGAAACCGAACACCTCCTCGCAGTACGCCTCCAGACGGTCACGGCGGGCGGCCTCGGTCTCGTCTTCGGGGCGGTCCCAGGGGGCGGGGCCGCCGGTGACCGGCTCGCCGTCGACCGTGACCGGGTGCGGCAGCCGGGCGCCGTAGTGCTCGACCAGGCCGGTCACGGCGCGGCGGGTGAGCAGGTGCTCGCACCCGGGCCGGGGGCGCAGGGTGACGGTGGTTCCGGTCTCCTCGCGCTGCCGGTCGGCGGGCGCGGGCTCCACCGCGTAGGCGCCGTCCGAGAAGCCGCGCCACAGCACGGTGGGCTCGCCCGCCCGGCGGGTGGTGACCTCGATCGCGTCGGACACCATGAAGCAGGACAGCAGTCCGATGCCGAACTGGCCCATGAACTCGTGCCGGGCGAAGCCCAGGTCGTCCCGCTTGGAGCTGCGGCCGATCGTCGCCAGCAGCTCGTGGACCTGGGCCTCGCTGAGGCCGATGCCGTTGTCGCTGATGGTCAGGGAGCCGTCGCCGGTGGTGTCGCTGGAGGCGATCGCGATCCGCGGGGCCGGGGGTCGCGTGGCCACGCCGTCCGCGTCGTCCGCGTCGGTTTCGTAGGCCGCGTCGGCTTCGTAGGCCGTCTGGCGCGCGGTGATGGCGTCCACGGCGTTCTGCAGCAGCTCGCGGACGTACACCTGCGGGCTGGTGTAGAGGTGATGGCTCAGAAGGTCGACGATCCCGCGCAGGTCGACGCGAAAGGTTTGGCTCAACGGGTTCTCCCAGGTCGTGTCGGGAGCACCTTAGAACGGCAGTACGACAGTGGGCAGTCGAATATCGCGCCGCCGTCCGGCAGGGCCCTGGCGCGGCCGTCCCGCGGCAGGGGACGGCGGGGGACGGCTGCCGGGCGGCGGGGGACGGCGGGGGACGGCTGCCGGGCACCCTCTTTTAGAGCAACCAAAGGTTGCACATTCCGGGGGAGCGGCCTACGGTTATATGCAACCAAAGGTTGCGAGACGAGGAGAGCGGGATGGAGTACGGCAGCATCGAGCGGGAGATCCGCGTCGAGGCCACCCCCGAAGTGGTCTACGAGGTCATCAGCACGCCCGAGCACCTGCAGGAGTGGTGGCCGGACGAAGCGGACATCAAGCCGGTCCCGGGTGCCACCGGGTCCATCGCGTTCGGTGCGGGGACACCGGACGTGAAGGTCGTGCCACTCACGGTGGTGGAGGCCGACCCGCCCCGGCGGTTCAGCTTCCGCTGGGCCCAGGACAAGGGCGAGGCCGCGACGCCGGACAACTCGTTCCTGGTCACCTTCGACCTGGTCCCGTCGGACGGCGGCACGCTGCTGCGGTTCACCGAGACGGGGTTCCGGGAGAAGGGCTGGGAGGCCGCCGTCCTGGAGGAGGCGTACCTCGACCACGTCCGCGGCTGGGACCACTTCCTGCCCCGCCTCGTCACGTACGCCGCCCGGATCGGGACGCGGCCGTGAGCGTGACCATCGACGACGAGCTCTGGTCGGCAGTGGGGGACCCCATCCGGCGGCGGATGCTCGACCTGCTCCTGACCGGCGACGGCGGGACGGCGACCACCCTGAGCGAGCAACTGCCGGTCACCCGGCAGGCGGTCGCCAAGCACCTCGGCGTGCTGGGCCGCGTCGGGCTCGTCCACGACACGCCGTCCGGACGCGAGCGCCGCTACGAGGTCGACGAGGCCCAACTCGCCCGCGCCGTCGCACAGCTGTCGTCGGTCGGCGCCGCCTGGGACGCCCGGCTGCACCGCATCAAGCGGATCGCCGAGGCCATCCAGCGCGGCCAGGAGAACAGTCACGAGAGCAGTCAGGGGAGCAGTCAGGAGGACGACCAGGAGAGCTGAGCCCGCACGCGCCCACGGAGGAACGAACGCGCCCGGGAACGGGCGCCCGTACGAGAGAGAGGTACCGCGATGGCGGACATCCTGCACCGGATCGGTGTCACGGCGTCCCCGGACGCCGTCTACACGGCCCTGACCACGGTCGACGGCCTGGCGAGCTGGTGGACCGAGGACACGGAGGGCGACGCCGGCGTCGGCGGTGTGCTCCGGTTCCGCTTCGGTCCCCCCGGCGGCTTCGACATGAAGGTCCTGGAGACCGAGCCCGGCCGGCAGGTGCTCTGGGAGGTCGTCGACGGCCCCGAGGAGTGGATCGGCACCCGGGTCCGTTTCGACCTCAAGCGAGAGGACGACTTCACCATCGTGCTGTTCCGGCACGAGGGCTGGAAGGAGCCGGTGGAGTTCATGTACCACTGCAGCACCAAGTGGGCCACGTTCCTGATGAGCCTCAAGGCCGTACTCGAAACCGGCACGGGTGAGCCCGCGCCGCGCGACGTCAGGATCAGCAACTGGCACTGAACGGCCGCGCCGCACGCGGAGGGACGCGCGGCGAGCGCCGAGGGACTGAGAACTGAGGAACTGAGGGACTGAGACACGGCGAGGGCCGAGGGGCTGCCCCCTCGGCCCTCGCCGTACGTCACTCGAATCGGCTCCAGAGCCGTCCGACGGGCGGCTCGGCGCGGATCCCGGCCGCCGCGAAGGACACGTGCTTGCCCCGCCCGGAGAGCACGACCCTCCGGCCCGTGAGCGTGGCGCGGGTCGTGGGCCAGCCCGACCAGGCGTCCACCGCGAAGTCCGTCACGCCGGTGCAGACCAGCGCGAACTCGACCGCGTTGTGGCCGCGTTCGCGCCACTGGTCCGCGGCGCCGGCCGGGACGGCGAACGCGGAGAACCTCAAGGTGACGGACGCCTCGCGTTCGTCGACGAGGACGGAGTCCAGGCCGTAGTCGCTCAGCGGGGGTGGCGGTGCGCCGAGCACCTCGCGGACCGTTCCGGGGTTCGCCAGCTCCGCGGACCAGTCGTGGTCACCCGACCGGTCGTGGTCACCCATGGAACATCCTCGCGGTGGTGGGCGGCAGCACGCTGCCGTACAGGCGCCGGTCGAGCCGGCTCACGAACCACCGCTCGGCCGCGTACGGGTCGGCGGCGCGGGAGCAGTACGCGTTGAGGTGCCCCACCGTGAGGGCGGCGTACGCCGTGAAGTCCAGCGAGAACCCCGGGCCGCTCACCCCGACCGCGATCCGCCGCTCCCGCTCCCGCATGAAGCGGCTCAACCCGATGTCGACCACGGTGCCGTCGGGAACGCCCCGCATCCGCAGGTCCTCCTCCACGCCCGTGAACCCGACCTGCGCCTCGAACCGGTCGCACCCCGCGTCCGTCCAGGCCTGCGGGGCGAGATCGGGAAAGCGCGGGAACTCGACCCGCAACGTGACGCCCGCACCGCGCGGATTCAGCTGCACCGACCGGAGGAGCAGCCCTTCCGGGGGCGGCAGTTCGGTGTAGAGCGCGGCCAACTCCCCGGAGCGCAGCAGGAGCTCGGGCCATGCACCGACCGACACGGGCCCGCCCCTCTCTTCCGGATACCTCGCACACCTTCTTGACCTGGGATGATACCGCTCGCCCCGGCGGCCGGGTCAGGCACGGACGCCCCGGAACCGCTCCCGCGATCGGGGACGCGTGCCAGGGCCGTCGAGGTTCGGGCCCGTGGTGTTACTGGCTGGTAATTTGGCTGATCATCATCTCCCCTGAGGCTTCGTCAGATCGTTACGCTCCGGCAGTCGGGCGGCCAGAGGCAGTTCGAGCAGTCAGAGCAGTTCGAGCACAGATGGAGCACGTGATGGAACGACCCACCCCCAGCCGTGGACGCCGGACGGCGAGTGCCGTCCTCGCGGCGGCGCTCGCCCTCGGCGGAGCCGCCGTGGCACAGCCGGCCGTGGCACTGCCCGCCACGGGCCAGGCCGCCACGGGACAGTCCGCCGCCGGACAGGCAGCCGCCGGACAGGCAGCCGGCGCGGAGGCGCCGTCCTCGGCGGCAACGGGTTCCGGCTCGTTCCGCCTGGCCGACATCCCGATGAACGACGGCGTCGTCCTCAAGGCCGACGTGTTCACGCCCGCCCCCGGGGCGCCCGGCGCCGGTCCGCAGGGGCGCCACCCGTTGCTGGTGCAGCCGGCCAGCTGGGGGCAGAACGACCTGGAGTACGTCGCCCAGGGCCGTGCGCTCGCCGCCGACGGGTACGTCGTCGTCACCTACACGGTGCGCGGCTTCTGGGGATCCGGCGGGGAGGTCGACGTCGCCGGGCCCAAGGACGTCGCGGACATCTCCACGGTGATCGACTGGGCGCTCGCACACACCCCCGCCGACCCCGACCGGATCGGCATGGTGGGGCTCTCGCTGGGCGGCGGCCTGACCCTGCTCGGCGCCGCCTTCGACCCGCGGATCAAGGCCGTCGCCTCGCTCAGCGGCTGGGCCGACCTCACCGACTCGCTCTACAGCGGGCAGACCCGGCACCTGCAGGCCGCGGCCGTGCTCGCCGGCATCCAGGCCCCGACCGGCCGCAAGAGCCCCGAGTTCGCCCGGGTCCTGGACGACCTCTTCGCCGACCGTGACCTCCCCGAGGTCATCGGCTGGGCGGACACCCGCTCCCCGGCACGGCACCTGGACCGGATCAACGCGAACGGCACCGCCGTCCTGATGGCCAACGCCTGGGGCGACAGCTTCTTCAACCCCAGCCAGGTCACCGACTTCTACCAGCGGCTGACCGTGCCCAAGAGCCTCGAACTGCGCCCGGGCGACCACGCGAGCCAGGAGTTCACCGGACTGCTCGGGCTGGACAACGCCACCTGGAACAGCGCGCGCTCATGGCTCGACCGGTACGTCAAGGGAGCCCCGACCCCGGACACCGGGACGCAGCCGGTCCACCTCGACGTCCGGCCCTCCGGCACGCCCGAGAGCCACACCGACTGGCAGTCCGTCAGCACCCGCACCGAGCACCTCACGGTCGGCGCCGACACCCTCGAGGCCGATAGCCCCGGCGCCGCCGAGCCCGGTGCTCCGGTGTCGGCGAACTGGCGGACCACCGTACTGGGCAACACCCCCTCCGGCGCGAGCGGCGGGGTCGCCCTGCTGTCCGGGATGGTCGACCAGGCGGTGCACCAGCCGCCGACCGTCGTCGTCCCCCTGCTGGCCCGCTCGGCCGCCGTCGTCCGACAGTCCCTGCCCTATCCGCAGGGCCTGTCGCTGCGCGGCGTCGCCCGGGTGCACACGACGGTCACCTCGACGGCCGCGCAGGGAACGGTCGTCGCCTACCTCTACGACGTGGACGCGCTCGGCGTCGGCCGGCTGGTCTCGCACGCGCCGCAGAGCTGGTCCGGCCGTGCTCCCGGCCAGCCGTTCCCCCTGGACGTCGCGCTCTTCGCCACCGCCTACGACCTGCCGGCCGGCCACCGCCTGGCCCTGGTACTGAGCACCCGGGACGCCCTGTACGGCGGGGAGACCCCGCTCGGCTCCCGGGTGACCTTCGGCTCGACCACGGCCGACCCGGCCGGCCTGACGCTGCCGGTGCGCTGATCCGTCCACGCTGCGCCGCTCCTGTCCCAGGGGTGACCGGGGCGGCGGCCCGGGAACGCAGTGGGGCCGGGAAACGCAGTGGGGCCCGGAGCCGCCGGGGGCGGCGGCTCCGGGCGGGCGGAGGTACGGCGGTCAGGCGGTCGGCGGGGTGACGTAGCCCGCGACGTGCAGGTCCTGGGCGCCGCCGACGGCGGTCCTGGGGTTGAGGTGGGTACGGAGGGTGACCTTGTTGCTGTAGTTGCCCTCGACGGTGTCGAGGGTGCCGTCGCCGTGCACGGCGACCACGACGCCGACGTGGCCGCCCGGGGTCTCCTTGGCCGGCTCCCCGTAGACCACCAGGTCACCGGGCTGCGGGTGGGCCGACCCGACGGGGTGCCAAAGACCGTGCTGCTTGCCCCAGTAGCCGACGCCGCGGCCGGTCAGGTCGGTCGGCACCTCCTTGACGCCCGCCTCGCGCCAGGTCCACTCGACGAACGCCGCACACCACCCGGTCTTGCAGGTGTGGCTCTTGTTCGGGAAGTACTTGTTGCACTCCGCGGTGCCCTCGCGCACCCCGATCTCACCCCGGGCGACCGAGACGATCCGGTCCCGGAGCGCGGCGGCGGTCCGCGTGGCGGGGGCCTCGGTGACGGTCCGTTCGCTGCGCTGGCTGCCGGACGGGAGGGTGGCCGCGCCGGCCGCGCCGGCACCGAGAGCGCCGGTGACGACGAGGGTGGTGGTGAGCGCGGCGGCGGCCCGGGCCCAGGCGGAACGGGCGGTACGGGCGGTACGGGACTTGGGCGCGACGGGCAGGGCGCGGTGGTGGTTCGGGTTCACGCGAGCTCACTCCTTCGGATGATGCGCCGATCCGGGCATGACGAGGAAACCCCGGACGGGGCTGGGGACTTGGCAGCGGTCGGCGAGTGCCGACGACAATCACGATCCCATCGGTCCGGGCCCGTCGGTAGCCTGGGCCCGTCCCACTTGTCCCATTGCCCGACGGGCTGTCCCACACGCCTGTGACCTGCTGAAATGCAGGTACTTGGGACAGCGGGGGCTGCCGAGGAGGAGGCAGATGACCGGCCCCAGGCCCACCCGCGGGCGAGCCGTCCCGGTGCCGCACCCGCCGGACGTCGAGGACTGGACGCGGCTGATGACCGCGCTGACCGCGGAGCTCGACCTCCAGGGCCGCGCCCTGCAGAGCAGATCCGCCAAGGCCGGGACGCCGATCGGGAAGAGCACCTGGCACCGCGTGCTGTCCGGCCACACCCTGCCCTCGGCGTCCGTCCTCGATCTGATGGTCGGCAGCGGCAGGTTCACTCCGGAGCAGGGCCGCGCACTGGTCGCGGCCTGGGAGAAGGCCGCCGACTGCCTGGACCGGATCGACGCCGCCCGGCGGTCCGGCGCGACGGAGGCCGAACCGAGTCGGGCGGCGCCCGCGCTCCCGTTGGAGCCGTTGGAGCCTGCGGTGCCATCGGTGTCATCGGTGCCATCGGTGCCATCGGTGCCGCCTGAGCCGTCGGCGCCGAGCCCGGGGCGCACCCGGCGGTCGGCCGGCCGGATCGCGGGGTTGGCCTCGATCGCGGCCGCCTGTGCCGCCCTCACCGTCTACCTGGTCGGCAGCCGCATCGACCCCACCACCGCGGAGGACTCCGCCGACGCCGCCGCCAGTACGGCGACCGCTGTGAGCCCGTCGGCCTCCGCGAGCACACGGGCTCTGGCAGGCGGACCGTCCGAGGCGGGAACTCCGTCCGTAGCGGGTACACCGACGGTGACGGGTACACCGGCGGCGGGCACGCCCGTCGCGGCGGGCCCACCGGCCGACCCGGCGTCGCAGCCACCGTTGAGCCGGCCCGCGCCGCCGACCGAGCGCCCCGGCGTCGAGAAGGGCTCGCTGGGCGAGGACAGCCGCTGCAGCGCCCCGTACCCGGGGCCCGCGGTCGTCACCTGGCGGGTCTGCGTGCGGGTGGAGGCCGACCGCGTCTCCATCGCCCTCAAGGTGACGAACCGGGCGAGCGTGCCCACCAGGGCCAAGGTGCGGCTGGAGTTCGCCCGGGCCGGGAAGGTCTACCCCTGCCCCGGAGCGCCCGGCGCCCATGTCATCGACCTCGACGCCGGGACGACCGTGATCACCCCGCCGGCCGACTGCGCCACCGTGCGCGAGGCCACCCCCCTCGCCTACCAGGGCCTCGGCCGGGTGGTCGCCGCCGACGCGACCGACGCCGCCTACAACGTCTCCCCCACCGCGTCCGTCTACCCGGACCGGCCCACCATCTGGCGGCCCGACCTCATCGAGTAGCGGAACGGCCGGGGACGGGCCGCCTTGGCGTCAGGCGTCAGGCGTCAGGCGTCAGGCGTCAGGCGTCAGGCCGGGGACCGTCCCCCGAGGCTCGTTGTCAGTGGCCGAGGGGACACTGGCGTCGTGAAAACGTTCTCCTCCTCCGCTTTCTCCGACGCCGCCGACGCCACCGCCACCGCCACCGATGCCGACTCGCGCGAACCTCTCCGCTGGGTCGGGTCGATGGGCGGCCCGCTGATAGCGGTTCCGGTTTCCGCACTGGCCCAGTGGGGTGGTTGCACGGAGTCGGGAATGATCATCGGTGACGGGGAGGCACCGGACGACTACGACCGCGCCTGCGAGGTGGAGGACCTGGCCGGGGTGATCGCCGTCGGCGGGGAAGGCGCCTGCGGACTTGTCCTCGCCGATACCCCCGACAAGAGCTGCTACCTGCCGGAACACCGGGCCTTCGTCCGCTGGCTGGGCGCCCACAGCGAGGCGGACCTGATCACCGCGGCCCGGGCGGTGCTCGCCGACCCCACCACCGTGTGGGAGGAGTGCGGTGTCTGGGAGACCGACGGCCCGGCGGTGCTCATGGACTCCGTGATGGCCGGAGCCGATCTGGGTGTCGAGTTCCCGAACGGCGGAGGCGTGCCCGAGCAGGCCCCCGTCCCGCTCGGGCCCGGCAGCTGGACGGTCCGCGCCGCCCACGCCTCACCGATCGAGTACACCTCGGTGGGCGTGATCCAGCTTCTGCCCCGGTCGGCGGACTGACCGAGGTGCGCCCTCGGCGGAGCCGAGGGCCGGGAGGCGCCACCGGACCCCCGGTCGGCCGGGCGGGGGCCGGTGGCCGGGCGGGTCAACGCCGGTGCCAGACCGCCCAGTTCTGCTGGGTGTCGGCCCGCTCGACGTACCAGTCGGCGGGGTGGCCGGGCCAGTACTCCTCCGGCTGCTGCCCCGGTGCCGGCAGCGGGGTGACCACGACGGTCGCCTCCGCCGGGACGGGCTGCCACCGCGGGTCGAGGGACCAGATCCGGCCGCGGTAGACCTCGAAGGCCTGGGTGGCGCGCAGCGACCAGTCGATGTCCCAGGCGAACACCACGTTGTCGTCCGGCTTCAGCCCGGCGGCGCGGGTGAACCCGGTGGCCTGCGCCTTGCGCCACTTCGCGTGCGGCTGGGTGACCTGGGCGGTGATCGTCGTGGTCGCGAAGGCCGCGAAAAGGGCCAGCGAGAGGCCGACCGCCCAGAGCACCGGGCGGCCCCCGGCGGCCCGCATCAGCACGACCGCGCCGAGGATGACGAGGGCGGCGGCGGTGGTCCGGAACATGGCGAGCCGGCCCCAGTCGGTGGACAGGAACGACACGTCCGGCATGCCCCAGAGCACGAAGACCTGGGTCCGCAGCTTCGAGCCGGCGGACATGACCACCAGCTCGGCGAGGACCAGCGTGAGCGCGGCCGTCGCCGCCGCCGTCCGGCCGAGGGCGCGGCGGCCGAACCTGACGAGCACCGCGGAGCCGGTGACGAAGGCCGCCGGGACGAGGTAGGAGGTGTACCGGGCGTAGACCCAGTTGTCGATGCGTCCGTCGTCCGGCAGGGCGGCCGCCGAGGCCAGCGCCGTCCCGAGCAGCAGCGCCACCAGCACGCCGCCGGTGATCCGCAGCGGCCGCGGGAAGCGACGGCTGAACACCGCGAACAGGCAGACGGTGACGGCCAGTCCGCCGATGCCCCAGGTGGAGACGATGAAGCACCAGATCTGCCCGGCGGTCCGGGTGAGGGTCCGCTGGGCGGCCTCCGGGTCGGTGAGGCCCCGCCAGAGGAAGCCGCCGACGTCGCTGTTGTGGACGGTGAACTGGGCGTGCAGCCAGGCGGCCAGCAGCTCGGCGCCCAGCACGCCGAGGCCGAGCGCCCCGAGCCCGGCGACGGTCGCGCGCCACGGGGCCCACCGCAGCAGCAGGACGCCGACGAACACCACGGCGGTCAGGGCGACCACCACGCCGCCGCGGTCGTGTGTGGCCATCGCGTAGCCGGCGGCCGCGCCCGCCCCGACGGCGTGCCAGGCGCGGCGCCGCAGTGGGCCGTCGGCGAGCCAGCCGTGCAGGCAGAGCAGCCAGGCGAGGATCAGCGCGGGCAGGACGGCGTCGGTCAGCACGAACTGCGAGTAGAAGACCACCGGCGGCAGCAGTGCGGTCACCGCGCCGAAGACGTACGCGAGTTGCCGGCGCAGGCCGAGGCGGCGCAGGGCGACGTACGCGAGCGGGAAGACCAGTGCGCTGACCAGGGCGTTGATCCCCATGATCAGGTGGTACGCGGTCACCGGGTCGTCGGCCAGGCGCAGTGCGGGTGAGATCAGCAGCGGGTAGCCGCCGGGGATGACCACGCCGACCGGGATCTCGGTCGTCTGCCCGCCCGCGAGGACGCGGGCCAGGACGAGGTAGGAGTCCTCGTCGGGGTGGACGGACGGGTAGCTCAGGTGCCGGGCCAGGACGAGCCGGAAGAGCAGCTCGGCGACGTACCCGGCGCTCAGGGCGGCGGGCCAGAACCAGGGCCGCAGGCGCAACTCCCCGAAGCGCCGCACCACCCAGCCGGCGAGCCGGTCGGTGGGGCTGCCGGTGGGGCTGCCGGTGGGACGGCCGGCAGGACGGCCGGCAGGACGGCCGACGCCGGTGGTCGGTGGTGGTGCGGTGGTTGCCGGAGCTCCGCCCGACCGCTCGGACGTGGTGGGTGCGCTGTGCTGCTGCATCGAACTCTCTTTCCTCCCCGGATGGTTCGGCTCCGCCGGGCGCCCGGGCACCGGGCACCCGGGGCGTCGGAAGGCGTGCCGAACCGCGGCGCGGCCCGTGCCGGGGCGCACCTTCATGTCATGCGACTATATATACAGGTGATCTACATATGCAGCTGAGCAGAGTCAGCAGGGAAGGGTCTGACGAGAGTGGACATGGTTCCCCCCGGAACACGGCTGCGGGCATGCCGCAGGAACATCTGGCTATGACTGTGGAGGAGCAGCGCACACCCCGGCGGCCCCGGCTCTCCGGGCACCGACGTCAGGGCGGCCACGCCACGACACGAACGGGGGAAACTGGCTGTCGTCCCCGCCGCTCACTGTGAAAGACGTGCGGCAGGCGACGAGGTTGCAGGGGCGGCGAAAGAATTTTCCGGACGCCCGGACCGGCGGCTCCGAGGGCAGGCTCCCTGCCGCCTCCTCCGCTCAGGTGGCGGCGTACGGCCGGGGAGGAGGCCGCGTGCTCACCGAGGCGGACAGGGCCACGTGCCGCGAGCGAATTCCGGCCCTCGTGCAGCGGAACCCGCACCTCCGGACCGGGGACGGAACGCCCGGTCAGGTGACCAAGCCGTGGCGGTAGGCATAGACGACGGCCTGGACGCGGTCGCGGAGTTGAAGTTTGGTGAGGATGCGGGAAACGAAGGTCTTGACGGTCTCATGGCTGATGACGAGGGTTGCGGCGATCTCGCTGTTGGAGAGGCCGTCGGCGATGAGACGGAGAACCTCCAGTTCGCGAGGTGTGAGCGGGATGTCCCGGTGGGTGTTCTCGGCGGGGCGGATGCGGGCCGCGTAGCGCCCGACGAGTCGGCGTGTCACGTCGGGGTCGAGGAGGGCCGCGCCGGTGGCCACGGTCCGGATGCCGTGGAGCAGCCGGTCCGGAGGGGCGTCCTTGAGGAGGAAGCCGCTGGCGCCGGCGCGCAGTGCCTCGTAGACGTATTCGTCCAGGTTGAACGTGGTCACCACGAGGACCTTGACGGGGTGGGGCACTCCGACACCGGCCAGCAGGCGGGTGGCTTCGAGGCCGTCGAGGACCGGCATGCGGATGTCCATCACGACGACGTCGGGCCGTACCTCGCGGGCGAGGTCGACTCCGGTCCGTCCGTCTCCGCACTCGCCCGCCACCTCCATGTCGGGCTGGGCACCGATGATGGTGACCAGGCCGGTGCGGACCAGCATCTGGTCGTCGCAGACCAGGACCCGGATCGGTGCGCTCACGAGGTGCCGTCGGCGGGGATGCGTGCCCGGACGGTGAAGGCACCGTCCGGGCCGCGGCCGGCGCTGAACTCGCCGCCCAGGACGTCGACGCGCTCACGCAGGCCCGCCAGGCCCCGTCCGCCGCCGGCGGCGACGGCGGTGGCGCGTGAACCGGTTCCGTCCGTGCTGACCTCCACGGTGATCTCCCTCTCGCCACGCTGTACCTGCACGGAAGTGCGGCTGCCGTGAGCGTACTTGAGGGCGTTGGTCAGTGCTTCCTGCACCACCCGGTAGGCGACGAGGTCGGCGCCGCCGGTCGATGCCGGCGGTGTGCCCCGCTCGGTGAAGTCCACGGGCTGTCCGGCCCGGCGGGTCTGCTCGACGAGCGTGAGGACCCTGCCGACGGCCGGTGTCCTGGCCTGCGTGGCCTCCGCCGGGCCGACGCCGTGGCCGGTGTCGTGGTCGGTGTGGTGGTCGGGGTTGAGCAGGTCCAGCAGGTGACGCAGGTCGGTGAGGGCGCGGCGGCCGGTGTCGCTGACAGCGGTCAGGGACTGCTCCAGCCGCTCGGGGGCGGCCGTCAGGTAGCGGGCGGCTTCGGCCTGGACGACCATCGCGGTCACGTGGTGGGTCACCACGTCGTGCAACTCGCGGGCGATGCGGCTGCGTTCGGCGGTACGGGTCTCGGCAGCCACCCGCTCGCGGCGCGCGGCCTCCGCGGCCCGTGTGGAACGCAGCCACGCCCCGGCTCCCCAGGCCAGGGCGAGCGTCAGGTAGAACGTCACGAACCCCGTCGCCGTCTCGCCGCCCGAACCGAGCCGGGCGAGCGCGATCGCCAGCGGCACGTACGCCACGGACAGCAGGACCACGGTGGTGCGCCGACGCCGTTCCAGATGGGAGCCGGCACTGATCAGCGCGACGGGCAGGGCGGTACCGGCGGCCGAGTGGTAGCCGCACAACTGGTCGAGGGCGAAGCCGCACGCCACCAGCGCGAGACAGCCGACCGGCCACCGCCGGCGCACCACGAGGGAGAGGCATTCGAGCGCGAGGGCCACGACGGCGAGCGCGTCGAAGGGACGGGTCGGCAGGTCCCCGACCTGCGTCCCGTGGCCACGCAGTCCCGGCAGGAACGACGCGGCCAGGAACAGTGCCCCGAGAGGGAGGTCGCGGAGGGTGACATCGAGTCGGCGCCACACCTGACCGGCCCCCTGAAGGCTCATCACCGGGCGAGTGTAGCGAGGGCATCCACGCGCTCGGCACGCTGCCGGGGGACGATGTGGCCACGCCGGCGGGCCAGCCGCAGGAAGACGACCATGAGCAGCGCACCGAACAGCGTCGCGTACACGCTGGCCTCCGGGCCGAACTCGCCGCCGGTGATCAGCTTGGCCCCCGACATCGAGGCGTCCAGCAGTCCGTGGGTGTCGCCGTTGCCCGAGACCTCGGTGCCGAAGATGCCGGACTCCGCGTAGTTCCAGCCGAAGTGCAGTCCGATCGGCAGCCACAGGGAGCGGGTGGCGGCGTACGCGGCGGCGAGCATGCCGCCGGCCTCGATCGCGATGGCGACGCCGCCCAGCAGGGTGGCGTCCTTGTTGAGCAGGTGGGCCGCGCCGAACGCGGTGCCGGACAGGGCCAGCGCGATGTACGTTCCGAGGCCGCGCTCCACGAGCCGGAAGAGCAGGCCGCGGAACATCAG
The DNA here is from genome assembly GCF_040302665.1 of Kitasatospora sp. NPDC097691. Taxonomy (NCBI): domain Bacteria; kingdom Bacillati; phylum Actinomycetota; class Actinomycetes; order Kitasatosporales; family Streptomycetaceae; genus Kitasatospora; species Kitasatospora sp. NPDC097691. Next base: position 32,257 of record NZ_JBEORY010000022.1, on the reverse strand, counting down.
TTCCTCCGTGACGGCGGCGCCCGCCATGAAGCCGACCAGCCCGATCGCCCCGGTCGGCGAGCCGAAGCCGTGGACCTTGTAGCCCCCGAGGAAGCAGATGTTCGCAATGACGGCCCCGAACATCGCGACCCCGATCACCAGGCCCCTCAGGAGCGACCCGGGCGCTCCCTCGCGAGCCAGTTCCGTGACCGGGCGCCGCTCGGTACGCCCCACGACCCATCGGTAGACGAACACCGAGAGGACGACCGTCAGACCGCCCACAAGGAGCGAGAGCCACGGGTCGTCCTGGACCGCGGCGGCACCTTGACCGCCGACCGCACCGGCCAGGACCACGGCCAGGATCTGCCACACCAGTTTCATGACGACTCTTTTCTTCGGTTCGTTTCCGGATCCCTGTCCGGCCCGCGGCCAGGGCGCCGCGGCTGAACTGAACGCTAGGGAAACGGTGGTCAGGAATCGTCACCTCACAGAGGACACCTGCACGTAGCTCGCACGGGGGACAGACCCCGGCCACCGGACGGATCAGCGGCAGGCACAGGTCGATGCCGGCCGCCCCCCCCGATCAGGGAAAGGCAGTTCCGCCGATCCCGGTGTGATCGGCATACTTCCGCGCATGGACATCGTGGAGAACGACCCCCGGCCGCACCACTACCAGTTCGCGCACCGGGTGCTCGCGGGCCTCGCCCGGGACCTCGGGCCGAAGATGCTGGACCACGAACCCGAGCAGGGCTTCGGCGCCGGGTTCGCCTCCCTCTGGGACGACTTCGGCGGGCGGCTGCCCGCCGAGCAGCGACTGCCCAGTGACGGCGTGAAGGCGGAGCTGATCACGCTCGGCCCGCACCGGCTGCTGGTGGTCGTACTGCCGCGGCCCACCGCACCGGCGGAGGCGTACTACACCGCCGTCGTCCAGCCGGGCGGGGCGGACCACTGCCGGTACTTCACCCTGGAACACGCCATGAACCCGTTCACCGGGGAGCCCTACACGGTGCTCGGTGAGTGGGCGAACGACAGCCACCTCAACCTCGGTTCGGGCCCGGCACCGGACCTGTCCGCCTTCCTGAGCGCGGTGGTGACGCTGCTGACCGAACCGGATCCCGTCCACGCGGCCAGCCACCCGGCCCCGAGCGACGCGCAGGACAAGCCCGAACGCCGCGGCCTGCGGCGGCTGTTCGGCCGCTGACACCGGGCCGGGCGGCTTCGGCGGTCCGCGCTGGTCACCGCACTCGCCCTGGCCCGCCACCTGTGCGCGCTGTACAAGGCCGGCCTGGTGGGAGAACGGGCACCGCTTCACCCGCGGGGCTGACGCCACCGCCCGCACCGCCGACGAGGGGCCGGGTGGCCCCGACGGGTCGCCCCCGACGGGTCAGCGCCGACGGGTCGCCCCGAACGGTCAGGCCGACCGGTCAGGCGCGGCGCAGGTCCAGCATGGCGAACACCTTGTCGTACCGGCGCTCCCCGACGGCGACGTAGTCCGGCAACCGCCCGTACTCGGTGAAGCCGAGGGAGAAGTAGAGGTGCAGCGCATCGGCGTTGTCACCGCGGGCGTCCAGGGTGAGCACCTCGATGCCCGCCGCCCTCGCGTCCGCGATCAGCGCCGCGGTGAGCGCCCGCCCGATGCCCCGGCCCTGGGCGGCAGCGGAGACCGCGAGCTTCTCCAGGTCCGCGTGCGGGCGGTGGGTCGGGCGCTGGTGGCGCAGCCAGTAGCCGAACCCGGCCAACTGCCCGTCCACGTACGCCGCCCGCAGTGCTCCGGCCCCGGCCCGCGACCGAGCCAGCACCTGCTCGACCAGGGCCGCGACCTCCTGCGCCGACGGCGGTTCCAACCATCCGAGCGCTGCGCCCGCCACCACCAGCTCCGCCAGGATCCGGTGCGCCGCGGCCGCGAACTCCCCGTCCGCGTCCACCCGTTCGGCCACCGCCACGGAGTCGAGGACGACGAGGTCTCCTGGGATCGCTGCAGCGGTCGCGTTCCGGCTCATGCCCGACAGCCTATCCGTCGCGGCGACTCTCCGAAGGGCGACGGCCCAGGTGGGCGCGGTCGCTCGCGGGCTTCACGGCTCCGCCGGTGTGCGGGCGCGCCGGGCCCGCGCGGTGGCAGACTCGGTCCATGACCTTCTCGCTGCCCGAACCCGACAAACAACTCTCCGACCCCACCACGCTGTTGCTGGACTACCTGGACTACTACCGGTCCGTGATCGGCGCCAAGGTCGAGGGAATGTCCGACACGGAGCTGCGAACCAGCCGCCTCCCCTCCGGGTGGACCCTGCTCGAACTGCTGAAGCACCTTGTCCACATGGAGCAGCGCTGGCTGCGCTGGGGCTTCCGGGGCGAACAGGTCGCGGCGCCCTGGGGCGACCGGGGCCCGGAGGAGCGCTGGCACGTCGGCCCCGAGGAGACGGCCGCCGACCTGCTCGCCGCGCTGCACACGGGAGGCGAGCACACCCGGGCCATCGTGTCGGGAACGCCGCTGTCGACCCTCGCCGCGGCCGGCGGCCGCTTCCCGGACGACGGCACCCCTCGGCCCACCCTGGGCTGGATCCTGTTCCACGTCCTCCAGGAGTACGCCCGTCACGCGGGACACCTGGACATCGTCCGCGAGCTCACGGACGGCGTCACCGGCTGAGGCACCGGCTGAGGCATCTGAAGCGTCGGCGCCGGGTGGGTGAACCGGGCGCGGTGAAGTCGCTGGGCTGACCATATGAGCAGTCAGTTCCGATAACACAGTTCCCGCAGTGAACGGCAGCCCTCGCCCGACAACAGGGCGACCGCCACCCCGGCGCCCCGAACACGTCGGCCTGACCGGTCAGACGGGCAGGTCGGTCCGAGCGGCCAGGCCGGCCGATAGTGTCTGGCGCCATGGAGCTACCGACGGTCTCAGCTGCGGCCCGACGACGCGTTCTCGAAGGGGTGGCACGCAACCCGGCCGCACCGGATCGCGTCCTGCACCGCCTCATGCGGACGCCCTGGGGAGCGATGGAGGTCGCCGGTCGGCGTGAGCAGATGAGCACGCAACTCGCCACCGCGCTCCTGGAGACGGGAGACACCGAGGTGGCGGCCGCGCTCGGCCGTAACAGGCACCTTCCCACTCCGATCCGACGGCGGCTCGCCGCCCACGCTGACGCCGGGGTCCGCAGCACGGCGATCAGACGGTTCGCACGGCCCCTGACCACGCCGGGCTGCGAGATACCCGTCACGCTGCTGACCCGTCTCGCCTCCGACCCCGATCCTCAGGTCCGGTCCGAGGTCGCCGCCCACACCGACACACCGCAGGACGTGCGCACCCTGCTGGCCCGTGATCCGGTCGTGGAGGTACGGCTCGCCGTGGCGACGTGGTGGAAGGCGCCGACGGCGGATGTCCACCGCGCCCTGCTGTCGGATCCCGAGCCTGCGGTCCGGAAGGCGGCCTGCTCGCCCTGGCATCCCGTCCCGCCTGCGGACCTCCACCCGGCCCTGCTGGCCGTGGCGCAGACGCGGCCGCTCGTGGCACCCCACGTCGGTCTGACGCCCGCGCTGGCGATGGAACTGGCCCGGGACGCCGACGAGGAGGTGCGCGCCGCCGTGGCGGGCCACCCCGACCTGCCGCAGGCGCTGCGCGACGAACTCGCCACCGAACACAATGCCCTGGTGCGGCACTCGCTCCTGGTCTCTCCGCACCTCCCGGCCGAGACCCGGGCCCGACTGTACGAGGAGGTATTGGCCGGCGCCGAGGACGACGACGAGTGGTTCATCGCCGACGGCCTTGTCGCGTCGGCCTGGATGGGCCACGATCTGCGGTGGCTGCGGCAGGCACCGGTCGAGGAGCGGCTGGCTCTCGTGGACTCCCCCTTCGTCTTCCTGCGCAGCTGCGTGGCCTCCTGCGCCGGAGACCTCCCCGAGGAGGCCGTCGGACAGCTGCTCAACGATCCGGACCCGCAGGTCCAGAGGATCACGGCCCTGTACGCGGAGGCCCCGTCGGCGGCGGACCTGGAGCGGATCGTCCGCGAGCACGGCGACCATCGCAAGATTCGCCCCGGCATCCTGGGACGATCCGACTTCCCGTCGCAGGCGTACCTGCGGTTCGCGACATCGGAGCGGGCGCAGCTGCGGGCGGCAGCCGCGGCCTCCGACCTGCCGGCGGACATCCTGGAGCGGCTCGCCGCCGACGTCGAGCCGTGGGTCCGTGCCGTGGCAGCCGGCAATCCCGGCCTGCCCCTGCGGTGCCTTGCGCCGCTTCTCGCCGACGAGCAACGCAACGTGGCCGAGGAGGCCGGTGCCTCCGCCCGGCTACCCGTGGAATGGATGGACGCCCTGCTGACCGCCGAAGGCATCGAGTAGGCGGCATAGCCGGCACAGCGCCTCGCCCGACCGGCGCCGGATCCCGTCCGCAGCTAGTCCGCGGTGCAGCCCCAGTAGGCGACCTCGGCCGGTTCGCCGTCCCGGTACAGCACCGTGCACCGGCCCTTCGCGCGGCCGACCGGGGCGAGCAGCTGATCTATCGATTCGTCCCACTGCTCCCGCGTGGGCCTGCCGTTGGGAGCCCAACTGCGGATCTCCCCCTCGGTCAACGGGCGCATCATGGCCACCTGGTCGCCGGCCTCGGCAGCGATCAGCGCGTAGAAGTCGAGCACCGTGCCGGTGCCTCCGGTCAGGATGTACTCCCGCCAGTCCTCGTCCTCCCACAACTCGACGATGTCCTGCCCCGGACAGCCGTGATCATCCTCCGCCAGCTCCAGCCGCTGGGCCGTGCGGAACGCCGCCCCCAGGTCCTCCTCGTACGGCCCGGTCGCCGCCCACCCGCTTCCACCCACTTCGGCACCCTCCCTGCTCACCGGCTTCTCGGACTCGCCGCAGGCTAACAAGCACCACCGACAACCCCGGCCGCTCGACCGACCCCGCGCGATCAGTGGAGTCCGCACCGCCGTCACGGGCGCCCCCGTATGCGGCGGAAAGCAGGTGGTATGCGACCATACCCGCCATGTTCAGCACATTTCCGCCCGGCCGGGGTACCGGCTCCCCGGCCGACCCGCGTCGCCGTCTCCTGCTCGAACTCGGTGCGGGGTTGTTGAGCGGGGGCTTGCCCGTTCACGACGTGGAGGAGGAGTTGCGCGGTCTGGGGCGGGCGCTGGGGGCACCGGATGTGCGGGTGGCCGCGCTGACCACCGGGCTGTTCGTCGCGCTGAGCGCGGACGACGGGACCGTGTTCGAACCCGTCGGCCCCACGCTGCGGTTCGAGCAGACGGCCGACCTCCTCGATGTGGTGCACCGGCTGCGCGCGGGCGGCCTGGACGGGCACGAGGCGCTGCGCGACCTGGACGCGATCCGCCGGGCACCGGCCCGCTGGCCCGGCTGGGTCGCGGACCTGGGGATGCTGCCGGTCGGCGTGGGGCTCTGTCTCTATCTGCAGCCGGTGGCGGCGAACGTCGTCGCTGCCGGGATCGGCTCGCTGATCGTGGTGGGCCTGACCATGGCGGCCCGCCGGATGCCGCTGCTCCGGCCGCTGTTGCCGGTCACCGCCGGCTTCCTCGTCTCCGTCCTCGTCCTGGGCGCTGCCCGTGCCTCGTTGCTGGACGGGCCGCTGCGCACGATCGTCGCGACGCTGGCGATCCTGCTGCCGGGCGGTCTCCTGGTGACCGGGCTGTCGGAGATCGCCGCGGGTGCGGCGAGCGCGGGCACCGCCCGGCTGGCGTCCGGTTCGGTGCAGCTGGCGCTCTTCCTCGCCGGCGTGGTGGCCGCCGCCACCGTCACCGGCGTTCCGGTCTCCGCCCTGGCCAACACGCAGGTGGCCACGCCGAGTTGGTGGCTGATCTGTCTGGGGCTGGCACTCACCGTGGCGGGGGTCGTGATCAATGTCCACACCCCGCCGCCGGCCATCCCGTGGATCATCGCGGTGATCGCGGTGACGGCCGCCGTCCAGGTCACGGTGACCTCCGCCAACGGTGCGGCGATCGGCGGCCTGGCCGGCGCGGTCACCGCCGCGGCCGCCGCCACCGTCGCGCACTGGCTGCGGCGCGGCTCGTCCTGGCAGGTGCTCTACCTGCCCGCGTTCTGGGTCGTGGTGCCGGGTTCCTTCGGTCTGCTCAACACCGCACAGATCGAGGTCGGCAACGGGGCGCACGCCCTGCTCACCGCCGTGTCGGCCGTGTTCGGGGTCTCCATCGGCACCCTCATCGGTTCGGTGATCAGCCGCATCCCCCGTCCCGCGCTGCTGCAGCCGCGGTCCTGACGCACGGGCGGCCGCGCCGCATCCGGCAGCGACGGCGAGGGAGTCGGACGAGCACGGCCTACCGCCTCGGACACGGGTCCCGGTAGGCGACTCCGGGCGCGTACTTCTGCCACTGCGAGGGGCTGATGGCGCCCGTACTGTAGGAGCAGAGGCGGGTGGCGAGGTTGGCCGGGTCGGCGTCGAGCAGGGCGACGGTCCGGCTGGAGGCGACGAGGAGCGTGGGTCCGGTCGACGCGAACGCGACGGCTCGGATCGAGGTGCTGCTCGGATTGGCGATGGGGGCGACGAGGACTGGGCTGTCGGGGTTGCGGACGTCCCACAGTTCGAGGGCGCTGCTGCTCCAGGCGGCCATGAGCGTTCCGTTCTGGGCGAATTCGATGCCTTTGACGTCCTGTACGGTCTGGATGGTCGTCCGGGGGCGGGGGTGCTGGGGGTCGCCGACGTCCCAGAGGGACACCGTGTTGCCGCTGTTTCCGCCGGCGGCGAGCAGGCGGCCGTCACCGCTCAGCCCCAGGGCGCTGCCGAAGGCGCCGGGCACCTCGACCTTCGACGTGGGTTCGCCACCGGTGGTGAAGCCGAACAGTTCCAGGGCCGCACACTTGCACATGGTGTCCGGCGTGCTCGTGACGGCCAGGACCGAGCCGGTCGGGGTGGGTCCGGACACGGCGGAGCCCATGTTGGGGGCCCGGTCGGAGTCGGAGGTGGAACCGGAGCCGGAGTCGGCGGAGCCTTCCGGGGCTCTGACGTCCGAGGAGCCGGCGCGCCTGGGCTTCGCCGGGTTGCTGATGTCCCACCAGTCGAAGCCGGTCCCGGTCGCGAGGTAGGCCGTGCGGCCGTGGCCCAGGACTCCGGCGTCGTGGCCGCCCGCGTCGGGGGCGGGGATCGAACCGACCTCCACCGCGTCGAGGCCGTCGCCGACGCGCCACAGGTGGAGTTTCCCGCCGCCGACCACCGCTACGAGGTGGCCGTTGTCGGCCGAGGTGACTCCGAAGGTCAGGATGACGTCGCCGACGGCCGTCGAGACGGCGGGGAAGGCGGCGGTGCCCAGGGACGCCGCTCCGACCGGGTTGTGCGGATCGTTGACGTTCCACAGCCGGATGTCGCCGTCCCACCCGATGGTCAGCAGCGCGCCCGCGCGGATGAACGAGGCGCCCCGCGCGGAGACCGGCAGGGTCGTGACGAGGGCGGGGCCGTCGGGTGTGGAGAGGTCCCACAGTCCGACGGACTGCGTCTGCACGGGCGGCGTCGAGGGCGGGGCCTCCTGCGGCGCGGCCATGAGGCGTCCGTCCGGGCTGAAGGCCCAGGAGGCGAGGCCTCCGGGAAGCCGGGCGCCGTCGACCGTCCGGGACGCCGAGCGCCACCGGCGCAGAACTCCGTCGGCGCCTGCGGTCAGCAGTCCACCGGTCGGGACGGTGGTCATGGTCATGGTGCCGGCGGCGGTCCTGGTGCAGGTCGACTTCGCGGTACCCAGGCTCGTGTCCTCCGGGGACAGGGAGGCGAAGCAGAGGTCGCCCTTGGGGTCCTTGGTGTCCGTCCCGGCGTAGGCGAGCACGTTGCTGTCCCGGTTGAAGGCCACCGCGCTGATGTTCGTCTCCGGGGAGCCCGAGACCCCGACTCGGATCGGATCGGGTCGGGCAGGGTCCCCGACCCGCCACAGGCCGACGTCCCTCTGGCTGGCTGCGGCGAGGAGGTTTCCGTCGGGGCTGAAGGCGACGGCCTTGTACCCCGTCTCCAGGGAGGAGAGGTTGGTGGGGTTGGCCGGGTCGGCGAGGCCCCACACCTGCGTCGTGCCGCCGAGGACGGTGGTGGCGAGCAGGCCGCCGCTCGGCGCGAAGGCGACGGCGGCGAGGCTCCTCGGCCCCTGGACGGTCGGATTGTGCAGCCGGGCGAGGGCCTTGGGGGCCGAGGGCTGGGCGATCGACCACAGGTAGGTGTCGCCGTTCCCGGCTGCGGCCGCCAGGAGGGTGCCGTCGGCGCTGGTGGCCATGGAGGTGACACTCGTACTGGGTTCCGCCGGGCTGGTCTGCTTGGGCAGGTGGGCGGCGATGGCGGGCTTGCCGGGGTCGGCGAGGCTCCACAGGCACAGGCCCTCGGTGCCGCACGCGGCCGCCAGGTGGCGCCCGTCCGGGGTGAGGGCGATGCCCGCCCCGCCGGCGTTGATGGTCGAGCGGAGGCGTGGGGCGGCCGGGTCGGCGAGGTCCCAGATCCGCAGCGTCCGGTCCTGGTCCACGGCAGCGGCGGCGACCAGGGTGCCGCGCGCGGATGCCGCGATGGTGGCGAAGTCGCTCCCGGTCTCGCCGACGACGCTGTTCAGCAGCGGGCCGAGCAGGTCGTAGAGCCGGGAGCCGGCCTCCTGGGTCGGGGAGGTCTGGTAGGCGGCGACCGCGAGCTGGGACGCCAGTCCGGGGTCGACGGCGGCGAGCGCCTGTGCGCGGCCGGCCAGGTTCTTGGAGTCGACGGCCGCGGTCTGCCGGGCGGTGGCGTCCCGCTGCCTGGCGGTGGCGCCCCGCTCGTGCACGGTGAGCCCGACACCCGTCGCGGCCAGCAGCGCGAGCACGCACAGCGTCGCGACGCCCGACCCGAACCGCCGCCTGCGGGACCGGTGGTGGAGGCGCCCGCGCTCCAGGTAGTCGCGTTCGGCCTCGCTCAGGTCCCCTTTCCGCTCGCGCAGCCACGGCTCGGCACCCGCCAGGTCGATCCTGGTCGGCAGCTGCTCGTTGTCTCGCCCGCTGCCTTCCCAGCGCTCCCGGTCGTGCCGGAGCACCTCGCGCCAGGCCAGGAACGAGCGGTCCTCCTCGACCCAGGCCCGCAGCGTGTCCCAGGCGTTGATCAGTGCCTCGTGCGCGAGTTCCACCGTCTCGACGCCCTCGGCGCTGCGGGCGGTGACCAGCAGCCGGGAGGTGGCGAGCAGTCGGGCGAGGTTCCACTCGCCCTCGCTGAGCTCGCTGCGCAGCGCCGTGCGGCGGGTGGCCGACATGCTGCCCATCGGGATCCGCACCAGCCGGGTGAGCAGGCGCCGGGCGACGGGCTCGCCCTCCGGCGACACCGTCCGCTTCAGGACGTCGTCGGCGTAGGCGCCGAGTGCGCCCTTCACCCCGCCGAGTTCCTCGTACGCCTGGTGCGTCAGCAGCCCGCCCGTCTGGCGCTGCCAGAGCAGGTCGAGTGCGAAGCCCAGCAGGGGCAGGGTGCCCGGTTCGGATCCGGTGTCCGCCAGGAGGCGTTCGGCCAGGTTGGGCGCGTACCGTACGCCGGGGATGGCGTCGACCGGCGCCGTGACGACCTCGTGCAGCTGCTCGCGGCTCATCGGCCCGAGCGCGTAGACCTGGCGGCTGATGACCGGCCCGAGGCGCGGGTGGGCGAGGGCCGCCTCCAGGAAGTCGGCCCGCAGGGTGGTCAGCACGCGGACCGTGGCCGGCAGGGCGTCGGTGAACAGCACGGCGGCGAACTCGTCGACGGCGGCCGGCCCGCGGGCCAGGAGCTCCTCGAACTGGTCCACGACAACGAGCAGTTCGGCGGCTCCGTGCCGTTCCAGGATCCGGGGCACGATGTCGGCCAGACCGGCGGGAGCGCCCAGCAGGGCGGTCAGCGCGGAGAGCCGCTCCAGACGCTGGATCTCGGAGAGCTCCGGCTCCAGCAGGGGCAGCAGTGCGGCGGCCAGGGCGGACAGCGGGCTGCCGCCGGAGCCCGGCCGCAGCACGATCGCCAAGGCCCCGGCCGCCCGGAGCCGGGGCACCACCCCGGCGAGGGCCAGCGACGACTTCCCGGAACCGGACGGGCCGGCCACGCAGACCCACTGGTCGCGGGCCAGCCGGACGGCGACGTCCTCGCTCTCGGCCTGACGGCCGCAGAAGACCTGGGCGTCGGACTCCTCGAAGGCCTTCAGGCTCCGGAACGGCGAGGGCGGCATCGCGAGGGCCCGCAGCTGCGGCCAGGCCGCCATCAGGCCGTCGGTCGGGGTCAGGTAGCTCACCGCGGGATCGCCGGCCTCGGCGACCGCCACCATGCCGACCACCCCGCCGAGCCGCTCGTCCCACACCGGGCTGCCGCTGAACCCGCCGGACACCCGGTAGCCTCCGGGGTGCGGGTCGATCTGCACCCACCCGCTGCCCTGCCGGCCCCGCAGCACGCCGTAGTGCCAGACTCCGTCCGACCGCCCGACCGGGAACCCGAACACGCGGACGGGATGGTCCCAGAGGTCCTCGGACTGTGACTCCACCGGCCGGACCGGCACCCCGCCGGCGAGCGGACCCGCCAGCCGGAGCACGGCCACGTCCCCACTGCCGTCGGGCTGCCGCGGCGCCCAGTGCTCGACGACCGCCATCACCCCGGCCACGCCCGGCGCACCCGGGCCGGCCTGTGCGGGGCACAACGGGAGGTCGACGAAGACCCAGGCACCGACGCCCGGCTCGACGGTCTGGCCGGCGAGCGCGGCCGAGACGACGTGTGCGCAGGTGACGGCCAGCTCGGGGGTGACCAGGAAACCCGCTCCCACCGGCCGGCTCAGCGCGTCGTGGATCCGCAGCACCGCCGCGTCCAACGCCTTCGGCGTGGCCCCGTCGAGGGGCCCGGGGGGCGTCGGCGTCATGACGAGGGCACCGCCGAGGCCGGTTCGGCGGGTTCTCCTGGATCCTCGCCGGGGTCCTCTCCCGGGTCCGCGCCGGGATCGTTGGTCGAGTCGCCGGGGGTCCGACGCCAGGTCAGCGTGACCTTGAAGTTGGCCTGGGCCGCGGTGCTGGAGATCACCACATCCGCCTCCGCGGACAGCGACAGCCCGAACTCGATCCCGATCTCGTCCGGGGCGTGGACCATGCCACGGAAACCGTTGACGAAGTCCTGCGCCACCGGCCTGACGCCCGCCAGCATCTCCCCCATCGACCGGGTGGCACGTGCCACCACCTGCCCCGGCCGGGCCACCTGCACCAGGCCGTCCGCGGCCTGCTCGATCTCGACCCTCACGACATCCGGACCACCGTCCGCCGGACCGATCGGCAGCTCGACGAGATACCCCACGTCTCCCCCTCGGAGCCTTCCAAGCCTCAGGCCTCGTGCCTCATGCACGGGCGGGTTCGCCCCGCGCCGTTCCCACCTACCCGGCTGACACGAATCCCACTCCCGGGAACGAACTGAATGACCATCAACTTGCTTGCAGATGAGAGGATTTATCGATCAGGGTCGCGCGCCGTTCCGCGCTGCGTGGTCGCGCCTGCCGCCCCGCCCGAACGCCGGATGCCGCCGGCGGCTCCGCTCGGCCTTCATCGGCCACGCCCGGCCTTCGTCCGGCGTGGTCCGTCCGGCTGACCGCCCGAGACCACCGGGCCGCACGGGAGGACACCCGTGCGGCCCGGCCACGGGATCCCGCACCGGATCGTGCCCCGCTGCTCGGGCCTGGCGGGCCTCCGGGACAATGATCTTGGTTATCGGCCGGTGCTGAACGAGGGGCAGGCGGGTTTGCGGATCAACGTTCTGGGGCCGCTTCAGGTCGTGCGGGGTGAGGACGGGGCGGCTTTCGAGGTCGGCGGGGCGAAGCTTCGGCTGCTGCTGGTCCGGCTGGCGCTCGACCCCGGCCGCGTGGTCACCCGCGAGCGTCTGGTGGACGACCTCTGGGGGGACACCCCGCCGGAGGAGCCGGCCGGCGCCCTGCAGTCCCTGGTCTCCCGGCTCCGGCGGGTGCTGGGGGCCGACCGGGCCGTGATCGGCTCGCACCCTGCCGGGTACCTGCTCGACCTGCCCCGCAGGAGCGTGGACGCCTGGGACTTCGAGCAGCGGGTGGCGGCCGGACGGACGGCGCTGGCGGCGGGCGGGTTCGCCGAGGCGGTCGCCGCGCTGGGCGGGGCGCTGGAACTCTGGCGCGGGGCGCCGTTCGCGGACGCCGAGGGCGCCGGGTTCGTCGCGGCGTCGGCGGCCCGGCTGGCGGAGCTGCGGCTGGCGGCGGTCGAGGACCGGGCCGACGCCCTCCTCGCGCTCGGCGGGACCGACTCGCTGCCGCGCCTGGTCGCCGAGCTCACCGGACTGTGCGTCACTCACCCGCTGCGCGAGCGGGCCGCCGTCAGGCTGATGCGCGCACTCCACGCGACCGGGCAACAGGCGGCAGCGCTGGAGGTGTTCGAACGCACCCGGCGGTCGTTGGCGGAGGAGCTGGGCGCCGACCCGTCCGCCGAACTGCGGGACGTCCACCTGCGTGTGCTGTCCGGCGCGCAACCGCCCACCCCGGGGCGGCCCGAGGTGTCGAGCGCCATCGCGACCGGGCACACCGCACTGCCCGGCTGGATCACCGCCCTGGTCGGCCGCGACGAGGCGCTGACGGCGGTGACGGAACGGCTGCGCCGATCCCGCCTGGTGACCCTGACCGGGCCGGGAGGCGTGGGCAAGACCCGGCTGGCCGTCGCCGCCGCAACGGCCGTACGGGCCGCAACGCACGCACCGGACACACGCCTTGCACCGGACGCACGCGTCGCACCGGACGCAGGCCTTCCACCGGATGCGCGCGTCGCACCGGACGTACGGGTCGCCGAACTCGCGGGCGTGGCAGGGCCGGACGGGCCGGCTCAGGCCGTGCTGACGGCGGTCTGCCATCCGGCGGACGCCGGCGTGCTGGGCGGCGGCCTGCCCACCGGCGAGCAGACCGGGGACCCCGTCGACCGGATCGTCCGGGCGCTGGAGGGCCGCGACGTCCTGCTCGTCCTGGACAACTGCGAGCACCTGATCGAGGAGGCCGCCCGGCTGGCCCACCGCCTGCTGGCCGCCGCACCCCGGCTCACCGTGCTGGCCACCAGCCGCGAACCGCTCGGCGTGACCGGCGAGGCACTCTGGCCGGTGCCGCCGCTCGCCGTGCCCGAACCCGGCGCCACCGTGCAGGAGGCACTCGCGTACCCGGCCGTCGCCCTCTTCGCCGAGCGGGCCGCTGCGGCCTGTCCCGGGTTCACCGTGGACCGGGACACCGTCGAGCCGGTCGTCCGGATCTGCCGGGAGCTGGACGGCCTCCCGCTGGCCCTCGAACTGGCTGCGGCCCGGCTGCGGGCGCTGAGCCCCGGGCAGATCGCCGCGCGGCTGCACGACCGGCTCCGGCTGCTGGACCGCGGCCCGCGCACCGCCCCGGACCGGCACCGCACGCTGCGCGCGGTCATCGACTGGAGTTGGGAGTTGCTGGACGAGGACGAGCGCGTCCTGCTGCGCCGGCTCTCGGTGTTCGCCGGCGGGGCGACCCTCCCCGACGCGCACCGGGTCTGCGCCGGGCACTGGCCGGGCGGCCCGGCGCCCGATCCGACGGCCGTGGAGGACCTGCTGGCGTCCCTGGTCGACAAGTCCCTGGCCACGGTCGTCGGCCGGGACACCGGCCGGGACACCGGGACGGTGCGCTACCGGCTGCTGGAGACGGTCCGCGCGTACGCGGCCGAACGGCTCGTCGAGGCCGACCAGGATGGCGGGGACAGCCACGACGGCGAGGCGGCCCGAACCGGCGCCGCCCACCTGCGCTGCTTCATGGAACTCGCCGAGGAGGCCGAGCCCCGGCTGCGAACGGCCGACCAGACCACCTGGCTGGCCCGGCTCGACGCGGAGCAGGGCAACCTGGACGCGGCGCTGCGCCGGGCGGTCGCCGTCGGCCCACCGGACCACGCGCTGCGGTTGACGGCCGCCCGTGCCTGGCCGTGGCTGATGCGCGGCCAGGGTCGCGAGGCCGGCGAGTGGACGGCGGCCGTCCTCGCCGCCCACGGCTGGACCCCACCGCCCGGCCTGGAGCAGGTGCACGCCCGCTGCGTGATCCTGGCGCAGCTCACCGCCCCGCTCCGGGAGGCCGGCGACGCCGTGGTCCCGCCGGAGGCGATGGGCGCGGCACTGGTCACGGCGCAGCAGTCCGACCACCCCGTCGCGCTGGCCGCCGCGCTGCTGCTCGCCCTGGCCGGCCCGCCGGACGCGGTGGGCGCGACGGCGCAGCGGTACGGCGAGCATCGGGACCGGTGGGTCCGGGCGGCCGCCCGACTGGTGCTCGGCCGGGTCGAGTTGGGCGCGGGCCGGATCGGGCCCGCCGAGCACTGCCTGCGGACGGCGGTGGACGACTTCCGGGCCCTGGGCGACCGTTGGGGGCTGGCCATGGCCCTGGTCACGCTGGCCGCGCTGCTGTCCGTCACCGGCGCGGCCGACGAGGCGCTGGCTGCGCTGGCGGAGGCCGGTGAGCGGGATGTCGAGATGGGCGGTCGCGGCGAGGCGCCGCTGCCACTGCTGCTGTCGGGCCGGCTGCGGGCGCGCTGCGGCCAGGCGGCAGCGGCCCGGGCGGACCTGGAGCGCGCGCTGGCCGCCGCCGAACGCGCCCGGGATCCGCACCTGCAGGCCGCCGCCCGCTACGCGCTCGGTGAACTGGCCCGGCGGACCGGCGACTTGGACGTGGCGTCGGACGGCCAGCAGGAGACGCTGCGGCAGCTGGAGCGGCTGCCCGCGACCGGTCCCGGCGCTCCGGCGCGACTGCACCTGCTCGCCCTGCTGCACACCGGTCTGGCCCGCACCCGCCAGCGGCGCGGCGAACCGGACGCGGCCGGCCCGCTGCACCTCCGCGCCCTGGAGCTGGCCGCGGGCAGCGGCGACCAGCCGGTGCGGGCGGACGTCCTGGAGGGGTACGCGGAGTACTGCCTCGCCCTCGGCGACGCGGAGCGCGGGGCTGCGGCGCTGGGCGCCGCGTACGGCCTGCGCGGGGCCCATGACGCGGGCGATCCGGAGCTGCGGGCCGTGCTGGACGGCTGCGCCGAGGCCCTCGGGGAGGCGGGGTTCCGGGCCGCCTGGGAGCGTGGCCTGGCATGGCCGCGGCCGGAGTCGCTGGCCCTGGAGACGGGCTGACGGGCCCTCCGGAGCACGTCGGCACCGGGGACCCGCCCTGCCCTCGACCGGTGGGCGGGTGCCCGGTCAGCCGTTGAACGGCCGCTGGTCGGGTGCGCAGACCGTCCCGGGGGCGGGCAGGACGCCGTCGACCAGGTAGCGCGTCTCGTGCCGGGCCGCGCAGTCGCTGGGGTTGGCGAGCACGGTGTGGCCGTAGCCGTCGACGGTCAGCAGCCGCGCGCGGGCGAGCGAGCGGGCCATCGCGCGGGAGCCTTCGTACGGCATGGCCGGGTCACCGGTGTCGGCGACGACCAGGATCGGCTGGGCGGTCGGGTGGTTCCAGGGGCCGTCGTACCGGTCGCGGTCCCGGGCGGGCCAGTCGGCGCAGCGCTCGTCGGCCCAGGCGAAGTACGGGCCGACCTCGCCGGAGCGGGCTCGGGCGAACGCGGCCAGGGCGGGGTAGTCGGCCCGGGCCGGCGGGTTGGCGCCGTCCGAGCACGCCACCGCGAGCGCCTGGTCCGGTGACTGGTGGACGACGGGCGGCAGTGACGCGGTCGGTGCGTCGGGCGCCTCGGTGGCGGCCCACAGCGCCTGGAGCGTCGCGCCGAGCTGCGTCCAGCCGGTGCCGGGGATGCCCGGGACGGGGTTCGCGGCGTAGAGCGAGAGGATCGTGGTCTCCAGGGCCGTACCGGCGGTGAAGGTCATGCCGCCGAGCGCGACCGGCCGGGTGCGCAGCCGGGTGAGCAGTTCGCCGTACCTGGCCCGGGTCGCGGCGGCTGTCCCGGCGGAGAAGGCGCAGGCCTGGGGGTCGGCCTGGGATCCGTTCTGGGGGTCGTCCCGGGTGCCGGCCTGGCCGCACCGGTCGAGGAAGGCGTCGAGGACGCGCCCGGCCGCCACGTCGCTGCCGTTGCGCAGCAGGGTGCCCGTGGTGGCGGCCTGCCCGCCGCGGCCGGTCGACCAGGCCACCGGGTCCGGTGCACTGTCGAGGATCATGGCGCGGACCCGGCCGGGGAACAGGTTGGCGTAGGTGGCGCCGAGGTAGCTGCCGTACGAGGTGCCCAGGTAGCTGAGCTGCCGGTCACCGACCGCCCGGCGCAGCAGGTCCATGTCCCGGGCGACGTTCGCGGTGGAGACGTGCGGCAGCAGGGCGGGATTGCGGGCCGCGCACTGCCGGGCCACCTGCTGGTAGGCGGCCGCCCAGGCCTGCTGCTGCTCCTCGCCCTCGGGGTAGCCGGCGGCGGTGCCCGCGAGCAGGGCCTGCTCGTCCGCCGGGTCGTCGAAGCACTGGACGGGTGCGCTGGCGCCGGTGCCGCGCGGGTCGAAGCTGACGATGTCGAAGCGCTTGCGCACCTCCTCGGGGAACCGGCCGAGCATCGCGGGCAGGGCCACCGTGCCGGGCACGGCCGGGCCGCCGGGGTTGTAGAACAGCGAGCCGATCCGGTGCGCCCGGTCGGTCGCGGGGTGCCGGATGACGGCGAGGTCGATCCCGGCGCCGTGCGGGTCGTGGTGGTCGAGCGGGACGCGGGCGGTGGCGCACTCGAAGCCGTCCGCGCACGTCTCCCAGGTCAGGCGCGGCACCGGGCCGGTGTCCGGTGCCGCCAGGGCCGTCGCCGGACACACCGCCGCCAGCAGGGCGGCCGCGACGACGCCCGCGCCGAGCCGCCACTTCGGTGCTGTACGTCGGTCCGCGGAGCGGGACGACGCCCCGGGCGGGCGCGGGCCTGTGGCAGGGCCGGTGGGAAGGGACGCAGGAGGGGAGGTGGGAGGGGAGGTGGGAGTCATGCCGGTGCCCTTTCATCGACGGGCCGGGCAGTCGAACACGCTCCACGGTCGCGGCGTCCCGCCCGGCACGTCTGACCGTCCCGCACCTCGCAGGCAGACCGCTGGCAAAGCGCTGGCAGAGCGCTGGCAGAGCGCGGGCAGAGCGCCGACACCCGCCGGCACCCCGGCCGGGCACGTTCGCCCCGAGGCGTAAGACCCCAGCGGTGTCGGACCTGGGGGTACCTCGTGTTCCGCTGGGACGGGGTTCGGTGAGCCGCTGCCGGGCTTCCCCGGGTCGGCGACGGCTCCATCCTCTGATCCCCCGGGCCCGCCCCACGAGTGGCGTGAACGCCTGAGGCCGCCAAGATCCCGCCAGCCGGGACGACGTGCCCCACAGCCGCCCGGAACGCCCCCGACCGCCTGCGCCTTAGCGGACAACCGCATCAATCAGGTCACTCCAGAACAAAGGTAGGATAACTCAACTTCCGCGCTACGCGCGGAGACTTCCATCAATGTTCCATTTGCCCGATTCATCTCCCGCTTCACACGCACGGAGCCACCCTCATGGACAACACGTCCTCCGCCGCCACCGCCGACGGCGCGATAGAGACGCGCGGTATCGAACCCGTCCCGGACCACGAGCGCCGGGGTAGAGTCCGCGAGCTCTTCCCGACCTGGGTCGCGGCGAACATCAGCGTCCTGCTGCTCACCATGGGCGCGGCCCTGGTGGTGCTCAACCAGCTGAACTTCTGGCAGGTGCTGATCGTCGCCGCGTGCGCCGCGCTCGTCTCGTTCGGCCTGGTCGGCGTGCTGTCGGTCTCCGGCAAGTGGGGCGGGGCGCCCGGCGCGACCCTCTCGCGGGCCACCTTCGGCGTGCGCGGAAACCTCTTCCCCGGCGCGATCCTCTGGATCGCCCGGTTCGGCTGGGAGACGATCAACGCCGTCACCGGCGCCTACGCCGTGCTGACCGTCCTCGACCTGATGTTCGGCGTGAAGAGCAACACCGCGCTGATCGTCGTCACGCTCTTCCTCTTCGTCGCCTGCACCTTCCTGGTCTCCGGCATGGGCCGCAAGGCGCTGAACGTCTGCAACACCTGGTCGACGTACCTCTTCGGCGTCTTCAGCATCCTGGTGCTGGGCTACCTGGTCGCGACCATGGACTGGAGCGAGGTCTTCGCCAAGCCCGCGGGCACCACCGCGATGATGATCGCCGGCATCGGGACCATCGCCGCCGGTGGCATCAGCTGGGTCCCCACCGGCCCGGACTTCGCCCGCTACCTGCCGCACGCCGCGTCCGGCAAGAAGATCGTCGGCGTGACGGTCTCCGGTGCCGGCCTGGTCATGGTGCCGATGGTGCTGATGGGCGCCGTGATGGCGGTGGCCTCCCCCGGCCTGGCGCAGGCCGCCGACCCGGTCTCCTTCCTCGGTGACCTGCTGCCGACCTGGCTGGCCGTGCCCTACCTGCTGACCGCGATCGTCGGCATGCTGCTGATCAACAGCCTCTCCATGTACTCGGCCGGCTTCACCGCGCAGACCATGGGCGTCAAGCTGCCGCGCGCCATGGCCGTCAGCATCAACGCCGTGATCTCGCTGGTCGGCGGCCTGCTGCTGATGCTGGTCGCCAAGAGCTTCCTGGGCTCCTTCATCACCTTCCTGATCCTGCTCGCCGTCTCCTTCTCGGCCTGGATCGGCGTCTACGCGGTGGACATGTTCCGGCGCCGGTCGCGTGCGGTGCGCTACGACGCCGACGCGCTGATGGACACCAGCAGGAACAGCCGGTACTGGTACGCGGGCGGCTTCTGCTGGCAGGCGATGGTGTCGTGGGTGCTCGCGCTGCTGATCGGGCTCGCCTTCACCTCGTGCGACTGGTTCTCCGGCCCGTTCTCCGGCACGTTCGTCGGCAAGTACGGGCTCGCCTGGGCGGCGACCATCGTGGTCTCCGGCGCGATCATGGCCGTGCTGCCCGTGCCCCGCGAGAACACCCCCGCCACCGCCGAGCAGCTCGCCGGCCTCCAGGCGGAGCCGACCGAACGGGTCGCCGTCTGACCGCGCGTACGCGAGCGTCCGGGCCCCGGATGCTCGCGTACGCGCCCGGACCGCCCGGATGCGACTCGGCTGAGTCGCATCCGGGCGGTCCGGTTTTCGATGCCGCCCTTACCGGTCCCGCGTCGTCAGGACGCGCAGTCGCGGCAGATGGGCTGACCGTTCTTGTCCTCGCCGGCGAGCTGGTTGCGGTGGTGCACCAGGAAGCAGGTCATGCAGGTGAACTCGTCCTGCTGGATGGGCACGACCCGAACGGTGAGTTCCTCGCCGGACAGGTCGGCGCCCGGGAGCTCCAGGCCTTCGGCGCCCTCGGTGTCGACGTCGACGACGGAGCTCTGCTTGTCCTCGCGCTGACTCTTCAGCTCCTCGATGCTCTCGTCGTTGCTTCCGTCGCCGGTGTCTCGTGGGGCGTCGTAGTCGGTTGCCACTGCGGTGCCTTCTCCTCAAACAGTCGTTTCCGGTGGGCAGGTCGTGCCACCCACCGCCCGACACGGTACCGGTCCGGCGCAGCGGACGGCTCACCTGTGACGCACCACCATGCCACCTGACGCGCCATCCGGCGCGCGAACGCCGACACGTG
The DNA here is from genome assembly GCF_040302665.1 of Kitasatospora sp. NPDC097691. Lineage (NCBI taxonomy): Bacteria > Bacillati > Actinomycetota > Actinomycetes > Kitasatosporales > Streptomycetaceae > Kitasatospora > Kitasatospora sp. NPDC097691. The sequence goes on along the minus strand of NZ_JBEORY010000022.1, from coordinate 12,866 downwards.
ACCACCCGCCACCCGGGGTGCGCTGTGTGCCGGAACACACTCGGCACCGGAAGCGCGCCGTGCTGGAACACCTGCGCGGCCGGTGTCCGGCCGACCCATCGCCACGTCCTCGGTCCGTGATCAGCCGACTCCACGCCAGATGTTGTCGAAGGCCGCGTCCTCGATGGCCCGCCGCTGCCGGACGGCTTCCAGCTCCCTGACCGCATCATGGACGGCGGCGAGCACGGTCGCCACGGCATCGTCGGCGACGCTCGGCTCCTCTGCGCCTCGTGTGTCGTCGATGCCGGCGGCCACCCCGAGCACGGTGAGGACGGGCTCGTGCGATGCCCAGCGGTCCGCCGCGTCCCGACGGGCGGGGGTATCGGCCGGCACGCGTTCGCCCGCCGCGAACGGCATCCGGTGGCGGCGGTGCCGAACGAGCTGCCCATCGGCCTCCAGGGCCGTCAGGTAGGCCGCCGCCAGACCGCGGCCCCGCCGCCACAGCCAGTCGTCGACCGACTCGTAGGGCTCCTGTCGGACGAGCGACGACGCTGCCTGGTCGAGCAGTGGATCCGCGATCATCGGCCGGTAACCCGGCACGACGAGATCCTCGTCCAGCCGCACGGCCTGGGCGCGGAGAAGGTCGATCAGTTCGGCCCCGGCGAGCGCCAGCGACAGGTCACCCTGCGCGGGAGGCCGACCGGCCGCCGCGTCCAGGGCCACGAACACCAGGTCGCGCGGTGTGGTCATCGTCGGCCCCCGATCGCGGGCGTCAGCGGCAAGGTCGTGTGGTCAGGCTACCCCCGCTGCTCGGCCCTGACCCAGGGCACGGGACACCGCAGCGGAACGACGGACCGACCGTCCGCTGAGGGATGTCCTGACTTCCTGCGTATCGGTGGGTGGGGGACGGCTACCAAGACCGCGACGTACCGGTCGGCGAGCGCAACGCAGGAATGCCGAAACCGGCGACGCGGAGGAACCGGTGACAAGCGGCCGATCGTGTTCAGAGGTGTCAGGCAAACGACTTCCCGTTCTCCCCGGTTGACCGGGCACCCCACGTCCACCGACCACACCACAGCCACCATCCACACTCCAGCCGCCGCCCACGCCCCAGCCACCGCCAGGAAAGGGGGCCACGGTGATCATCCGCAACGCGGCCCGCGCCTCGGACGCCCGACACCCGGGCCCGCACATCCATGTGAAGATCGGACTTCCGTTCGCAGCGGCCGGTGCCGCGATCGGGCTCGTCGCCGTCCAGGGGTGTGGCGCGGCACCGAAACAACCCGCGCAGACGGCGCCGGGCGAACCGGTGCCGAGCCTTCCCGTACCGCCGGCCACGCAGCTCCCGAACCCGCTGGACAACGTCGGTACGGCGGGCAACACCCTCGCCGTGAAGATCGACAACGTCGGCGCGCACATCCAGGCGATCCACCAGGGACTCGCCCAGGCCGACATCGTCTACTGGATCCAGGTCGAGGGCGGCCAGTCCCGGTTCCTCGCCGTCTACGACGCGAACCACCTGCCCGCCCTGATCGGCCCCGTGCGCTCCGCCCGGCAGACCGACATCCCGCTCCTCCAGCAGTACGGGCGCCTCGACTTCGCCTACAGCGGCGCCATCAGCGGGCTCATCCCGCTGCTCGAAGCGGCCGACCTGCAGAACGTCACCCCGTTCGACGACCCCGGAGCGTTCACCGACCGGGCCGTGGACCCCACCTTCATCGCCCCGCAGCAGATCCTCGCCCGGTTCCCGTCCGTGCCCGCCCGGTCCCCCGGCTTCGCGTTCGGCCCCGCACCCGGCGGCGGCAGGGCGCTCGATGCCATGACCTGGCACCTGCCCGCCGCGTCCATCGGCGTCCGGTTCAACGGCAGCACGTACGACGTCGCCGTCGACGGCCACCCGGCCTGGTCCGGCACCGCGACCGTCGTCGTCCAGCACGTCAGCATCGTCCCCGGCGCATTCACCGACTTCAACGCCGGACACCCGGACAACGAGGTGTTCACGCGGAGCACCGGCACCGGACGGGCCGAGGTGCTGCGCGACGGCAAGGTGTGGAGCGTCCGCTGGAGCCGACCCGACCCCGCCGCGGGCACGTCGTTCACCCTGCCCGACGACAGCACCATGCCGTTCGCCACCGGGCCCGTGCTTGTGGTGATGGTGCCGTGACCACGTGGCGGACACCCCCTCACGGCGACCACGACGGTGAGACGCGTGGCCTGGCTTGACGCGCGTGACGATCAGACCGTAGGCGGCCTGCCGGCGTCGCTGTCGGCTCGGATCGCGTGGACGATCCCGGCTGCCCAGTCGGCGGGTCGCTGGTGGCCCAGCAGGCGGGAGAGGCGGTCCATGCGGGTCCGGCGTTCGTCGGGGGTGAGCGCGAGTGCCCGGGCCAGGACGGATGTGAGGTCGTCCGGTGAACGCGGGTCGGTGAGCAGGGCGGCGTCCCCGAGTTCGTCGGCGGCGCCGGCATGGCGGGAGAGGACCAGGACGCCCGGTCCGTCGGCGCCGTGCGTGGGTGCTGCGGCCTGGGCGGCGACGAACTCCTTTGCGGTCAGGTTCATCCCGTCCTGCAGCGAGGTCACCCAGAGCACGTCGGCCGTGAGGTACTGATCGATGACCTCGGGAAACGACAGGCTGCGGGGCACGTAGTCCACCGGACGCCAACCCCCTTCCGCCCACGTGTCGTTGACGTCGGCGACACGATGTTCGAGAAGGTCGCGGGTGCTGTCGTAGGCGGTGAGGCCCGGCTCGGGCGGCGGACAGACGAGCCGGAAGGTCAGTCGGCCGCGGAGTTCGGGTCGTCGAGTGAGGAGTCGGGCGATGGCGTCGACCTTCTGGATGGGGGCCTTGGCGTAGTCGAGGCGTTCGACCGACAGCACCACGGAACCGGCGGCCGGCTGTCGCAGCGGTGCGCGGCGGCGGGCGAGTGCCTCGATGGCGGGCCGGTCGACGCCGAGCGGATGGACGGCCGTGCGCGGCCGCCCGACTTCGTCGGCCAGGGTGCGCCGGAAGTTGTCGGCGAAGGCGGCGGTGTGGAAGCCCGCCCAGTCCAGACAGGCGAGGGAGGTGCGCAGTTCGGCGGCGGCGGGCAGGGTGGCGAAGATCTCCGGGGGCGGGAACGGCGTGTGGTGGAAGAGGCCGGTCCTGAGGTCGGGGCGGGTGGTGCGCAGCAGGCCGGGAACGAGCCACAGGTTGTAGTCGTGGAGCCAGACGGTGGCACCGGGGGCGGCTCGGGTGCTGATGTGTTCGGCGAACTGTGCGTTCACCGCGCGGTATTCGGTCCAGGTGTGCTCGTCGAAGACCGACCGGTGCGGTTCGGACATCAGCACCGGCCACAGGGTCTCCTTGCCCGCGCGGTGGAAGTAGCCGGTCCACTGGGCGGGGCTGAGCGGAACGAGGGACAGCGGCAGCGCGGTGGGGTGCGGGTGGGTGGCCCGCTGGTCGCCGCCGGCCAGGGCGGCAACCCAGATGCCCGGCAGGCCGTCGGTGAAGGCGCTGGTCAGGGTGGGCAGGATGCCGTTGGGGCTGGCGGGCGACTGCCAGGTTCCGCCCGTCCAGTGCAGCGGGGGTCGGTGGTAGGCCACGACGAGTGAGTGCCCACGGCCGGGGCGTTCCGCGTCGGAGGCGTCCGAGGCGTCGAATGCGTCGGAGGCGTCGAAGGCGTCCGAGGCGTCGAATGCGTCGGAGGCGTCGAAGGCGTCCGAGGCGTCCGAGGCGTCCGAGGCGTCCGAGGTGGTGACCCAGCCCAGGGTCCGGAGCGCCGCGTGGATGCCGGCCGTGCCGCGTCGGCGGGGGCGGTGGACCAGTGGGTCGTCCGCGACCGCGGTGAGCAGTGCGGCCTCGGCGCCGCCGACGGCCACTCCGTGCGCGCCGAGTCGGAACAGGGACAGGTCGTTGAGGGAGTCGCCGGCGACCAGGATGTCCTGCGGGGCCCATCCCAGCTTCCCGGCCAGGGCTCGAAGGGCGTTGCCCTTGGATGCTCCGGTCGGCAGGACGTCGAAGTAGCGGTCCGCGGAGTGGACCCAGGTGCAGCCGAGGGCTTCGACGGCTGCGGTGAGCTCGGCGGTGAGCTGGTCCGGGGCCAGGTAGTAGGAGCAGCGGCCGTCCTGGACGACGTCCTGCTGGTAGGTGAGCGCGGGGAAGCGGCGCAACGCGGCGCGGACGCGCTCCGGTCCCGGCCAGTCGGCGCGCAGTTGTCCCTGCAGGGAGTCCACGGGGGTGAGGTCCGTGCCGTCGATGACGGTGGCACCGACGTCGGCGATGATCCACCGCGGTCGGGGGACGAGCGGATCGCGGAGTACCTCGTGGATCGAGGCCAGTCCTCGGCCGGTGGCGAAGACGAGCGTCACCTCGGGGTGGCGGGCCAGAGCCTCCCGCAGCCGGCGCCGGTCGTCCCGGGTGCCGCCGAGTAAGGTGCCGTCCAGATCGGTGACCAGAATTCTCGACATCCGAGCGACGCTAACACGACCACCAGACGACGTGAAGTGTCCACCTCATTCGCGGTCGGCGGAGCTCAGTCCGGGCACTGCGGTGGCTCCGGGGTGCGGGTGAGCCGGTGTGCGAGGTCCTGGGCGCGCAGCGCCGCGCCGGACCCGGGGCCCGTCGTCGCCGCCGCTCCGCAGATCACCGCGGCGGCGAGGCAGTCCGGCATGCTCCAGCCTTCGAGAAGCCCGTGAACCAGACCGGAGTTGAAGCAGTCGCCCGCTCCCGTGGTGTCGACGGTGTCGACCTGCGGGGCCGGGGCGTCGTGCCGCTTGCCCTCGTGGACGGCGGTGGCGCCGTCTGCTCCGCGCTTGACCACGAGCATGGGCACCAGCTCGGCGAGTTCCGTCATCGCCTCGTCCAGGTCGGTGGCACCGGTCAGGTGCAAGGTTTCGGCGGTGTTCGGCGCGAAGACGTCGACCAGTGCGAGCGCTCGGCGAACCGCCGGCTCGTCGAGGGTCGCGGGGGTGTCATGGCAGTCCATGACGGTCAGCGTTCCGAGTTGCCGCGCGACCCGCATGGCCGCGATCGCGTCGTCGTCCCAGCGCAGTTGGGGAAGCATGAGGACGCGCGGGCGGTACCGTCGCAGCAGCGGGACGAGCGGCTCGGGGTCGACCGGGTCCTGGTAGCTGACCATCGCGCGGTCGGCGGCGAACGACAGGGCGACGGTCAGGCTCCGCACGGGGAAGGGGTGGTGCCTGAAGGCGGCCTCGTCCAGTCCCTCCTGCCTGGCGCAGGACAGTACCTGGGCGCTGAAGGGGTCCGTACCGAAGTCCGCGCTCCACAGGACGCGGTGCCCGAGCCGGTGCATCGACATGGCCACCGTGTACGCACCGCCGGGCACCACCGCGAAGCCGTCGGCGAAGACCTCACCACCGGGCCGCACCGGCTGCGGCAGACCGTGGAACACCAAGTCCGTGAAGTACGCACCGACAACGAGCACGTCACATGGCCGCGCTGCCCGACTCGTCTGCATCCGGCGAGCATAGGCTCCCGGCCCGCCGGGCGACAGAAGACCGCGCGCACAGGGGGGTGCGGCCAGGGGGGTGCGGCTGCGGACCGTTCGGCGCCGTGGCGGACGCACCGCGGCTAGCCCTCGGCCCCGAACTCCCCACCGCCCGCTCGACTACCGGCGGGCGGGCACCACGTGAGGGGCGACGCTGCGCAGCTTCTCGCAGGTTTCCGTGTGCTCCCGCTCCGGCCGGGACTGCCGGACGACGCCGGCGCCGGCCTGGAGCCAGCAGTGGCCGTCGTGCCGGAAGATGCTGCGCAGGACGAGCGCGGCGTCGAGGTTGCCCAGGGCGTCGCAGGTGAGGACGGCGCCCGCGTACAGGCCTCTGGGCCGTCCTTCGAGGGATCGGAGGAGGGGGTAGGCCGGTGCCTTGGGGACGCCGGTGGCGGTGACCGCGGGGAAGAGCGCGGCGAACGCCTGCCACGGGCCGTGTCCGGGGCGCAGGCGTCCGGTGACCGTGGAGGCGAGGTGCTGGACGGAGCCGCGTTCCAGGACCGTCAGGTACTCGCTCACCTGCGGGTCGTCGCAGACGGCAGCGAGGTCTTCCAGGGCGAGCTTCACGGAGATGGCGTGCTCGTGGATCTCCTTCGGGTCGCCGAGGAGTTCGGCGCGCAGGCGGGTGTCCTCGGCCGCCGATCCGGTGAGGGCCCTGGTGCCGGCCAGGGGCCGGGTGGTGACGGTGCCGTCGCCGGTGACCTCGGCGACGGTCTCCGGGCTGAACCCGGCTGCTTCGATGCCCCCGAGGTCGAGCAGGAAGGACCGCGCCGGGGTGTTGGCCCGGCGGCCCGCGACAAAGGTGGCGACCAGGTCCGCCTCGGTGGGCACGGGCAGCCGCCGGGAGAGGACGACCTTGTGGAGCGGGCCGTCGCCGGTGATTTCCCGCAGCGCCGCCGCGACCGCCGCCCGGTAGTCACCGGCGTCGTCCAGTGGGAGGCTCATCCGATCGGCCGGTTCGAGGTCGTCGCCTGCCGTGCCCACGGGCCGGACCAGCCGGACCAGGCGGTCCAGGCGTTCGGGGTCCGTGGACCGCACCAGAACACGGCCGCCCTCGACGCGTACCTCGTCGGCGGGGACCATCAGATGCAGCAGGGGCGTGTCCCCGGGCACGTCCATCCCGGCGAGCGCGGGGCCGAGCTCGAACGTCGCCCACCCGTACGCCCGCCAGTCGTCCACCGGCACGGCGGCGAGTCGTTCTCCGACCCGGCTCAGGTCCGCGGCGTCGTCCGCGCCAAGCCGGACGGTTGCCAGAGCGCCGCCACCCAGGGACCACTGGCTGCCGCTCTCGTACACCACGTAGGAGTCGAACATGCCGCTGCGGACCAGCCGCGCCATGAGGTGCAGCGGCTCCTCACGCGTGTCGAGGCGTGCCTCCCGGTAGCTCCGGCGGTTCACCGGCGGCTCCGGCGGTAAACCGGTGACTCCGGCGGTAGACCGGTCGGTCCGGCGGTTCACCGGTCGGTCCGTCCGGACGGGCGGCGTCCCCGGACGCTGATGAGCGGATAGGAGTTGACGACGAATCGGGGGTCCTCCAGGAGAGCGCGGAAGCTGTCGAGCTCACCGGGCTTGATCCCCGCGGCGACCAGGCCCTCGGCCACCTGGTCGACATTGTGGCGGTGCAGGGTGATTCCGGTGCTTCCCCCCGGCCATGCTTCGGCGTACGTCGTCGCGGTGAGGTCGACCAAGCCGTTCCGTGCCATCGCCGCACGCACCCGGCGCCCCCACAGCGGATCTGCGCCCGCGTTCTCCAGCAGCCACAGCAGGGCCGCGTGCACGCGTTCGAACAGGGCCTGCGCTTCGTGGTCGGGTGCGGCCAGCACGGGCGTCCATCCGCAGTCGAACTCCTCCAGGACCAGCCATCCGCCCGGCCGCAGGGCGCCGACGAGCCGCTCCAGCACCCGCATCCGATCCGGCAGGTGGAGCAGCACCACCGGGCGTGCACCAGGTCGTAGCCCTCGCCGGGGAGCGGGTCCCGCACGATGTCGTGCCGGACCAGGCGCACGTGGTCCGGGCGCTGTCGCGGGACGGCCCAGGAGGGCGCGAGATCGGTGATCGTGACGTCACCACCGCCGCCGACCCGTTCGCCGAGCCAGTCCCCCAGCGAACCGCTGCCGCCGCCGACTTCCAGACATTTCCAGCCGGACGTGAGTCCTGTCAGTTCCAACTGGTGCCGCGAGAAGGAGTCGTAGCAGGACTCCAGGGCGACGAAACGGCCCCCCGTCTCGGCACCGGCGTTGTCGAACAGATAGCGAGACACGAGGCTCCTCCGCTGGACGCGAGGAGACACCCTACGACACGCGCGGTGATCCGTGAACTCCCCCGGCCCATCAGGGATTTGCGCGGGACGTGCCGCTCGGACCGCCGACGCGCGAGGGGGGTCCGCCGGAAGCCCGCGACCGTGCAGGCCTGAGCGATCTCCGCCGGAGGTGGAAGTCGGACAGGCCGGGTCACTTCTCCTGACAGGCCGTCGGACTTCGACTAGCTTGACCGTACGGGTTCAACCACCGATCGGCTCGACCACCGCTCCCGCAGGCAGGAGTACGTGCCCGCGGGCGCGGAACGGCACCCGTCCGGTGGATCGTCGCGGCGCCGCGCAGGGTCGCGGCGCCGGTCGACTGGTGGGGGCGGCTACCACCAGGATCGGGAGGGGTACTGCATGGACACCGTCGTCCTGATGACGGACCACAGTTCGACCGAGGGAAGTCGGTTCCTGCTGGAGAAGGCCGTCGAGATCGTCACCGGAACGCCGCCGCTGTCGGTCGACGCCCGGCACTTCATGGACGGCGGCGAGGGCCGGGCCGTCGTCACTCGCTCCGGCCTTCGACTGGAGGTGCCACCCGAGGACCTGATCACGCGACCTGACGTCCTGATCGTCTACGAGATCCCGCCGACGGCGCGGCAGCGGTTCGCGGCCTTCCAGCGCGAACTGCCCGCCGGAGGGCGGTTCTCGTTCGCCGCCGACCCGCAGGCCTGGCGCAACGCCACGGACAAGGGACGCACCGTCGACTGCTTCCGCCGTGACGGCATCGCGCACACGGACACGGTGGCGCTGACCCGCCCGAAGTCCGCCACCGCGCTCGACGCCTTCGATCGCCTCGGCCGCGACGTCTGGGCCCGGCCGACGGTCGGAGCCGGTGGCAACGACGTCTTCCACCTGACCACACCCGCGCAGGTGGACACCGCGATGCGCTACTACGCCGCGTCCGGCCAGGACTGGCTGCTGTCCCGTGACGCGCGCAACTTCACGAAGGACGGTCGCCGCCACCAGTTCCGGGTGGTGGTCCTGGGCGACCGGGTGCTGCGCGTGTGCGAGCACGTCCAGGCCGACCCGGACGCCCCCTGCAACGAGTCACAGGGCGCGGTGTCCACCGTCCTGCCCATCGACGCGCTCCCGGCCGAATACCACCGCCTCGCCATCGCGGCGACCCGCTCCCTGGGCCTGCCGTTCGGCGGCGTCGACCTCGTGACCGAGAACGGCGGCGCCGTCTTCGAGGTGAACGTGCACCCGGTGATCGAGGAGCCCGGCGGGCTGGACATGGTCGCCGTCCCGTTCGTCCAGGCTGCCTGCAGCTCCGGCTTCGGAACACGTGCCGTACGCACGGACGACTGATCCGTACCCCCGAGCCCCGACCGGTCCGGGGAGCGTGTCGACGGACGCGTCGCTATGCGGAGCTGAATCTCCGGTCTGTTAGCCTCGAAGTATCCGGAGTCAAATCTCCGCTTAAAGGCTCTCCGCTGGATCCCACTCCCATGCCCCGAACAAGCACCCGCGCCGCGCCGTCTCCCGGCGTCGGTGCGTTCCCCCCTGCCGAAGAGGTACCGATGAGCACCACCCCGACCGAGCCACAGTCGATCACGCCTCCCCCGCGACTCGCCCACGCCACGCTCCGGGCCGTGGCAGCGATCGGGAAGGCGGGCGACAGGCTGCCCGCCCCGGTCTGGCTGGTCGGCGTCCTGGTGGGCGTGGTCGTCGTGCTCGGCGCCGTCCTGGAGGGGTGGTGACACCGGCCTCCCGCCCGTCAGCTTCGGCCATGAATCGGCCCGACCCGGCCGGCGGCCGGCCCTGCGATCACGCCACCGTGGTGCGGATGAACCGTGCGACGCCGTCACCGACGTTGACGTACGCGTACGTCTGGGCGCTGTTGTAGATCGCGTAGCCACCGGCCTCGATGACCACCGGCCCCTCCGCCAGGTCGATCAGCACCCGCCCCTCGGTCACCGCGATCATCTCGTGCCAGCCCTCGGGGTCGGGCTCTGCGGAGTACCGGTCGCCGGGACCGAGCGACCAGCGCCACAGCTGAGCCTCACTGCGGGCGGGCACGCTGCCCAGCAGGACCGCCTCGCTGTCGGCGCGGCCGCCGCGCCAGGTCACCGCCTCGATGCGGCGGCTCTGCGCGGCGGGGTCGCTGACGATCTCGACGAAGGTCGCGCCGAGCGCCTCGGCCAGCCGGTCGAGGCTGGAGAGGCTGATGTTCGTGTCACCGCCCTCAAGATTGATGATCATGCGGCGGCTGATCCCCGCCGCCTGCGCGAGCGCGGCCTGACTCAGCCCCGCCTGGCGGCGCAGGCGGCGCAGGTTCTCTCCGACGAACGCCAGGACGTCGGACCGCCCCTGGTCAGTGTGCAACATAGTGCGCTTATCCTGTGCACTATGTTGCGCTTCAGTACTCTTCGCCGCTGCCTGCGCCCCGTGGGTCTCGGCCGTCACGACCTGGCCCTGGTCGCCGTCACCATGTTCTGGGGCACGACCTTCCTGATCGTGCACACCGCCACGCGCCACACCGGCCCCCTCTTCTTCGTCGGCTTCCGCTTCGCCACCGCCGGGCTGCTCACCCTACTCGTGTTCCGGAAGGCGCTGCGGGGCCTGACCAGGCCGGACCTGGCGGCCGGCGTATCGGTCGGCGCGACGATCTTCTTCGGCTACGCACTGCAGACGTACGGCCTGCAGACCATCAGCAGCAGCACCTCCGCCTTCATCACGGCGTTGTACGTCCCCCTGGTCCCGGTCTTCCAGTGGCTCCTCATGCGTCGACCGCCGAAGCCTGCCGGCCTGCTCGGCATCGCCTGCGCCCTCACCGGGCTGCTACTCCTCGCCGGCCCCGGGGCCGCGGGTGGCACGGCACTGGGCGCGGGCGAACTGGCGACGCTCGGCTCGGCGGTGGTCGGCGCGGCCGAGATCGTCCTGATCAGCAAGTTCGCCGGGCGGGTCGACCTACGCCGGATCACCGTCGTCCAGTTGCTCACGGCAAGCGTGCTGTCCTTCCTCGCCATGCCGGCGACCGGCGAGTCGGCCCCCGCGTTCTCCTGGGTCTGGCTCGCCGCGGCCGCGGGACTGGGCTCCGCGAGCGCCGTGATCCAGTTGACGATGAACTGGGCGCAGCAGTCCGTGCCTCCCATGCGGGCAACGGTGATCTACTCCGCCGAACCGGTCTGGGGCGGCATCGTCGGCCGCCTGGCCGGCGACCGCCTGCCAGGGCTGGCGGTCCTGGGTGCGGCGCTGATCATCCTGGGCGTCTTCGTCAGCGAGGCGCGGCTTCCGCGGCTGAGGCGGCCGCGGAAGCCGCCCGTGCGCGGGGCCGAGCAGCCCGCGCGGCCCACCGCGGCGGAGGACGGACGGCCCGCCGACCGCCGGCCGGACCGCGCGAGCGCACCCGTCGCCTGAGCGGCCGGGTGCCGTCCGGCCCTCGCGCCGTCGGGGCACGCGATCGCGGTTGACGGAGTGTTCCGTCGATCCGCGCGGGGAACACGCTGTCGGCCCGGCGCGAGAGGATTCGGGCATGACGATCACACCCCGGCTGGTGGCCACCTACGCGATCCCGGACCGGGACGGCGCCCGGACGTACGTCGACCCCACCGGCCCCGTTCCCCGTCTGGAGGTCCGCAGCGCGGAGTCGCTGCGGATCTACGACCTGGGGGAACAGGCGGAACTGACGGCCGAGTTCCCGGCCCCGACGCCCAACCATTGGTCGAGGCACTGGGTCGCTCCCGACCTCTCGTTCGCCGTCTTCGGCGCCGAGACGGAGTACGTCGCGGTCGCCCCGGACGGCACGAGGCTGTGGCAACAGCCGTACGGTACGTGGGAGGTGAGCCGCTGGGGCTACCTCGACTACTCGACCTCGACCGGCGGCGCCGATCCGGAGCTCCGCATCTGGCTGCGGCTCCCCTCCGGGCTGCCCGACAGCACCCTGATCCTCACCCTGGACGCCGGGGGCACGGTGCTGGCGCGGAGCGTGCTCCCGTGCGGCGGCCACGAGCGGTTCGTCAGCCTGCTCTGGGACGACAACGACGAGGTCCGCGGCGTGCGGGTGTCCGAAGGACAGGCGGCGACCACGCACTTCGAGGCGCGCTGGGAGTCCGGTGGCATCGTCCTGGGCAGGAAGCTGCCGCAGGGCCGGGGCGACCTGCTCCCGAGCGAGCGCGAGTACCTGGGCGCGGACTCCAGGAACGCCCGCTGCATGACCGTCGACCGGAGGAGACGGGACATCAGCTGGCACAGCCTCCCCACGTACGAGGTCACCGCCTCGCTCGCCCTGAGCGACTTCCCGGTCCCCGGCACCGGCGACTGCTCGGTGCACAACGACCCGCAGATCTCCACCTGGAGCGGGTTCGTGGACGACGACACGGCGATGGTGACGCTCTACAACCCGTACGACGAGGCCGCGGTGTACGTGTTCGGAACGGAGCGCTGGAGGGAGCACAGCCACTGGCTCGCCGACCCCGCCACCGGCGCCCTGCACGGCCGCATCGAGTACCCGATGGCCGAGGTCGACAACGTGATACCGGTCGGCGACGGCACCTGGATCACCGAGGAATGGGACGCCGTCTACCGCTGGCGGCGCTGAGCTCGTCCACACCGGGCTCACGGCGGCGCGCACGGACTAGGCTGACACCGCAGGCGGGTCGGCCCGGGGGTGGGGAGAGCGGCGTGGGAGTCGAGGATTCGGGCGGGACGGGCGGGACGGACGGCACGGGCGGGGCAGGCGACGCACTGCCCAGGTCCTGCCCGCAGTGCGCGCGGGACCTGGTGCGGCAGACCACCCGCTCCGGGGCGTACGGGGGCACCAACGAGTGGTGGAAGTGCCCGGGTTGCGGGTTCCTGGGCCGTCCCGATCTCGGGGGCCGCCCGATCCTCCACCCGTTCCGGTACCCGACCGGCGAGGAGGCGGACTGCCTCTTCTGCGGCGGGGAGGACTCCAACCGGGCGAGCGAGGCCTTCACCTGGGACGACTGGCTGTGCGAGTGGATCGTCTGCGCGGCCTGCGGCCGGGAGAACGTCCGCCGGATCAAGCGCATCTCCGGGTAGGCCCGTAGAAGTCGGCCTCGTCCCGGCCGCCGACGTGGGAGGTGATCGCCCCGCCGGTGAGGGTGTACGCCTGGGAGGCGCGGGCGGTGTCGTGC
>NZ_JBEORY010000021.1:0-133400 GCF_040302665.1 Kitasatospora sp. NPDC097691 | reverse complement strand
GAGCGCTTGCATGGCATGCAAGAGGTCTGGGGTTCAATTCCCCATAGCTCCACAGAAGTCGAGAGCCGCCTCCCAGAACGGGAGGCGGCTCTCGACGTTTCGCCCGCCCACCGGCGGGCGGGCCCGGAGTCCCGCTACCGTCGTGTCATGGCCGATCTGGAGCGAAGGCGGAACGAGGAACTGGCCCGGATACTCCACCAGCTCGGCTGGAGTCCGGAGCGGCTCGCCCGCGAGGTGAGTCTCGCGCTGCCGCCGGGCCTGGCCATCAGCTCCACCGCCCCGTACAAGTGGCGCGACCGCGGCATGGTGCCGCGCAGCCCGCACGACCAGGCGGTGTGCGAGGTGCTCAGCCGCACCCTCGGCATCGCCGTCACCTACGAGCAGCTCTGGGGCCGGATGGGCGGCCACCGCGGCGCCAAGATCCTCTCGCCCCGGCTGCTCACCGACCCGTGGACCGCCGACACCGCCCAGACCGCGCTGCGCGAGGCCGCCACCGACGCCGGACCGGTCCGCCTCACCGACCTCTTCCGCAACGCCGACCTCGACCAGGCCGCCGCCCGGCTCGCCTCGCCACCCCCACCCGTCGGCGGCGGCGAGGGCGCCCTGCGCGTCGAGGCCGCACTGGTCGGAGAACTCGGCCTCTCCTACCGCAGCAAGCAGCGACTCGAACGCTCCTGCGGCGGCGGCCTCGTCCTCGGCCCAGCCCGGGCCGAACTCGCCATGCTCGCCAAGCTGCTGGAACTCGGCGCGTACGACGAGCGGCTGGGCCGCGAGCTCTACGGCACGGCCAGCCGGCTCGCCCGGCTGGCCGGCTGGGCCGCGTACGACCTCGGCCACGACGCGGCCGCCCAACGCGCCTTCGTCGCCGCGCTGCGCGCCGCCCACGTCAGCGGCGACCCCCGGCTCGGGGTCCCCGTGCTCGGCGCGCTGGTGGTGCTCGCCACCCAGGGCCCGGGCGGGCGCGGCCTGGACGCCGTCTCCGCACTCGAAACCGCCCTGGAAGCCCACGGCGCCGCGCTCGGCCCCACCGGCCGGGCCCGCCAGCTCGGCCGGCTCGCCCGCGCGTACGGCCGCCGGAACGAGCCGGAGCGGGCCGAGGCCGCCGCCGCCCGGGCCTTCGCCGAACTGGACGGTGTGCCCGGCACCGAGGAGGCCCGCGCCTCGCTCGCCGGGATGGTGGGGGAGGGGCGGCTGGCGCTCGGCCGCAACCGGCTCGCCAAGGCACTGCTCGCCGAGGCCGTGGCCGGACTCGGACCCGGCCGCGCCCGCTCCAAGGCGCTGCTGATGGTGTGCCTCGCCGAGAGCCACCGGCGGCTCGGCGACCAGCGGGAGGCGGCCCGCACGGCGGCGCTGGCGCGCTCACTCGCGGCGGGGATGCAGTCCGAGCGGCTGGCGAAGGCGCTGCGGGACTTCGACGCGGCGGGGCGCGCGGTGACGCCGTGAGGCGGGCGGCCGGCGGGGGTGGGGCGGTGCCCGGGCGTTGCTGCGGTGGGTCGGCGGCGTCGCCGGGCGTGGCTGCCGCGGCGGGTCGGCGGGTCGGCGGGTCGGTGGGTCGGCGTGACGCCGGTGCGGGCCGGTGCGGTGAGGTGCCTTGGTGCGGTGGGTCCGGTGCCGGTCCGGTGAGGAAGCCGCAGTGCAGGTGCGGCGGCCCCGGCGGTATACCCGGGAGCGCGCCGAGTCGCTTGCGGTACCCTGAGCCCATGCGAACCGTGCGCCTGCTCCTTAGCCGGCCGCGCTGACCAGGACCGGCTGCGCCCTCGGGCGGTGCCGGAGTCGGCGTGGCGTCCCCTCCTGCGAGGGGATTTTTTGTTTTCCGCCCCCGACCCCGTCCCGGGCGGGGTCCACGGGCCGGCCGCCTGCCCGGTTCGCCAACCGACATCGATGGAGCTTGAAGGACCATGAGCGAGACGACCCCTGCGTCCGGCGCGGCCGAGACCGCGACCGAGCCGTTCCGGTACAGCGCCGCGCTGGCGGCCGAGATCGAGTCCCGCTGGCAGGACATCTGGGAGAAGGAGGGCACCTTCCACGCCCCCAACCCCACCGGTGCGCTGGCCGACCCGTCGGCCGGTGACGTCGCCGCGAAGCCGCACAGCTTCATCATGGACATGTTCCCGTACCCCTCGGGCGCGGGCCTGCACGTCGGCCACCCGCTGGGCTACATCGCCACCGACGTCTTCGCCCGCTACCAGCGGATGACCGGCCACAACGTGCTGCACACGCTGGGCTACGACGCCTTCGGCCTGCCCGCCGAGCAGTACGCGGTGCAGACCGGCACCCACCCGCGGGTCTCCACCGAGGCCAACATCGCCAACATGCGCCACCAGCTGCGCCGGCTGGGCCTGGGCCACGACCCGCGCCGCTCGATCTCCACGATCGACCCGGACTACTATCGCTGGACCCAGTGGATCTTCCTGCAGATCTTCAACTCCTGGTACGACGAGGCCGCCCGCACGGCCCGTCCGATCACCGAGCTGGTCGCGCAGTTCGAGTCCGGTGACCGGCAGACCCCGGACGGCCGCCCCTGGGCCGAGCTGTCCGCCGCCGAACGCGACGAGGTCCTGGGCGAGTACCGCCTGGCCTACGCCAAGGAGGTGCCGGTCAACTGGTGCCCGGGCCTGGGCACCGTGCTGGCCAACGAGGAGGTCACCGCGGACGGCCGCTCCGAGCGCGGCAACTTCCCGGTGTTCAAGTCCAACCTGCGCCAGTGGATGATGCGCATCACCGCGTACTCCGACCGCCTGATCGAGGACCTGGACCTGCTGGACTGGCCCGAGGCCATCAAGCTGCAGCAGCGCAACTGGATCGGCCGCTCCGAGGGCGCCCGGGTGGACTTCGCCGTCGGCTCCGACGAGCGGATCACCGTCTTCACCACCCGGCCCGACACCCTGTTCGGCGCCACCTACATGGTGCTGGCGCCCGAGCACGGCCTGGTCGACTCGATCGTCCCCGCCGCCTGGCCCCAGGACGTGCCCGCCGAGTGGACCGGCGGCGCCGCCACCCCCGCCGAGGCCGTCGCCGCCTACCGGGCCGCGGCCGCCGCCAAGTCCGACGTCGAGCGCCAGGTCGACGCCAAGGTCAAGACCGGCGTCTTCACCGGCGCCTACGCCGTCAACCCGGTCAGCGGCGCCTCCGTCCCGGTGTTCATCGCCGACTACGTGCTGATGGGCTACGGCACCGGCGCCATCATGGCCGTCCCCGCCCACGACCACCGCGACTTCGCCTTCGCCCGGGCCTTCGCCCTGCCGATGCGCTGCGTCGTCGAGCCCACCGACGGGCGCGGCGAGGACCCGGCCCAGTGGGACGACGCCTTCGACACCTACGACTCCGTCATCGTCAACTCCGCCCGGGAACAGGGCGACCTGTCGCTGAACGGGCAGAGCGTCATCGACGCCAAGGCGCACGTCACCGCCTGGCTGGCCGAGCGCGGCATCGGCGAAGGCACCGTCAACTACCGCCTGCGCGACTGGCTGTTCAGCCGCCAGCGGTACTGGGGCGAGCCCTTCCCGATCGTCTACGACGAGGACGGCGTCATGCACGCGCTGCCCGAGTCGATGCTGCCCGTCGAGGTCCCCGAGGTCGACGACTACTCGCCGCGCACCTACGACGCGTACGACTCCAGCTCCTCGCCCGAGACCCCGCTGTCGCGCAACGAGGCCTGGGTCAACGTCGAGCTGGACCTGGGCGACGGGCCGAAGAAGTACCGTCGCGAGACCAACACCATGCCCAACTGGGCGGGTTCGTGCTGGTACGAGCTGCGCTACGTCGACCCGTCCAACTCCTCGGCGGTCGTCGACCCGGCCAACGAGCAGTACTGGCTGGGCCCGACGGCGACCAAGCCGGCCGGCGGCGCCGACCTGTACGTCGGCGGTGCCGAGCACGCCGTGCTGCACCTGCTGTACGCGCGCTTCTGGCACAAGGTGCTGCACGACCTGGGCCACGTCTCGTCCGTCGAGCCGTTCCACAAGCTGTTCAACCAGGGCATGATCACCGCCGACGTCTACCGCGACGAGCGCGGCTTCCCGGTGCCCGCCGCCGAGGTCGAGGAGCGCGACGGCACGTACTCCTGGCAGGGCGAGCCGGTCAAGCGCGAGGCCGGGAAGATGGGCAAGTCCCTGAAGAACGCCGTCGCGCCGGACGACATCGCCGACGAGTACGGCGCCGACACGCTGCGCCTGTACGAGATGTCGATGGGCCCGCTGGACGTCTCCCGCCCGTGGGACACCCGCGCCGTCGTCGGCTCGTACCGCTTCCTGCAGCGGCTGTGGCGCAACATCGTCTCGGAGACCACCGGCGAGCTGGTCGTCACCGACGAGGCGGCGGACGAGGCGACGCTGCGCGCCCTGCACAAGGCGATCGACGGCATCCGCGCCGACATGACCGGGCTGCGCTTCAACACGGCCGTCGCCAAGGCGATCGAGCTGAACAACTACCTGGTCAAGCGCGGCTCGACGCCGCGGCCGGTGGCCGAGCAGCTGGTGCTGATGGTCGCGCCGCTGGCCCCGCACATCGCCGAGGAGCTGTGGCGCCGCCTGGGCCACGGCGAGTCGCTGGCGCACACCGACTACCCGGTCGCCGACCCGGCGTACGTGGTCGACGAGTCGGTGACCTGCGTCGTGCAGATCAAGGGCAAGGTGAAGGCCCGGCTGGAGGTCGCGCCGAGCATCTCGGACGCCGAGCTGGAGGCGCTGGCGCTGGCGGACCCGGCGGTGGTCGCGGCCATCGGCGGTGCCGAGGTGCGCAAGGTGATCGCGCGTGCTCCGAAGCTGGTGAACATCGTCACCGGCTGATTCCGGGCCTGGGGCTGATCGGGCGGGCGTCCTTCGGGGCGCCCGCCCGGTGTCGTTGTGGGCCGGGGGTGCCCGTCCGGCGTCATGTGGGCCGGGGGTGCCCGTCCGGCGTCATGTGGGCGGGGGTGCCGGGCGGGGGCTCGGTGGCGGCGTCCGGCTCGGGTGCGCTCGGGTGGCGTCTGTCCCGGTTCTTCCCCGGGTGACGGGCCCCGGGTCCCTCGGGGAGATCCCGGATCTGTCCCTGATCCGGGGCCGTTGGGCCCGTTCGAGCCGCCCTGCGAGGGGTTCGGGGGATACCGTGGAACCCTCGGCAGTGCGGCTCGCGTTGGGCGCGGTGGGGGCCGAAACGGGTGGCGGAAGGTGGCGCGCGATGGACGTGTTCGGCGTGATGATCGGCTTGGTCCTGCTGTTCGGGATCGCGGCGGCCGTCCTGGCGGTGGTCGGCACGGTCAAGGCGGCCAAGGCCGTCGGAGCGAAGATCGAGAAGCACGAAGCCAATGCCCGGCGCGCCGTGGAGACCGTCACCCTCAAGGCGAAGACGTACACCAAGATCGGCCCGCCCGCGCAGATCGCCACCGTCCGGCTCGGCCTGCGGACCTCACTCGACGGCACCCGGCAGGTGCTGGAAAGCGGGCTCGCGCAGGACGGGCAGCTCGGCGAGTCGCTCGCCCTGCTGACCCGGCTCGACGCCCACGCGGCGGAGCTCGACGGAGAGCTGCGGATGCTCGAACGCGAGCCGGACACCGCGCGGATCGCGGTCAAGCTGCCGGAGTTGCGCGAGCGGGCGGAGCGGATCACGCGCGCGGCGGAGACCATGCGCTGGGCGGCGCAGGACCGGATGCACCGGTTCGCCGACGACGAGTTGAGCCGGCTCAGCCAGGAGTGCGAGAGCGAGGCGGGGGCGCTGCGGCACTGGGACGGCTCGGGGCCCGGTTCCGCGGGTCCGGGTCCGGGTCCGGGCGCGGGCACGGGTGCCGGTACGGGTTCCGGTACGGCCGAGGGTTCCGGCGGGGCTACTGCCGGGGGCGCGGCCCGGGCCGGGCTGACGGACGGAAAGGGGCGTCCGAGCGCGGAGGAGCTGTTGGGGCTCGCCGATCCGCTGGCCAAGCTGGCTCAGCGGCTGCGGAAGCCGTCGGCGGGGCCCTCGGCGGGCTGATCCCCCGGCGCTCGACCGGGCTCGGCGCTTTCCGACCGGGCGGTCCGAGACGGTTGCGGGCGTTCCGCGGGTGGGTCGTGGGCGGTCCCCGCGGGTGGGTCGTGGGCGGGCCCGTGGGCAACCTCGCGGGCTCCTCGCGGCCGGGGCACGGTCGTCCGCCGCCGGGCGCTGTCCTCGCGCACGAACGGGGAGTAACCTCCGGCTCATGCCCTCCGACCTCGCGCTTGTCACCGATTCCACGGCCTATCTGCCGCAGGAGGCCCTCGACCGGCACGGGATCACGGTGGTCCCGCTGAGCGTCGCGGTCGGCGACTCGGTCCTGAGCGAGGGCGTCGAGATCTCCCCGAAGGACGTCGCCGAGGCGCTGCGCGGCAAGCAGCGGGTGACCACCTCCCGGCCGAACCCGGAGACCTTCGCGGCCACCTACCGGGCGGCCGCCGAAGCCGGGGCGACGGGCATCGTCTCGGTGCACATCTCCGGCGAGTTGTCCGGCACCGTCGAGGCCGCCCGGCTGGCCGCCGTCGAGGCGCCGGTACCGGTGCGCGTGGTGGACAGCCGGCTGGTCGGGATGGCGCTCGGGTACGGCGTGCTCGCGGCGGCCGAGGCGATCGCCGCCGGGCAGGACCTGGCCGGGGCGGCCGAGGCCGCGGGCCGCCGGGCGGCCGGGACCAGCGGGTTCTTCTACGTCGACACCCTGGAACACCTGCGCAGGGGCGGGCGGATCGGGGCGGCGCGCGCGCTGCTCGGGTCGGCGCTCGCGGTCAAGCCGCTGCTGCACCTGGACGGGGGGCGGATCGAGCCGCTGGAGAAGGTGCGGACGGCGTCGCGGGCGATCGCGCGACTGGAGGAGATCGCGGTCGAGCGGTCGGGGGAGCGGGAGGTCGACATCACCGTGCACCACCTGGCCGCCGAGGACCGGGCCGAGCCGCTCGCGGAGCGGCTGCGGGCGCGGGTGCCGGGGCTGCGGGAGCTGTACGTCGGCGAGGTGGGGGCGGTGATCGGTGCGCACGTCGGGCCGGGGCTGCTCGCCGTGGTGGTCGCGCCGCGCTGACGGGGCGGACCGGCTGCCGACGGGCACGGGCTGGGCCGGCTGCCGTCGGGCACGGGCTGGGCTGGATCCGTTGGGCACGGGCTGCGCCGGACCGGCCGGGAACGGCGGGCCGAGCGCCGTCCCGTCAACTTCGGAAGGCCATGCCCACTCGTGTGAGCGACACGGTTTGTCCACACCCCCCGGGTTATCCACAGGGTTCCGGTAATTTCCGCGCGTTCGCCGCAGGACTCCTACCGTCCTCGGCATGACGACCATGGGCCTGGGCGCGGCGAAGCGCCAAGCGATCAACGAGACGGTACGGCTGCGGATGGCGGCGCTGCTGCCGACGGTCGACGAGCCGGTCGGCGGGCCGATGGGCGGCCGGGGCGCCGGGGTGGGCGGAGGCGGAGGGGGTTCCCCGGGGCCGGCACCGGGAGCGGCCTCGTCCGTGACGGACGAGCGACCGGCGACGGGGCCGCCGACAGGTGGGGCGCCGTTGCCGCCGGGTACCGAGGGCGGCATCGTGGCGGATCCGGCGGGTGCTGCTGCGGGCCCGCCGGGCGCCGGAGTGCGCCTGCGGTCCGCTCCGTTCGCTTCGGCGGCGGCGCTCGACCGGCGCGCGGTGGCCGGGCTGGTGATCCTGCTGCTGTTCGCGGTCGGCTACGCCGTCCAGCACTTCTGGCTGGCCAGGCCGGAGACGGTCGCTGTTCCCGCGCTGGCGGCCGCCTCGGCGCTGCCGGGGGCGGACACGGCGGCCCCCGTCGATGCGGTGTCAGGGGCGGGTGCGGTCGGGGCGGGTACCGCCGTGCCCGGCGAGGCCGCGCCCGGTGCCGCTGTGTCCGGTGTCGCCGCCGGAGCGGCCGTCGTGATCGATGTCGGCGGGCGGGTCCACGTCCCCGGCCTGCACACCCTGCCCGGCGGCTCCCGGGTGGCCGACGCCCTGCGGGCCGCGGGCGGTGTGCTGCCGGAGACGGACACCCGGAGCCTCAACCTGGCCAGGATCCTGACGGACGGTGAGCAGCTGCTGGTCGGCGAGCAAGCCGCCCAGGCTCCTGCCCCGGCCGCCGGTTCCGGGCCCGGAACCGGAACCGGGTTGCCTGGCCCCGCCGCACCCCGACCACCCGTCAGCCTCAACCGCGCCACCCTCGAACAGCTCGACACCCTCCCCGGCGTCGGTCCCACCCTCGCCCAGCGCATCCTCGCCTACCGCGCCTCGCACGGCTCCTTCCGCTCCCTCGACCAGCTCCGGCAGGTCAGCGGCATCGGCGTCCGCACGTACACGGAACTCCGTCCGCTGCTCACGCTCTGACGCTCCCCTGCCCGTCCCCTCACCACGAAGGGAGGTCCCGCCGTGTCCGCGGCCACCGCATCGATCCCGCACCTCCGCTCCCCGGGTGCCGACTTCCGGCTGCTGCTGCCCGCCGTCTCGGCCTGGGCGGTCACGGCGGCGCTCCTGGGCCTGGAACCGGGGTACGAGGTCGCCGTCTTCGCGGCGGCGGGCGTCGCCGTGCTCACGGCCGTCCCGCTGCTCATCCGGTCGGGAGTCCTGCGCCGGCGCGGGGCCGCGGTGACCCTGGCCGCCGTCCTGCTCACCGGCGCGGCGGCCGCGATCGCGACCCCGCTGCACACGCTCGACCTGCACCGGGGGCCGCTGCCCGAACTCGCCCGCGCGGCCGAGCACGCCGCGCCGGGGCCGCCGGCCGCGCCCGCCCGGGCGGTGGAGGCGGAGCTGACCATCGCGGGAGACCCCGAGGTCCACACCTCCCGGGGCGGAACCACCGGCGGGCAGACGCTCCTCACCGTGGCCGCGGTGGTCGACCGTGTCGTCCTGCTCCCCGACGGGCCGACCACCCGGACGCGGACACCCGTGACCGTCATGGTCCGAGGTGCGGCCGGCGAGCCCTGGCAGCGGGTGCTCCCGTCCGAGCGACTGGCCGTGGAGGCCGAGGTGCAGTCGGCGGGGGAGGGCCGCGGCACCGAGTCCGCTGCGCTGCTGGTCGTCCACGGCCCGCCACGGCAGCTGGCGCCACCGAGCCTGCCGCAGCGGATCGCCGGACGGCTGCGCGAGGGCCTGCGCACGGCCACCGATGGGCTTCCGCCGGACGCGCGCGGGCTGCTCCCCGGCCTGGTCGTCGGAGACACCTCACGCCTGCCCGACGACCTCGAAGACGCGTTCAAGGCCACCGACCTGGTCCACCTGGTGGCGGTCAGCGGGGCCAACCTGGCGATCGTCCTCGGCGCGCTGCTGGGCGCGCCCGGCCAGGCCGGCACCCCGGAACGGCGCGGGCTCGCCGCGGTACTGGGGTTGTCGCTGCGCACCGGCGCCCTGCTCGGCACCGGGCTGACGCTGGCCTTCGTGACGGTCTGCCGCCCCGAGCCCAGTGTGCTGCGGGCGGCCGGGACGGGGCTGATCGGCATGCTGGCCCTGGCCACCGGCCGTCCCCGCCGGGCCGTGCCCGCGCTCGCCGGAGCCGTGCTGGTGCTGGTGTTGCTGGACCCGTTCCTGTCGCGCTCGTTCGGCTTCCTGCTCTCGGTGCTCGCCACGGCCGGGCTGCTCGTCCTCGGTCCGCACTGGGCCGAGGCCTTGCGGGCCCGGCGCTGGCCCCACCACCTGGCGGGCGCCCTCGCCGCGACGGCGGCTGCGCAGGCGCTGTGCGCGCCGGTGACGGTGGTGCTGTCCGGGCACATCAGCCTGGTCGGCATCCCCTGCAACCTGCTCGCCGAGCCGGCGGTGGCCCCGGCGACGCTGCTCGGCTTCGGAGTGCTCGTCCTGCAGCCGCTCCTCCCGGACCCGGCCCGCCTGCTCGCGGTGCCGGCTGGGGTTCCAGCCGGCTGGCTGGCCCTCGTCGCGCGCCGCGGCGCCGAGCCTTCGGGTGGCCAACTGGCTTGGCCAGGAGGCTGGTTCGGAACGGTGACGGTCGCGCTGGCCGTGCTGGCGCTCTGCTGGGCGGCGCCACTCCTGCTGCCCCGGCGGGGGGAGCCCGGCATCCGGGCGCCCGCCCGACGCCGCGGGGTGCGGGTGCTGGTGACGGGGGCACTGCTGGTGGTCCTGGTGGTCGTCCTGCTGCGCCCACCGCAACTCGCCCGGATCGCCACCGGCTGGCCACCTCCGGGATGGCGTCTGGCGATGTGCGACGTCGGCCAGGGCGACATGTTGGCCCTGTCGGCCGGTGCGCCGGACAGTGCGGTGGTGATCGATGCCGGGCCGGATCCGAATGCCGCCGACAGGTGCCTGCGCGACCTCGGCGTCACGACGGTGCCGCTGCTACTGCTGACGCACTTCCATGCGGACCATGTCGAGGGCGTGCCAGGGGTGTTGAGGGGTCGCAAGGTCGGTGCGGTCGAAGGTACGACGCTGGACGAGCCGCCGGGCGAGGCGGCCCGGGTGGCGGGCTGGGCCGCCGGGGCCGGTGTTCCGTTGCTGAGGGCCGGCCGTGGTGAACGGCGGTCGATGGGGGCCGAGTTGGCCTGGGACGTGGTGTGGCCCGTTCCCGGGTCGGGCGTCGAGGCGCCCGGCGCGAACAACGCGAGCGTCGCACTGATGGTGACACTGACTGGAGGACTACGGATGGCACTGCTCGGAGATCTCGAACCGCCGGCCCAGTCGGCCCTGTCCGGCCGCCTGGGGCGGGTCGACGTCCTGAAGGTCGCGCACCACGGCTCGGCCCACCAGGACTGGGGCCTGGCCGGCGCCCTGCGACCCCGACTGGCCCTCATCTCCTGCGGGGAGGGCAACGCGTACGGACACCCCTCCCCGAAGACGGTCGACCGGCTGCGTGCGCTCGGCGCGACCGTGCTCCGGACCGACCGGGCGGGCGACATCGCGGTGACCGGCGATTCGCCGGCCACCCTCGGTGTGGCCGTCCATCCGCAGCCCGCCCACGCGGCCCAGAAGGCCCACAAGCCGCGCGCCCTCGGCGCGACCGACTCGGCCGCCCTCACCCGCCCCGAGCAGTCCCCGGGCACACCGCGGGCCCCGCCCGCGTGACCCCCGCCGCTCTCCTCCTCCCAACCCCGAAGTGGGGGAAGGGAAAGGGGTTGGGGGTTGGGGTTGGAGGAGGAGTGGCGGGGCGGGGCCAGGAGAAACGTTTCGGCGCGCTCCGGGCTCGGCCCGGAGCGCGCGAGAAGGTCAAGGAGCAAAATTGGCCCCCAAGAGCGGGTTCCTCCGCCCCCGCCCCGCCGTGCCCCCGCCCTGCCCTCCGCCCCGCAGCACCTCGCGGAACCCGGGGGAGCAAGATTCCCCCCCCGCCTGGCAGGGCCTGGCCTGGCCGCCCGGTCAGGCCTCCTCGCGCCAGCCCTCGTTGTCGGCGGCCAGGGTGTCGAGCACGTGCAGCAGGTCGGGGGTCCAGCCGCTGTCCGGGGCTTCGACCACGACGAGCCACTGGGCGTCCTCGGCGTCGTCCTCGCCCGCGAGCGCGTCGCGCACGATCTCGACCTCGCCGAGGTCCGGTTGGGTGGCGCCGAGCTCCTCGGCGGCTTCATCGGCGGCGTCGCGGTCGGGCAGGACGAGCAGCTGCCGGGCGTGGGGGTCGTCGACGGTCGGGAGGTCGGTGGCGTGGTTCTCGATCACCCGGCCATTGTCCAGGCCGCCCGGCGCGGCCGATCGGGCGGGAGGGAGTGTCCGCGGCCCGTGGGATGCTGGTAGGCGATGGCCAGGAAGAGTGCACCCGACGACCTGCTCGCCCCGCTGACCCTCGCGGTCGGCCAGGAGGAGCTGCTGCTGGACCGTGCGGTCGCCCAGGTGGTGGCGGCGGCGAAGGCGGCGGACCCGGACACCGACGTACGGGACTTGCCGCCCGGCGGCCTGCAGCCCGGCAGCCTGGCCGAGCTGACCACGCCGTCGCTGTTCGCCGAGCGCAAGGTCATCGTCGTCCGGGCCGCCCAGGACCTCTCGGCCGACTCGGTGAAGGAGGTCAAGGCCTACATCGAGGCGCCGGCCGATGAAGTGATCATGGTGTTGGTGCATGCCGGCGGTGCCAAGGGCAAGGGCCTGCTGGACGCCGGGCGCAAGGCGGGCGGCCGCGAGGTGGCCTGCGCCAAGCTGGCCAAGGCGAGCGAACGGCTCGCGTTCGTCAAGGGCGAGTTCCGCGCGCTCGGCCGCTCGGCGACCCCGGAGGCCAGCCAGGCGCTCCTGGACGCGCTCGGCAGCGACCTGCGGGAGCTGGCGGCCGCGTGCCACCAGCTGACCTCGGACGTCGAGGGCACGATCGACGAGACGGTGGTGGCCCGCTACTACAGCGGCCGGGCCGAGGCGACGGGCTTCGAGGTGGCCGACCTCGCGGTCACCGGCCGGGCCGCCGAGGCGCTGGAGCGGCTGCGCTGGGCACTGGCCGTCGGCCAGCCGCCGACCGGCATCACCTACGCGCTGGCCTCCGGCGTGCGCAGCATCGGGCGACTGGCGACGACCGGGCGGAACATGCGCCCGGCCGACCTGGCGCGCGAGTTGGGCATGCCACCGTGGAAGGTCGACCGGGTCCGCCAGCAGATGCGCGGCTGGACGGGCGACGCCGTGGCCACCGCACTGACCGCGATCGCCCAGGCCGACGCCGCCGTCAAGGGCGGCTCCGACGACCCGGCCTTCGCCCTGGAGCGCGCGGTGGTCGCCGTGGCCCGGGCCGCACGGGCCGGCTCCCGCCCCGCCTACTGACGCCTGTCGACGCGGCGGGGCCCGGCGCAGCCCGGCGCGGACGCCGGAGCCCCCGGCCGGAGGGGGCCTACTTCCGCATGGCCCGGACGGCGTCCTGGCCGTCGGACTGCAGGATGCTCCGCAGCTCGTCCTTGGACGGCGGCTTGGCCTTCCCCTCGGTGTAGCTGGCGCTGTAGTTGATGTAGTAGGTCATCCCGCCGTCGCGGATGTCCAACTCGGCGTAGACGCTGTGGTACTTGTCCGAGCCGTCGTCCTTGTACAGGAAGTACGCTTCCTCGCCGATCCCGGAGATGTCGGTGACCTGGTAGCCGCGGGCCCGGTAGAGCTCCTTGTTGGCATCCAGCTCGGGCGCAGGGTTGACCGCCTTGTGCAGGTCGGCGCGCAGGTAGACCGAGGCGTACTCGCTGTCGCTGTTGCCGCCCGTGCGCTTGAGGCTCATCGAGCAGTTCATGCTGTCCAGGGCCGGGTTCCGGTCGGTGTGGTGGGTCGGCGCGGAGGTGTCCGAGACGGAGTACGTCTGCAGCAGCTTGGTGGGCTTCCCGGTGGTGCAGAAGTCGTCCGAGAGGTGGTAGCTGCCGAGGCTGCGCGGAGACGAGTTGCTGCTGACCATGCCGGGGACGACCATCACGGCGGCGGTCCAGCCGGCCGAGGCGAGGATGGCGCCTACGAAGGCCCAGACGGCGTTGCGCCGCAGGTTCCCCCCGGAGCCAGGCGCACGGCCTCCCGGCGTCATCGGCATCCCGGGAGTGGTCGGCATCCCGGACGGCGCGGGCATTCCCGACGGCGCCGGCATCCCCGGCGCGGCGGGCAATCCGGGCGGCGGCCCGAACCCCGAAGCCCCCGGGACCGGCTGCGCCCCCGGGACCGGCTGCGCTCCGGCGCCCGGCGTCTGCTGAGGGAATCCGTACCCCGGCCCGTTCGGTGCCGGCGGTGGCGTCGGTGGCGTCGTCATGTGGTTCTCTCCCCCTGAGCTCGGCGTCGGGGCGCTCCCCCGCACCTCGATCGCACCTGACCGACCATAGCGGCCGGACCGGGAAACGCGACAGGCGCCGCAGTGGCCTCCGGGGAAGAGGCGGACTGCGACGCCTGTCGTACTGCTCTGTGCACCGCACCCGCGTGGCGAACGCAGGCCGCGTGCGGTGCGAGTCTCGCGCGCCTCAGGGGTCCGGGTAGAGGGCCGGGCCGTCCCGAGGCGGTCGGGGGTTCACACCCCCGGAAGGCGTCAGGCCTGGGCGGCGGTGTTGACGCGCTTGGTGATGGCCGACTTCTTGTTGGCGGCCTGGTTGGCGTGGATGACGCCCTTGCTCACGGCCTTGTCCAGCGCCTTGGAGGCGGCGCGGGCCAGCACGACGGCCTTCTCGGTCTCGCCGGCGGCGGCGGCCTCACGGGCCTTGCGCAGAGCGGTCTTCAGCGAGGACTTGACGGCCTTGTTGCGCAGGCGCGCCTTCTCGTTGGTCTTGTTGCGCTTGATCTGGGACTTGATGTTCGCCACGAAGGAGCCTCAGTCTGTCTAAAGGTTCTGAACGGGATCACACCGGCGGCCGTC
Organism: Kitasatospora sp. NPDC097691; assembly: GCF_040302665.1. NCBI lineage: Bacteria > Bacillati > Actinomycetota > Actinomycetes > Kitasatosporales > Streptomycetaceae > Kitasatospora > Kitasatospora sp. NPDC097691. Next base: position 119,234 of record NZ_JBEORY010000021.1, on the reverse strand, counting down.
GGTCCAGCTGAGAGGGCATGCCGAGGCCAGGTGCAGCTGACCACGCTACCAGGGGCCCGCCGCCCGCCCCAAACCGGCCGCTCGCCTCAGCGGCGTGGCCGTGCGGTTCAGGGCCGTACCGGTTCAGGGCCGGACGGTTCAGGGCCGGACGGGCTCGGGGGCGGCGGGGCCGCTGCCGACCGGGGCGACCGGCGCGGTCGGCGCCGGCGCACCGGGCAGGCCGGCCGCACCGGGCGCCGGAGCGCCGCCCTGGGCGGGGATCGGAGCGCCGGTCCCGCCGGCCCCCGGGGTGTCGGCCGGGCCCTCGGTGCGCCGCTTGAGCCAGGCGAGGAACCGTCGGCCGAGCTTCTGGAACGGCACCTCGACCAGCCGGTACATCAGGTAGCTGACCGCGAGCGTGACGGCCAGGAACGTGAGCGTGAACACGATCGCGAACTTGGCCGACTTCGGCGCCGGCGTCCCCTGGAACAGCCACGGCATGCCGTAGAGCCAGTCCATGCCGTCGATGACCAGCCAGTGCAGCAGGTAGACCGAGTAGCTGACGGTGCCCAGCCAGGTGAGCACCTTCGGGAAGCGGCGCTTCTTCAGCGTCATGCCGAGGATCAGCACGATCCAGGCCCCGGCGTAGGCGAAGGACCAGGCCATCCAGCTGGTGGTCCAGGTCCGCCACAGCGCGTCCCCGTGGTTGTACATGCGTCCGCCGAGCACCCCGGCGAGGAAGACGAAGCCGCAGTAGGCGACGGCCTGGATGCGGTCGATCTGGCCGTGTTCCGCGCGGTAGATGACGGTCCCGGCGAACATGGTCGCGAAGATCATCATCGTCTCGAACATCGCGGACCGGCTGCTGCCGAACGCCAGCAGGAAGCCGAGCACGCCGAGCAGCAGGGCCCCGGTGCGGGTGAGCTGGGAGTTGCCGCTGATGGCGCAGAGCAGGCCCATCACCGCGACGAGGCCGGTGGCCAGCACCAGGTTCTCGGTCGACAGTCCCTGCTTGGCCAGGTTCGCCGGGGAGAGCACCCCGCCGAGCAGGACCGCGCAGGCGGCGAACCCCACCGCGATCGGCCCGCTCTGCCGGTGCTTGCGGAGCACGAACAGGGCGGAGACGAAGTAGTAGAACACCATCTCGTAGGTGAGGCTCCACATGATGCCGATGGCGTTGGGTACGCCCAGCAGGTCCTGGAGCAGCAGGCTGTTGGCCCCGAGCGAGAGCAGCGGCCGGTCGAAGACGGACCGGTCGATCATCATGTTGTGCCCGGCCGGGAGGATCACCAGCGCCGCGACGAGCCCGACGATGAGCGCCGGGTAGATGCGGAAGACCCGGCCGACCCAGAACGCCTGCATGTCGCCGCGGCGCTCCAGGGAGGCGGGCACGATGTAGCCGCTGACCAGGAAGAACAGCATCACCCCGAACAGGCCGAGGTCGAAGCGGTGGGTCAGTGCCGCGCCGTGCGGGACGAAGAACCGCAGTCCGAAGTGGTGCATCGCCACGGCGAGGGCGGCGAGCCCGCGCAGCGCGTCCAGCCAGCCGAGCCTCGCCGGGGCCGCCTGGGCCTTGCCTTGCCGTCTCATCCGCGCTCCGTGGGGCACGCGGCTCAGTTCGATGCGTCTCACGGCTGGGCAGATTAGCTTACGGATCGATTGACCCGGCATACCCGCGGGTAGGCCCGATCGGACCAGAGCGGCTCGGGGTGGCTCCGGGCGGGCGGGCGTGAGCACTGCCTCCGTGTGGCGACCTAGGCGTCGACCAGGGGCTCGCCGTAGTGCTCGACCTCCGGGAACGGGCGGTAGAAGTGGTGCAGCAGGGCGCGCCAGCGCTGGTACTCGGGGGAGCGGCGGAACCCTTCCGTGTGGTCGGCGAGCGTCTCCCACTCGACCTGGAGGAGGAAGCGCGAGCCGCGCCCCTCGTCGAGGCAGCGCCGTAGCTGCAGCGAGCGGAAGCCCCGCTGGACGGTGATCAGGGGGCGGGCCTCGGCGAAGGCGGCGAGGAACTCGTCCTCCCGGCCGGGCAGGACGTCGAGCAGGGCGCTTTCGAGGATCACGGGAGGCCATCCTGCCGCCCGGGGGGCGGTCGGCGGAAGGTCTGCGAGCCGCTGTCGGACAGCCGTCGGACAGCCGTCGGACGGCCGGCGGAAGGCCCGCGGAAGGACGGACGGTGCCCGAACGGCAGCACGGCCCGCGCTCGTGGGAAGATGGGAGGAACTATTTCGATCGGACGAGACTGTCCGGTCCCCGGGAAGCCGGTCAGCGATGACCCGGACACCCCCGGCCCCGGACCAACGGAGAATCGGACCAAGGTGCCCGCGACCCCCAGCAATGTGCCAGAGCCCAGCCGTACCGACCCGGCGCTGATCCGCAACTTCTGCATCATCGCCCACATCGACCACGGCAAGTCGACGCTCGCAGACCGGATGCTGCAGATCACCGGCGTCGTCGACCCCCGGCAGATGCGTGCCCAGTACCTCGACCGCATGGACATCGAGCGTGAGCGCGGCATCACCATCAAGTCGCAGGCGGTCCGCCTCCCGTGGGCGCCGAGGACCGGTTCGGACGCCGGGACGACGCACATCCTCAACATGATCGACACCCCCGGCCACGTGGACTTCACGTACGAGGTGTCCCGCTCCCTCGCCGCGTGCGAGGGCACCGTCCTGGTGGTCGACGCGGCCCAGGGCATCGAGGCGCAGACCCTCGCCAACCTGTACCTGGCGCTGGAGAACGACCTCACGATCGTCCCGGTGCTGAACAAGATCGACCTGCCGGCCGCCCAGCCGGAGAAGTACGCCGAGGAGATCGCGCACATCATCGGCTGCGACCCGGCCGACGTGCTCAAGGTCAGCGCCAAGACCGGCCTCGGCGTCGAGGACCTGCTGGACCACATCGTCAACACCGTCCCGGCCCCGGTCGGCGTCAAGGACGCCCCGGCCCGCGCGATGATCTTCGACTCGGTGTACGACTCCTACCGTGGCGTCGTCACCTACGTCCGTGTCGTGGACGGCCAGCTGACCAAGCGCGAGCGCATCGCGATGATGTCCACCGGCGCCACCCACGAGCTGCTGGAGATCGGCGTCATCTCGCCCGAGCCGAAGGTCGCCGACGGCCTCGGCGTCGGCGAGGTGGGCTACATCATCACCGGTGTGAAGGACGTCCGGCAGTCCAAGGTCGGTGACACGATCACGTCGATGCACAAGGGCGCGACCGAGCCGCTCGGCGGCTACAAGGACCCGCGCCCGATGGTGTTTTCCGGCCTCTACCCGCTGGACGGCTCGGACTACCCGCTGCTGCGCGACGCCCTCGACAAGCTGCGCCTCAACGACGCCGCGCTGGTCTACGAGCCGGAGACCTCGGTCGCGCTCGGCTTCGGCTACCGCTGCGGCTTCCTCGGCCTGCTGCACCTGGAGATCATCCGGGAGCGCCTGGAGCGCGAGTTCAACCTCGACCTGATCTCCACCGCCCCCAACGTGGTCTACCGGGTGATCATGGAGGACGGCACCGAGCACACCGTCACCAACCCGAGCGAGTTCCCCGTCGGCAAGATCGCCGAGGTGTACGAGCCGGTCGTGCGCGGCACCATCCTGGCGCCCAACGAGTTCGTCGGCGCGATCATGGAGCTCTGCCAGTCCCGCCGTGGCGCCCTGCAGGGCATGGACTACCTCTCCGAGGACCGGGTCGAGCTGCGCTACACCCTCCCGCTCGCGGAGATCGTCTTCGACTTCTTCGACCAGCTGAAGTCCAAGACCCGCGGCTACGCCTCGCTCGACTACGAGCCCATCGGCGAGCAGACCGCCGACCTGGTCAAGGTCGACATCCTGCTGCACGGCGACGCGGTGGACGCCTTCTCCGCGATCGTCCACAAGGACAAGGCCTACGGCTACGGCGTGATGATGGCGGGCAAGCTGCAGAAGCTGATCCCCCGCCAGCAGTTCGAGGTGCCGATCCAGGCCGCGATCGGCTCCCGGGTGATCGCCCGTGAGACGGTCCGCGCGATCCGCAAGGACGTCCTCGCCAAGTGCTACGGCGGTGACATCTCGCGTAAGCGCAAGCTGCTGGAGAAGCAGAAGGAAGGCAAGAAGCGGATGAAGATGGTCGGCCGCGTGGAGGTCCCGCAGGAGGCCTTCATCGCCGCGCTGTCCACCGACGCCGAGGCGCCGAAGGAAAAGAAGTAACCGAGGCGCGCCGAAGGGCCCGGGCATTGCGCCCGGGCCCTTTTCGCGTCCCCGGAGACCCCCGGAGACCCCCGGAGACCGTTCCCCGAAAGACCTCTTCCCGAAGGGCCTTGCCCGAACGGCCCTTCCCCGAAAGGCCGTTCCCCGAGGGCTACTTCAGCGCGCTGAAGACGGCGGCGACGATCCCGGCCTTGGCCAACCGCCCGGCGGTGCCGGTGAACACGGTGGGCTTCATCGAGTCGTCCGGGTGCACCAGCTGGAGCAGCCCGTCCCGCCGGCCGAGGCTCACGCACTGGACGACGTACCGGAACGAGAACGGCTTCGCGGTGCGCCCGTCGAGCAGCTTGCCGACGTACTGGCCCTGCGGCAGGGCGGTGGCGCAGCCCATCCGCAGGGTGCCGACGCCGGGGACGGTGACGGCGGCGGCGTCGCCGATCACGTGGACGTCGGGGTGCGAGACCGACCGCAGGTGGTCGTCCACCAGGGCCCGGCCGCGCTCGTCCACGGCCAGGCCGGCCTCGGCGGCGAGCGGGTGCGGCTCCATCGAGGCGGCCCAGACGGTGAGGTCGGCGTCGATCGGGCCGGCGGTGGTGCGCGGCCCGTCGGGGGTGGCCGCGGTGACGGTGGTGTTCTCGTGGACGGCGACGCCGAGCCGGTCGAGGACGCGCCGGACGTGGGCGCGGCCCTTGGGTGAGTAGATGCCGCCGACCTGGCCGGCCGCGACGATCCGCACCCGCCAGTCGGGGTGGGCCTCGGCGAGTTCGGTGGCCAGTTCGATGCCGGTGGCGCCGCCGCCGACCACGGCGAGGGTGCCGGGGCGGTCGGCCTCGCGGATCCGGCGCCGGACCTCGGCGGCGCGTTCCGCGGAGAAGGCGTGTTCGACGGCGCCGGGGACGTCGTGCCAGGCGGTGCGGCTGCCGAGGGCGTAGACCAGGGTGTCGTACGCGAGGCTGGCGCCGTCGTCGAGCAGGACCTTGTGCCCGGCGAGGTCGAGTTCGACGGCCCGGCCCCGCTGGTGGCGGATCCGGCGGCCGCGGGTCAGTTCGCCGATGGCGGGCCAGTCGCGTCCGCGTCCGGCGGCGGTCTCGTGTTGGCGGATGCGGTGCAGGAGCCGTTCCTCGGGGGCGACCAGGGTGACGGTGTGGTGCCGTCCGGCGCCCTTGGCCGCGGTGAGTCCGGCGTACCCGGCGCCCAGTACGACGATCCGCTTCCCGGTGCTGGTGGTGCTGCTCATGTCGTCCGCCTCCGTTCCGTGCGCCCTCGTGGAGCGCTGTTCGGGAAGGGGACGACGCGGCCGGTCGGAGTGTGACCGTGATCGGCGTCACTTGTTCGTGGAGTGCGCCAGGGGTCCGTCGGGGGTCCGACAGGGGCGGCCGGCGGGGTTGTTCAGGGGGGTCGTTCAGGGGGCCGTGACGGGGCTGATCCGGCCGAGCTTCTCGGGGTTGACCACGACGTACGTCTCGGTGATCCGTCCGTCGGTCACGGTGAAGGCGAGCACGCCGCCGACGGTGCCGGTGGTCCGGTCGTACCAGACCAGCCCCGGCTCGCCGTTGACCACGGCGTGGCCGGTCGCCACGTCGGAGGTGAACCACTTGGCGATCATGCCGGTCACCAGGCGGGCCACCCGGTCGGCGCCGTGGATCGGGCGGACGCCGGCGCGGATGATGCCGCCGCCGTCGGAGTGCCACACCACGTCCGGGTCGAGGATCTCCATCAGGCCGAGGATGTCGCCCCGGGTGGTGGCGGCGGCGAAGGCCTCGACGGCCTGGCGGTGCTCTGCCGGGTCGGTGCCGCCGCTGCGCCGGCTGCCGTCCTTGACCCGGCGGCGGGCCCGGGAGGCGAGCTGGCGGGCGGCGTCGGGGGAGCGGTCCAGCGAGGTGCCGATCTCGTCGAAGCCGACCGCGAAGACGTCGTGCAGCACGAAGGCGGCCCGTTCGGCCGGGGAGAGCTGTTCCAGGACGGCGAGCAGGGCGAGTGAGACGGACTCGCCGCGTTCGGCGAGTTCGGCGGGGGTGTCCGGGCCCTCGGTGTAGGAGACGGCCGGCTCGGGCAGCCACTCGCCGTAGTAGGACTCCCGGCGGGCCCGGGCGGAGCCGAGCTGGTCGTAGCAGAGCCTGGTGACGACGGTGGTCAGGAAGGCGCGCGGGTCGGTGACGGCGGACCGGTCGGTGGCCTGCCAGCGCAGCCAGGCGTCCTGCAGGACGTCCTCGGCGTCGGTGAAGGATCCGAGCAGCCGGTAGGCGACCGAGCCCAGGTAGCGGCGGTTCGCCTCGAAGGCGTCCGGGGCGGCCGGGAACTGGTCGTCGATCACGCGCCCAAGGTAGCGCCCGGCGGCTCCCGTTGCGAAGACCCCGATCTGACGTCCCCTGACACCGGTGGCGGGTCCCCGCCCGCGCGGGCCGCGGACGAAGGGACCGCCCGCGAAGGCCGCGGATGAAGGCCGCACCCGCAAGGCCGCACCCGCAAGGCCGCGGACGGGAAGGCCGCACCCGCGAAGGCCGCACCCGCAAGGCCGCACCCGCGAAGGCCGTGCCCGCGGAGACCGCGGACGCGACGGGCCGGGGCGGAAGGTCCCGCCCCGGCCCGTCGCCGGCCACTGTCCGCCCGGTGTCAGTCCACCTCGGCCACGGCCTGCGCGAACTGCGCCTGGTAGAGCCGGGCGTAGGCGCCGTCGGCGGCGATCAGCTCGTCGTGCGAGCCCTGTTCCACGATCGAGCCGTTCTCCATCACCAGGATCACGTCGGCGTCCCGGATGGTGGAGAGCCGGTGGGCGATCACGAAGCTGGTGCGGCCGGTGCGCAGCCGGGCCATGGCCCGCTGGATGAGCACCTCGGTGCGGGTGTCGACGGAGCTGGTCGCCTCGTCCAGGACCAGGATGGACGGCTGGGCGAGGAAGGCGCGGGCGATGGTGATCAGCTGCTTCTCGCCGGTGCTGACGCCGGCGCCCTCGTCGTCGATGACGGTGTCGTAGCCGTCCGGCAGGGTGCGCACGAAGCGGTCGACGTGGGCGGCCTTGGCGGCTTCGACGACCTGTTCGCGGGTGGCGCCCTGGGCGCCGTAGGCGATGTTGTCGGCGATGGTGCCGCCGAACAGCCAGGTGTCCTGGAGGACCATGCCGATGCCGGAGCGCAGGTCCTCGCGGGACATCGCGGAGATGTCGACCCCGTCGAGGGTGATCCGTCCGGAGCTGACCTCGTAGAACCGCATCAGCAGGTTGACGAGGGTGGTCTTCCCGGCGCCGGTGGGGCCGACGATGGCGACGGTGTGGCCGGGTTCGACCTTGAGCGAGAGGTCCTCGATGAGGGGCTTGTCGGGGTCGTAGCGGAAGGAGACGTCCTGGAAGGAGACCCGGCCGCGTACGGCGTCCGGCTTCTCGGGCATGGCGGGTTCGGGGCTCTGCTCGGTGGCGTCGAGCAGTTCGAAGACGCGCTCGGCGGAGGCGACGCCGGACTGCACCAGGTTGGCCATGCTGGCGACCTGGGTGAGCGGCTGGCTGAACTGCCGGGAGTACTGGATGAAGGCCTGCACGTCGCCGATGGACAGTGCGCCGCTCGCCACCCGCAGGCCGCCGACGACGGCGACCAGGACGTACTGCAGGTTGCCGATCAGCATCATGGCGGGCTGGATGATCCCGGAGATGAACTGGGCCTTGTAGCTGGCCTCGTAGAGCGCCTCGTTGTGCTCGCGGAAGGTCTCGGCGGCCTCGCGCCGGCGGCCGAACACCGTGACCAGGGTGTGGCCGGTGTACATCTCCTCGATGTGGGCGTTGAGTTGGCCGGTGGACTTCCACTGCTGGACGAACTGCGGCTGTGCCCGCTTGCCGACCTTGGTGGCGACGACGACCGAGACCGGTACGGAGATCAGGGCGATCAGGGCGAGCAGCGGGGAGATCCAGAACATCATGGCCAGCACGCCGACCACGGTGAGCAGCGAGTTGACGACCTGTCCCATGGTCTGCTGCATGGACTGGCCGATGTTGTCGATGTCGTTGGTGACGCGGCTGAGCACCTCGCCGCGCGGCTGCTTGTCGAAGTAGCTGAGCGGCAGTCGGGCCAGTTTGGCTTCGACGTCCTGGCGCAGCCGGTAGCTGGCGAGCTGGATCGCCTTGGTGGCGAGTCGGCCCTGGAAGATGCCGAAGACGGCGGAGGCGATGTAGATGCCGAGCACCCAGAGCAGGACGGTGCCGATGGCGCCGAAGTCCATGCCCTGGCCGGGGGTGAAGTCGACGGTGGAGAGCAGGTCGGCGACGCCGCCTTCGCCGTGGGCGCGCAGGCCGTCGATGACCTGGGCCTTGGAGGTGCCGGGTGCGAAGCGGGCGCCGACGACGCCGGCGAAGATCAGGTCGGTGGCGGTGCCGAGGATCTTGGGGCCGATGACGGCGCAGCCGACGCCGAGGACGCCGAGGAGGAGGACGCCGACGAGGAGGTTGCGTTCGGGGCGCAGCAGGCCGAGGACGCGTTTGCCGGAGCCCTTGAAGTCCATGGACTTCTCGGCGCCCTGGCCGCCCATGAAGCGGCCGGGTCCGGCGGGTCCGCGGCGGGCGGCGGCGGCCTGGGAGTCGCTGGGGAGCCGGGTGTCGGCCTTCTTCAGGTCGGCTTTCCCGGTCCCGGTCCCGGTCCCGGTCCCGGTCCCGGTCCCGGTCCCGGTCCCGGTGCCGGTGCCGGTGTCCTGCGTCGCGGTGTCCTGCGTCGTCGTGGGCTTTCCGGGGCTGGTCACGCCGCCTCCTGCTCGGTGAGCTGGGAGAGCACGATCTCCCGGTACGTCGGGTTGTCGGCCATCAGTTCGTGGTGGGTGCCGGTGCCGACGACGGCGCCTTCGTCGAGGACGATGATCCGGTCGGCGTCGCGGATGGTGGACACGCGCTGGGCGACGATCAGGACGGTGGCGTCGGAGGTCTCGCGGGTGAGGGCCTTGCGCAGTTTGGCGTCGGTGGCGTAGTCGAGGGCGGAGAAGGAGTCGTCGAAGAGGTAGACGGAGGGTTTGCGGACCAGGGCGCGGGCGATGGCGAGGCGTTGGCGCTGGCCGCCGGAGACGTTGCTGCCGCCTTGGGCGATGGGGGCGTCGAGGCCTTCGGGGAGTTTCTCGACGAAGTCCTTGGCCTGGGCGATCTCCAGGGCGTGCCAGAGTTCCTCGTCGGTGGCGTCGGGTCGGCCGTAGCGGAGGTTGCTGGCGACGGTGCCGGTGAAGAGGTAGGGCTTCTGGGGGACGATGCCGACGTTTTCGGCGATCGCGTCGGCGGCGAGGTCGCGGACGTCGATGCCGTCGAGCAGGACCTGGCCGGAGGTGACGTCGAAGAGGCGGGGGACGAGGCCGAGCAGGGTGGACTTGCCGCTGCCGGTGGAGCCGATGATGGCGGTGGTCTCGCCGGGGCGGGCGGTGAGGTCGATGCCGCGCAGGACGGAGGCTTCGGCGCCGGGGTAGCGGAAGTCGACGTCGCGCAGTTCGAGGTTGCCGAGGCGGGGGGTGTCGGTGACGGGCGTGGCGGGCGGGGTGACGCTGGAGTCGGTGCCGAGGACTTCCTGGACGCGTTCGGCGCAGACCTCGGCGCGGGGCACCATCATGAACATGAAGGTGGCCATCATGACGCTCATCAGGATCTGCAGCAGGTAGGAGAGGAAGGCGGTGAGGGCGCCGATCTGCATGTCGCCGCTGTCGATGCGGTGGGCGCCGAACCAGAGCACGGCGACGCTGGAGACGTTCACGACGAGCATGACGGCCGGGAACATGACGGACATCAGTCGGCCGACGTGGCGGGCGACGTCGGTGAGGTCCTCGTTGGCGGCGCCGAAGCGGGCCTGTTCCTGGTCGTCCTTGACGAAGGCGCGGATGACCCGGATGCCGGTGATCTGTTCGCGCAGGATCCGGTTCACGGTGTCGATCTTCTGCTGCATGCTGCGGAACTGGGGGCGCAGCGCGCGGACGAGCAGGATGACGACGACGGCGAGGGCGGGGATGACGGCGAGCAGCAGGCCGGACAGCGGGACGTCCTGGTTGAGGGCCATGATGATGCCGCCGACGCACATGATCGGTGCGGCGACCATGAGCGTGAAGCTCATCAGGGCGAGCATCTGGATCTGCTGGACGTCGTTGGTGGTGCGGGTGATCAGGGAGGGGGCGCCGAACTGGCTGATCTCGCGGGCGGAGAAGCTCTGTACGCGGTCGAAGACGGCGGCGCGGACGTCCCGGCCGAAGGCCATGGCGACGCGGGCGCCGATGAGGACGGCGCCGATCGAGCAGGCCGCCTGGACGAGGGTCACGCCGATCATCACCCCGCCGACGCGCAGGATGTAGCCGGTGTCGCCCTTGATCACGCCGTCGTCGATGATGTCGGCGTTGAGGGTCGGCAGGTAGAGCGCCGCGAGGGTGGACACCAGCTGGAGGACCACCAGGAGGGTGATCGGTCGGGAGTAGGGGCGCAGGTACGCCCGCAGTAGTCTGATCAGCACTTGCACACTCTTGTCGTCGCCGGTCGGGTTCGCACCCCAATTCTCGTTGTTCTGTAGCGTCGTACAGGCCATTCGGCGTGCGGGAACCGGGGGTTTGCCGGGCTTTTGCCGAACGGTCCGGCAGGTTCGCTCGTTGGTCACTTCGTGGGGTGCGTCGGCGCGGCGCGGTGCGGTCACCGGTGTCGCGGGGGCGTGCCAGCTGGATCCACCCTCTTACGGAATGACCGGTTTCCCCCTAGGCTGCTGGTTGCCCCCTTGTTACTGACCGGTACCGCTCAGGTAAACCCGGGGCCCGGCGACCGCCCCCACGGCCGCCGCGACAATCCCTCAGACGGCCACCCGCCCCCGGAGGTCCTCGTTGAGTTCCGCGCAGTCCCTGATCGACTCCGGCAGGCCCGACCTCGTCGCCGGGCGTCCCGCCTCCGTCGCCCACCTGTTCCTGGAGCGGGTCGCCGCGACCCCGAACGGCGAGGCCTACCGCCACCCGGCCCCGGTCGACGAGCACGCCGCCGACGGCGCGCCCGGCGCGGAGCAGTGGCGTTCGCTGACCTGGGCGCAGACCGCGACCCGGGTGAAGGCGGTGGCGGCCGGTCTGATGGCGCTCGGCATCCAGCCGGAGGACCGGGTCGCCCTGGCGTCGTCCACCCGGATCGAGTGGATCATCGCGGACCTCGGCGCCATGTGCGCGGGCGCCGCGATCACGACCGTCTATCCGAGCACCAACGCGGACGAGACGGCGTTCATCCTATCCGACTCGGGCTCCCGGGCGCTGTTCGCGGAGAACGCCGCCCAGCTGGCGAAGGCCGTCGCACAGATCGACCGGCTGCCCGAGCTGCGCACCGTCATCCTGTTCGACGCCCCGGAGGATGCCCCGGAGGCGGCCGGCCTCGACGTGCTCACCCTGGCGGAGCTGGAGCAGCGCGGCGCCGAGTACCTGGAGCGGCAGCCGGACGCGGTGGAGAAGGCCGTGGCCGGGCTCGACAAGGAGCAGCTGGCGACCCTGATCTACACCTCGGGCACCACGGGCCGTCCCAAGGGCGTGCGGCTGGTGCACGACTGCTGGGCGTACGAGGGCCGGGCGCAGGAGGCCAGCGGGCTGCTGCGGGCCGACGACGTCCAGTTCATGTGGCTGCCGCTGTCGCACGTGTTCGGCAAGACGCTGATCTCCGGGCAGATCGCCACCGGCCACGTGATGGCGGTGGACGGCCGGGTGGACCGGATCATCCACAATCTGCCGGTGATCCGGCCGACCGTCATGGCGTCGGCGCCGCGGATCTTCGAGAAGGTCTACAACGGCATCGCGGGCAAGGCCCGGGCCGAGGGCGGCGCCAAGTACAAGATCTTCCTGTGGGCGGCCAAGGTCGCCCGCGAGCACGCCCGGGCCGTCCAGGAGAGCCGGATCGCCACCGGTGCCGGCACGGCCCCGCTGGGCCTGCGGGTGCAGCACGCGCTGGCCGACAAGCTGGTGTACGCGAAGATCCGGGCGGCATTCGGCGGGCGGCTGCGCGGCGCGGTCTCCGGCAGTGCGGCGCTGGCCCCGGAGATCGGCTACTTCTTCCTGGGCGCCGGGGTGCCGATCCTGGAGGGCTACGGCCTGAGCGAGACCAGCGCCGGTTCCTGCGTCAACCGCGAGGAGGACGTGCGGATCGGCACGGTGGGCCGCCCGCTGCCCGGCACAGAGGTGCGGATCGCCGAGGACGGCGAGATCCTGCTGCGCGGTCCGGGCGTCATGCGCGGCTACCACAACCTGCCGGAGAAGACCGCCGAGGTGCTGGAGGCGGACGGCTGGTTCCACACCGAGGACATCGGCGAGCTCAGCCCGGACGGCTTCCTGCGGATCACCGACCGCAAGAAGGACCTGTTCAAGACGTCCGGCGGCAAGTACGTGGCGCCCAGCGAGGTCGAGGGCAAGTTCAAGGCGGTCTGCCCGTTCGTCAGCAACATCCTGGTGATCGGCAACGGCCGCAACTTCTGCACCGCGCTGATCGGCCTGGACGAGGCGGTCCTCATGCCGTGGGCGGCCGAGCACGGCCTGGCCGGCAAGTCGTACGCCGAGCTGGCCGTCGAGCCGGCCGTGCACGAGCTGATCGAGGGCTTCGTGAAGCGGCTCAACGCGGGGCTGCAGCGCTGGCAGACGATCAAGAAGTTCCACCTGCTGCCGCGCGACCTCGACGTGGAGCACGGCGAGCTCACCCCGAGCCTGAAGATCAAGCGCCCGGTGGTGGAGCGGACCTACGCGGACGCGGTCACCGCGATGTACGCGGGCGCCAACGAGGCCTGACCCGGCCCGTCCCGTACGGTCCGCGCCGTCGTCGCGGGCCGTACGGGAGCTTCGCCGGCCGTACGGGACAATGGGGGCATGCCCTCCGCACTCCCCGACGGCGAACCCGTGCCGTCCGACGGTTCCCTGCCCGCGCACGCCCTGGACGGGCTCGGCAGCCGGCCGTTCGGCTTCTACCTGCACGTGCCGTACTGCGCCAGCCGCTGCGGCTACTGCGACTTCAACACCTACACCGCCACCGAGCTGCGCTCCTCCGGGGCGGTCGCCTCGCAGGAGACGTACGCGGACAACGTGGTCGCCGAGATCCGGCTGGCCCGGCGGGTGCTGGGGGACGTGCAGCTGCCGGTGCGCACCGTCTTCCTCGGCGGCGGCACCCCCACCCTGCTGCCCGCCCGCGACCTGGTGAAGATGCTCGCCGCGGTCCGCGAGGAGTTCGGGCTCGCCGACGACGCCGAGGTGACCACCGAGGCCAACCCGGAGTCCGTCGGCCCGGCGTACCTGGCGGAGCTGCGCGAGGGCGGCTACAACCGGATCTCCTTCGGCATGCAGAGCGCCCGCCCGCACGTGCTGCAGCTGCTCGACCGCCACCACACCCCGGGCCGCCCGGAGGCCTGCGTGGCCGAGGCGCGCGCCGCCGGGTTCGAGCACGTCAACCTCGACCTGATCTACGGCACCCCGGGCGAGTCCGACGACGACTGGCGGGCCTCCCTGGACGCCGCCATCGGCGCCGGGCCCGACCACGTCTCGGCGTACTCCCTGATCGTCGAGGAGGGCACCCGGCTCGCCGCCCGGGTCAAGCGCGGCGAACTGCCGATGATCGACGACGACGTGCACGCCGACCGCTACCTGATCGCCGAGGAGGCGCTCGCCGCCGCCGGGTACCACTGGTACGAGGTCTCCAACTGGGCCACCACCCCCGAGGGCCGCTGCCGCCACAACGAGCTCTACTGGACGGGCGCCGACTGGTGGGGCGCCGGCCCCGGCGCCCACAGCCACGTCGGCGGCGTCCGGTGGTGGAACGCCAAGCACCCCGCCGCCTACGCGCAGGCCCTCGCCGAGGGCCGCACCCCGGCGCTGGGCCGCGAGGTCCTGGCGGACGAGGACCGGCGCGTCGAGCGCATCCTGCTGGAGCTGCGCCTGGTCGAGGGCGTCGCCCTGGACCTGCTCACCGACACCGGCCGCAAGGCCGCCGACCGGGCCCTCGCGGACGGCCTCCTCGCCGCGGAGCCCTACCAGCGGGGCCGCGCCGCCCTCACCCTCCGGGGGAGGCTGCTCGCGGACGCGCTCGTGCGTGACCTGGTGGACTGACGTTCGTTAACGTGGTGTCAGCCGTCGGAGGGAGCGCGCAGTGACCGCCATCGATGACCGGATGATGGGGATCTTCGAGAACCTGGAGGTTCCGGAAGGCGTCAAGGCCGAACTCATCAGGGGGGAAATCGTGATGATGGCCGGGTCGGACATGGTCCACAACCTCATCGTCTCCGCCATTCAGCACCAGACCCCCTACGCTCGGTGGCGGGCGCTGCAGACCCAGGATCTGATCATCTCCGGCGAGGCCAGCGAACCCCAGCCGGATCTGGTCGTGTTCGAGCGGGGCGTCGTCCCGGAGGCCGGCCGGCTGCTGTCCGCCGCTGCGGTGACCGTGGTGGTCGAGGTGGTGTCCAAGACCAGCGTGCACCGGGACTACCGCACCAAGCGCGAGATGTACGCCCAGGGCGGGATTCCGGCGTACCTCATCGTCGACCCGCTCAAGGGCGTGTGCGTGCTCCTCACGGATCTGACCACCGACACGGCTTCCGGTACCCCTGTGTACTGGGCCGAGCGGACCAGCAAATTCGGCGATCCGATCGAGGTCGACCTGCTCGGCATCGTTCTGGACACCTCGGAGTTCCAGACCTACTCCTGACCGGGTGCGGTTACGAAGTCGATCAACTCCTCCACCCGGCCCAGCAGTTCGGGCTCCAGGTCCTTGTAGCTGTCCACCCTCGACAGGATGTGCTTCCACGCGGCGGGGGTGTCCACCGGCCAGCCCAGGCGGCGGCAGGTGCCCTCCTTCCAGTCCTCCCCGCGCGGCACGGCGGGCCAGGCGGGGATGCCCACGGAGGCGGGCTTCACGGCCTGCCAGACGTCGATGTAGGGGTGGCCGACGACCAGGACGGACTCGCCGGTGACCCGGGTGGCGATGCGGTGCTCCTTCGTCCCCGGGAGCAGGTGGTCGACCAGGACGCCGAGGCGGCGGCCGGGGCCGGGGGCGAAGTCGGCGACGATCGCCGGCAGGTCGTCGATGCCGCGCAGGTACTCCACCACGACGCCCTCGATCCGCAGGTCGTCGCCCCAGACCCGCTCGACCAGCTCGGCGTCGTGCCGGCCCTCGACGTAGATCCGCGACTCGCGGGCGACCCGGGCGCGGGCCCCGGGGACGGCGACGGAGCCGGAGGCGGTGCGGCCCGGCGTGCGGGGGGCCGCGGGGGCGGCGGGGCGGACCAGGGTGACGACCCTGCCCTCCAGCAGGAAGCCGCGCGGCACCAGCGGGAACACCCGGTGCTTGCCGAAACGGTCCTCCAGGGTGACGGTGAACCCCTCGGCGGTCTTCTCGCAGCGCACCACCGCCCCGCAGAAGCCGGTCGCCACCTCCTCGACCACCAGGTCCCGCTCGGCGGGCACCTCCGGGGCCGGGGCCTGGTTCTTCCACGGCGGGGTCAGGTCGGGTCCGTACTGGCGGCTGCGCATACGGGTGATCATAGGGAGGCCGGGCGGGCCGTCAGGGGCCCGGCGCGCCCCGGTCCGGGACCGGGCGGCGCATCGGTGCCGAGCCGGCCGCGACGGGGCGCAGAGCGCCCGTGACGCCCCTGGTCACGGACCGCTGGGGCTCCGACCTGCCCGAGGGCCGGCCGGCCCGGGGGGTCACCCCTCCATGCCCGGCGCGCCCCAGAGCGGGAACCAGCGGCTCAGGTCCTTCTCCAGCCGCAGGTCGTTCCCCAGCATCGCGTTGACCTGCAGCTCCAGCGGGCTGTTGCGCTTCTCCCCGCCGCCGGGCATCGGGGCGAACGGGTAGAAGGTGCCGCGCTTGTAGAGGTAGACCAGCGCCAGCGACCGCCCCTGCGGGTCGCTGAAGCCCACCAGCGAGCAGAGCAGCTGCGGACCAAAGCCGTTCGCCTCCAGCTCGCTGTTCACCGCGTGCAGGTCGTTGACCAGCTCCGGCAGCTCCTGCGGGGAGTGCCGGGCCAGCAGCCAGGAGTAGCCGTAGTCGTCCTTGGAGGCCTCCACCGGCACGCCGCCGCGCTCGGTGTCGGCGTCCAGCAGCGCCCGCACCTGCTGCTCGACCTGGACGAAGGCCGCGCCCTCGACGGCCGCGAAGCAGACCGAGCCGAGCCCGGTGGGGGTGAACCCGGCGCCGGCCTCCAGGGTCAGCGCGGCGGACGGCACGCCGAACAGCTGGTCGAGGTCGGGCTTGACGGGCTTGGTGCGGCCGAACAGGGCGTCCAGGATTCCCACGGCGGTCCTTTCGTGTCGAACGGCGGGGCGCGGGATCAGCGGCCCAGCTGCTCGGTGATCTTCGCCAGCTGCGCCAGTCGCTTCTCCAGCGTCGGGTGGGTGGAGAACAGCTGCGTGGCGGTCTCCCGCGCGCTCAGCGCGGGGGCGAAGTAGAAGGCGTTGTACGGCTGCGCCTGGCGCAGGTCCTTGCTGGGGATGGCCGCGATCTGCCCCGTCACCTTGGTCAGGGCCGAGGCGAGCGCGCTGGGCCGGCCGGTGAGCTGGGCGGCGGCGCGGTCGGCCGCCAGCTCGCGGTAGCGGGACAGCAGCCGGGTGAGCAGGAAGCTGATCGCGTACACGACCATCGAGACCAGCGGGATGATCAGGGCCACGATGGCCGCGTTCTGGTCGTTGTTGTTGCGCCCGCCGCCCATGAACCCGCCGTACACGGCGATCCGGGTCATCGCGCCGGCGAGCACGCCGAGGAAGCCGGCGATCGTCATCACCGCGACGTCCCGGTGGGCGACGTGGGACAGCTCGTGCGCGAGGACGCCCTCCAGCTCCTCCGGCTCCAGCCGGCGCAGCAGGCCGGTGGTCACGCAGACCACCGCGTTCTGCGGGTTGCGGCCGGTGGCGAAGGCGTTGGGCATGTCGTTGTCGGCGACCGCCACGCGCGGTTTGGGCATGTCGGCCAGGGCGCAGAGCCGGTCGATCGTGCCGTGCAGCTGGGGGAACTCCTCCGGGGTCACCTGGTGGGCGCCCATGGCCCGTTCGGTGATCTTGTCGCTGAACCAGAACTGGGCCACGAACAGCCCGCCGGAGATCAGGACGATCAGCGGCCAGGCGCCGCGCAGCAGCGCGATCAGCAGGCCGGTGAAACCGACGTACAGCAGCCCGATCACGAACATCGTCACGACCATGCGGCCGGTCAGGCCGCGGTCGGGCGCGAAACGGGTGTGCTGGCCCGAGCTCGACATCGCTTGCTCCTCCATTCGCCGTCGCTTCCGATGCTCCCACCCGGACGGCCCCGGAGCACCACTCGCGCGCCGGGAACCGGTGAACGGTGGCCGCCTCGCGGGCCGTACCCGGAACTGCGGGCAGGATCACGCCGGTCGGGCCGTTCCTGCCGTAGGACCCGGGCCTTACACTGGCAGGTACGGTTTTGGCACTCGGGTGTTCAGAGTGCCAAGGTCGGGGCCTCCCGGAGCGGCCCGCTGCAGCACACAGGGACACACAGGGACACAGACGGACAACGTGCGAAGACGGAGGTGCGTGCCCCATGGCCGGTGAGGTCCGCCAGCTGGACGACCGCAAGCTCGCCGTGCTCCGCGCGATCGTGCAGGACTACGTGGGCACCGAGGAGCCGGTCGGCTCCAAGGCCCTGGTGGAGCGGCACAACCTCGGGGTCTCGCCGGCGACCGTCCGCAACGACATGGCGGCGCTGGAGGAGGAGGGCTACATCCACCAGCCGCACACCAGCGCCGGCCGCATCCCGACCGACAAGGGCTACCGCCTCTTCGTCGACAAGCTCGCCGAGATCAAGCCGATGAGCGCCCCCGAGCGCCGGGCGATCCGGCACTTCCTGGACGGCGCGGTCGACCTGGACGACGTGGTCGCGCGCACCGTGCGGCTGCTCGCCCAGCTGACCCGGCAGGTCGCCGTGGTGCAGTACCCGTCGCTGACGCGCTCGACCGTCCGGCACATCGAGCTGGTGGCGCTGGCCCCGGCCAAGGTGATGCTGGTGCTGATCACCAACACCGGCCGGGTCGAGCAGCGGATGGTCGACTGCCCGGGTACGGTCGGCGAGACCGTCCTGGCGGAGCTGCGGACGGCGCTCAACACCAGAGCCGCCGGCCGTCGCCTCCCCGAGGTCCCGGGCGTGCTGGAGGAGCTCCCGGCGATGTTCGAGCAGGCCGACCGGCCGACCGTCAGCACGGTCCTGGCGACACTGTTCGAGACGCTCGCGGAACAGAACGAGGAGCGGATCATGCTGGCCGGCACGGCAAACCTCACCCGCTTCGGCCACGACTTCCCGCTCACCATCCAGCCGGTGCTGGAGGCCCTGGAGGAGCAGGTCATCCTGCTCCGCCTCCTGGGTGAGACCAACGACGCCGCGATGACGGTCCGGATCGGGCGGGAGAACGCCTACGAAGGGCTGAATTCCACCTCGGTCGTGTCCGTCGGTTACGGTTCGGGCGACGAGAGCGTGGCCAAACTGGGTGTGATCGGTCCGACCCGGATGGACTACCCGGGCACAATGGGGGCGGTGCGGGCGGTGGCGCGGTACGTGGGCCAGATCCTGGCCGAGTCGTAGCAAACAGTCGCCGTTGGACAACCAATGGCGTCCAGTCTCAGCACTACTACAGGCGGAACAAGCGGAGCATTTGGTGGCCACGGACTACTACGCGGTACTCGGCGTCCGACGGGATGCGGGGCAGGACGAGATCAAGAAGGCGTTCCGGCGCCTGGCACGCGAACTGCACCCGGACGTCAACCCGGACCCGAAGACGCAGGAGCGGTTCAAGGAGATCAACGCCGCCTACGAGGTGCTCTCCGACCCGCAGAAGCGCCAGGTCTACGACCTCGGCGGCGACCCGCTGTCCCCGGGCGGCGGTGGCGCGGGCGGCTTCGGCGCGGGCGCGGCGGGCTTTGGCTTCTCCGACATCATGGACGCCTTCTTCGGCGCCGCGGCCGGCCAGCGCGGGCCGCGCTCGCGCACCCGCCGCGGACAGGACGCCATGATCCGGCTGGAGATCACCCTGGAGGAGGCCGCCTTCGGCACCACCAAGGAACTCCAGGTCGACACCGCCGTCACCTGCACCACCTGCAGCGGCGAGGGCGCAGCCCCCGGCACCTCCGCGCAGACCTGTGACATGTGCCGCGGCAAGGGCGAGGTCTCCCAGGTCACCCGGTCCTTCCTGGGCCAGGTCATGACCTCCCGGCCCTGCCCGCAGTGCCAGGGCTTCGGCACCGTCGTGCCGACCCCGTGCCCGGAGTGCGCCGGCGACGGCCGGGTCCGCGCCCGTCGCACCCTGACCGTCAAGATCCCGGCCGGTGTCGACAACGGCACCCGGATCCAGCTGGCCGGCGAGGGCGAGGTCGGCCCCGGCGGCGGCCCGGCCGGCGACCTGTACGTCGAGATCGCCGAGACCACCCACGCCATCTTCCAGCGGCGCGGGGACGACCTGCACTGCACCGTCACCATCCCGATGACGGCGGCCTCGCTCGGCACCCAGGTGCCGCTGCAGACCCTGGACGGCCTGGAGGAGGTCGACATCCGGCCCGGCACCCAGTCCGGCCAGTCGATCCCGCTGCACGGCCGGGGCATCACCCACCTGCGCGGGGGCGGCCGGGGCGACCTGATAGTGCATGTCGAGGTGAAGACGCCCACCAAGCTCGACCCCGAGCAGGAGGAGCTGCTGCGCCGCCTCGCGGTGCTGCGCGGCGAGGAGCGGCCGTCCGGCCAGTTCGCGCCGGGCCAGCAGGGCCTGTTCTCCCGCCTGAAGGACGCCTTCAACGGCCGGTAGCCGTCCGCGAAGGGGTGCCGGGGCTCGCCCGGCACCCCTTTCGCGTTCCCGTTCCACCCCCTCCCGGAGGTTCCCCGCATGACCGCGCCCGTCTTCGTCGTCGAGACCGAGCGGATCGCCGCCGCCGCGCCCGGCACCCTGGTGCGCCTGGACGGCCCGGAGGGCCGGCACGCGGCCGCCGTGAAGCGGCTGACGGCCGGCGAGGCGGTGACCCTCGCCGACGGGCTGGGGCTCGGCGTGGACGGGACGGTCGCCGAGGTGCTCGGCAAGGACGCGATCGACGTGGCGGTCGCCGCGGTGCGCCGCGAGCCGGAGCCCGCGCCGCGGATCGTCGTCGTCCAGGCGCTGCCCAAGGGCGACCGCGGCGAGCTGGCCGTCGAGACCATGACCGAGGTCGGCGTGGACGCGGTGATCCCGTGGGCTGCCTCGCGCTGCATCACCCAGTGGAAGGGCGAGCGCGGAGCCAAGGCGCTCGCCAAGTGGCGGGCCACCGCCCGCGAGGCGGGCAAGCAGTCCCGCCGGCTGCGCTTCCCCGAGGTGCACGACCCGATGACCACCAAGCAGCTGGCGCCCGTCCTGGCGCGGGCCGCGTTCGCCGCGGTGCTGCACGAGGAGGGCGCCGCGCCGCTGGCGCACGCCGCGCTGCCCGAGGGCGGCGACGTCGTGCTGGTGGTCGGCCCGGAGGGCGGGGTCTCCCCGGAGGAGCTGGCCGCGTTCGCCGAGGCGGGCGCCGCGCCGTACCGGCTGGGGCCCTCGGTGCTGCGCACCTCCACCGCCGGGGTGGCCGCCGGCGCGCTGCTGCTCGGGCGCACCGGCCGCTGGGCCTGAGGCCCGGTCCGGCCCCGCACCCGGCCGGGGCCCGTACTACGACCCCGCGGCAGCGTCCAGCGGGCTCGCCCGACCGGCCCGACTCTGCCGAAAAGCCCGGCGGCTCGTACGCGTACGTGCCTACGCTGGCCGCGTGACGGACTCCCTGAGCACCCCCGCGGGCGCCTACCTGCGCCACCCCCACCTGCACGGCGACCTGGTCACCTTCGTCGCCGAGAACGACCTGTGGCTCGCCCCGCTGGAGGGCGGCCGGGCCTGGCGGCTGACGGCCGACCACCTGCCGGTCCACGACCCCCGGTTCTCCCCGGACGGGCGGCACATCGCCTTCACCTCCGCGCGGGACGGCGCGCCCGAGGTGCACGTGGTGCCGGTGGACGGCGGCCCGTCCCGCCGGCTCACGCACTGGGGCAGCGGCCAGACCCGGGTGCAGGGCTGGACGGCCGACGGCCGCCCGATCGCCACCACCACCGCCGGCCAGGCCACCCTGCGCCGCACCTGGGCGCACGCCGTGCCGCTGAACGGCGGCGAGCCCGTGCGGCTGCCGTACGGGCCGATCGGCGGGATCGCCTTCGAGCCGGGCGGCGACCGGGTGCTGCTGGCGAGCGCCGCGATCCGCGAACCGGCCTGGTGGAAGCGCTACCGGGGCGGCCGGGCCGGCAAGCTGTGGCTGGGCCGGGACGAGTTCGTGCGCGTCCACGCGGAGGTGGACGGCCAGCTGTCCTCGCCGCTGTGGGTCGCTGGGCCCCTCCTGCCCGATGGCGGGCAAGGAGGGAGGATCGCGTTCCTGTCCGACCACGAGGGCGTCGGCGAGCTGTGGTCCAGCCTCCCGGACGGCTCCGACCTGCGCCGCCACACCACCGACCCGGACGGCTTCTACGCCCGCAACGCCGCCACCGACGGCACCCGGGTGGTGTTCCACCGGGCCGGTGACGTCTGGCTGCTGGACGACCTGGAGGGGGCCGAGCCGCGCCGCCTGGACGTCCGGCTGGCCGGCCCGCGCACCGGCCGCCGCCCCCGCCCGGTGCCCGCCGCGCACTGGCTGGAGTCCGTCGCCCCCGACCGCACCGGCCGGGCCAGCGCCGTCGTGGTGCGCGGCAGCGTGCACTGGCTGACCCACCGCGAGGGCCCGGCCCGGGTGCTGGACGAGACGCCGGGCGTGCGCGGACGCCTGGTCCGGGTGGTGCCCGGCGAGGACGGCTCCCAGGGCGTGCTGTGGGTGTCCGACGCCGAGGGCGAGGACGCCCTGGAGTTCGCGCCCGCCGTGCACGGCGCCGAGCGCCGCCGGCTGGCCGCCGGACAGCTCGGCCGGGTCAACTCGCTGGCCGTCTCCCCGGACGGCAAGCACGCCGCGCTCGGCGTGCACGACGGCCGGGTGCTGCTGGTGGCGCTCGCCGACGGCACCGTGCACGAGCTGGACCGCAGCACCGACGGCGAGGTCGGCGGGCTGGTCTTCAGCCCGGACTCGGCCTGGCTGGCCTGGTCGCGGCCGGTGCCGGGCCTGGGCCCGTACTCGCTGCGCCAGATCGTGCTGGCCAACCTGGCCACCCGCACCGTCAGCGAGGCCACCCAGCAGCGCTTCATCGACACCTCGCCGGCCTTCACCGCGGACGGCCGCTACCTGGCGTTCCTGTCGGTGCGCAACTTCGACCCGGTCTACGACTCGCACGTCTTCGACCTGTCGTTCCCCAACGGCTGCCGCCCGTACCTGATCACCCTGGCCGCCGACACGCCGTCCCCGTTCGGGCCGCAGCGGGCCGGGCGCCCGCTCGGCGGCGAGGAGGACGAGCCCCGGGCCAAGAAGGCGGACGGCGAGGAGGGCGGCACCGACTCGGCGCCGGTGACCAGGGTGGACCTGGACGGCATCGCCGACCGGATCGTCCCGTTCCCGGTCGAGGGCGGCCTGTTCGGCACCCTGCGGGCCGCCAAGGACGGCGTGCTGTGGACCAGGGTTCCGCTGCTCGGCGAACTCGGCGACGAGGCGGCCTCGTTGGAGGACGAACGGCCCCGGCCGGTGCTGGAGCGCTTCGACCTGAAGAAGCGCCGGGTCGAGCAGCTGGTGCACGACGTCGACGGCTTCGCGGTCAGCGGGGACGGCGGCCGGGTCGCCGTGCTGGACGAGGGCGAGCTGCGGATCGTCCCGGCCGACCACAAGGCCGCCGGCGAGGACGACGAGACCGCCGTGGACCTCGCCCGGCTGCGCGTCACCGTCGACCCGGCCGCCGAGTGGCGGCAGATGTTCGCCGAGAACGGCCGGCTGATGCGGGACAACTTCTGGCGCCCCGACCTCGCCGGCGTGGACTGGGCCGGCGTCCTGGAGCGCTACCGGCCGCTGGTGGAGCGGGTCGGCTCGCACGACGACCTGGTCGACCTGCTCTGGGAGGTGCACGGCGAACTCGGCACCTCGCACGCCTACGTGATCCCCTACGGCCAACACGCCGAGCCCGCCCGGCGCCAGGGCCTGCTCGGCGCGGACCTCGTGAAGGACGGCGAGCAGTGGCGGATCGCCCGGATCCTGCCCGGCGAGTCCTCCGACCCGAGGGCCCGCTCGCCGCTGGCCGCGCCCGGTGCCGCGATCCGCCCGGGCGACGCCGTCCTGGCGGTCAACGGCCGCCTGGTGGACCCGGTCACCGGCCCCGCCCCGCTGCTGGCCGGCACCGCCGGGCAGCCGGTGGAACTCACCGTGGCCGGCAAGGACGGCACCGACCGGCGCCACCCGGTGGTCGTCCCGCTCGCCGACGACGAGGCGCTGCGCTACCACGACTGGGTGGCCGGCCGGCGGGCCGCCGTGCGCGAACTGTCCGACGGCCGGCTCGGCTACCTGCACGTCCCCGACATGCAGACCACCGGCTGGGCCCAGATCCACCGCGACCTGCGCTCTGAGATGGCCAAGGAGGGCGTGATCGTCGACATCCGGGAGAACCGCGGCGGCCACACCTCGCAGCTGGTGATCGAGAAGCTCGCCCGCCGGATCGTCGGCTGGAACGTCAGCCGGGACACCGACAGCCCGGTGCCGTACCCCGGCGACGCCCCGCGCGGGCCGGTCGTCGCGCTCGCCGACCAGGACTCCGGCTCGGACGGCGACATCGTCAACGCCGCCATCCAGGCACTCGGGATCGGCCCGGTGGTCGGCACCCGCACCTGGGGCGGGGTGATCGGCATCGACAGCCGCTACCGGCTGGTCGACGGCACCCTGGTCACCCAGCCCAAGTACGCGTTCTGGCTGGAGAACTACGGCTGGGGCGTGGAGAACCACGGCGTCGACCCGGACGTCGAGGTGCCGATCGCCCCGCACCACTGGGCGGCCGGCGAGGACCCGCAGCTCGCCGAGGGCGTGCGGATCGCCCTCGCCGCCCTCGCGGGGACCCCGGCCCGCACCGCGCCGCCGCTGCCCTGGCGGTAGCGGCACCGGCGCGGCCCGCCGGTTCGGGGACGGCGGGCCCCGGAGCGGGAAGTCGCAAGGGCCGACTTTCCGCTCCGGGGCGTGGGTAGGATGCGGGGCTGCTTCTTGATCCACAGCTTTCGGGGGAATCACCATGGCGCAGGGCTATCCGCCGCCGCAGTACGACCAGAACCCTTACGGACCGCCGCAACCGCAGCCGTACCCGCCCTACCAGCAGCAACCGCAGCCGTACCCGCCGCAGGGGTACGCGCCGCAGGGCCACCAGCAGCCGCCGCCGCAGCAGCAGTACGGGCAGCCGCAGCCGCAGTACGGGCAGCCCCAGCAGTACGGGCAGCCGCAGCCGCAGTACGGTCAGCCTGACCCCTACCCCAACCCCTACCCGCAGCAGCCGCAGCACCTGCAGCCGGCCGCGGCGCTGCCGCCGTGCCCCAAGGAGGCGGGCGGCGGCCGGCGCTTCCTGGCGATCGTGCTCGACTTCTTCCTCGCGGTCGGTCTCGGCTTCGTCGCCGCCAACGCCGCGAGCCGCCCGAAGGTCCGTCACGTGGCCGGCCACACCGTCCAGAGCGGCGGCCCGGCCGTGCCGTACTTCGTGGCGCTGCTCGTCGTCGGTCTCGCCGTGTCCTTCCTCAACCAGGTGGTGCTCGCCCGCCTCGTCGGCTTCAGCGTCGGCAAGGCGGTCCTGGCGATGCGGGTGGTGCGCACCAAGCGGGTGATGCGGCCCAACATGTGGCGGCTCACCAGGCGCTGGCTGCTCGGCTTCGTCTTCCTCGCGGTGGCGCTGATCTCCGAGGACTTCGACCTGGACGACGGCGACATCGTCGGCATGCGCGCGGTGCGCTGGAAGCACCTGCAGGAGTACCGGCAGGCCGTGGCCGGGCTCGGCTAGGCTGCGCCCGTACGGCCCCACCACCCGACGTACCGATCCCGAGGAGTAGCCGATGGCTGGCGAGCCGCAGCCCGACTGCCTGTTCTGCAAGATCGTGGCGGGCGAGATCCCGGCGACCGTGGTGCGCAAGACCGAGCGCACCCTCGCCTTCCGCGACATCGCCCCCAAGGCCCCCGTGCACGTCCTGGTCATCCCGCACGTCCACTACCCGAACGCCGCCGCGCTGGCCGCCGCCGAGCCGGAGATCGCCGGCGAGCTGCTCGCCGAGGCGGGCCGGGTGGCCGAGGACGAGGGCATCACGGACTACCGGCTGATCTTCAACACCGGTGCGGGCGCCGGGCAGACCGTCTTCCACGCCCACGTCCACGTGCTCGGCGGCACCCGCATGACCGAGAGCATGGTCTGATCCCAGGTGTCCCAGCGCGAACTCGTCGTCCTCGGCACCGCCAGCCAGGTGCCCACCCGGCACCGCAACCACAACGGCTACCTGCTGCGCTGGGACGGCGAGGGGCTGCTGTTCGACCCCGGCGAGGGCACCCAGCGCCAGATGCTGCACGCCGGGGTGACGGCCACCCAGATCACCCGGATCGCCGTCACCCACTTCCACGGCGACCACTGCCTGGGCCTCGCGGGGGTGATCCAGCGGATCAACCTGGACCGCGTCCCGCACCCGGTGGACGTGTACTTCCCGGCCTCCGGTGAGGTCTACTTCGAGCGGCTGCGGCACGCCACCGCGTACCACGAGACCGCCGTGCTGCGGCCCCGGCCGATCGACGAGCCGGGGCCGCTGCCCGCGCCCGGCGCCCGCTTCGCGCTGGACGCGGTACGACTGGACCACCCGGTGGAGTCCTTCGGCTACCGGCTGTCCGAGCCGGACGGCCGCCGCCTGGTGCCCGAACGGCTCGCCGCCCTGGGCGTCCGGGGCCCGGCGGTGGGCCGGCTGCAGCACGAGGGCGCGGTCGAGGCGGACGGCCGCCGGGTGACCCTGGACGAGGTCAGCGAGCCCCGCCCGGGCCAGAAGTTCGCCTTCGTGATGGACACCCGGCTCTGCGAGGGCGTGCACGCCCTCGCGGAGGGCAC
This sequence comes from Kitasatospora sp. NPDC097691, assembly GCF_040302665.1. NCBI lineage: Bacteria > Bacillati > Actinomycetota > Actinomycetes > Kitasatosporales > Streptomycetaceae > Kitasatospora > Kitasatospora sp. NPDC097691. The sequence continues at coordinate 93,149 of NZ_JBEORY010000021.1, read as the reverse complement.
CGACCTGCTGGTCGTCGAGGCCACCTTCACCGACGCCGACGCCCGCCTCGCCGAGGAGCACGGCCATCTCACCGCCGGGCAGGCCGCCAAGGTCGCCGCCGAGGCCGGCGCGCGCACGCTGGTGCTGACCCACTTCTCCCAGCGCTACCCGGACCTCGGCCAGCACCTGGCCGACGCCCGCAAGCACTTCGACGGGGAGCTGGTGCTGGCCGCCGACCTCGCCCGGGTGCCCGTCCCCGCCCGCCGCCAGCCGTGAAAAAGGGCTCGCGCCGTTCCGCGAACTGCCGCAGCATCGACGGGTGCGGCCCCGCCGCCCGCCGCGGCGATCACGCCCGCGGCGTACCCTGGTGCCCCGGAGACACCGAGCGGCACACGACACCACGGATGGGATGAGGCAGGCCCCAGCGCCGACCTATGAGTGACACATCGCAGACCCGTACCAATGGACAGTCGCGCCCCGAACCGGCCGACGACGGCCGCGTCAGCGCCCGGATCGTCATCCCCGAGAAGCACCCGATGGTCACCCTGCTCGGTACGGCGGACTCGCTGCTGCGCGTGATCGAGCAGGGCTTCCCCGCCGCCGACATCCACGTCCGCGGCAACGAGGTGACCGCCACCGGGGAGCGTGCCGAGGTCGCCCTCGTCAAGAAGCTCTTCAACGAGATGATGCTGGTGCTGCGCACCGGCCAGCCCCTGACGGAGGACTCCGTGGAGCGCTCCATCGCCATGCTCCGCGGCCAGGAGCAGGACCCGGACAGCCCGGCGCCGTCCCAGGTGTTCACCGCGAACATCCTGTCCAACCGCGGCCGCACGATCCGCCCCAAGACCCTCAACCAGCAGCGCTACGTCGAGGCGATCGACAAGCACACGATCGTCTTCGGCCTCGGCCCGGCCGGCACCGGCAAGACCTACCTGGCGATGGCCAAGGCCGTGCAGGCCCTGCAGGCCAAGGAGGTCAACCGGATCATCCTGACCCGCCCGGCGGTCGAGGCGGGGGAGCGGCTGGGCTTCCTGCCCGGCACCCTCTACGAGAAGATCGACCCGTACCTGCGCCCGCTCTACGACGCGCTGCACGACATGATGGACCCGGACTCCATCCCGCGCCTGATGGCGGCCGGCACCATCGAGGTCGCGCCGCTCGCGTACATGCGCGGCCGCACCCTCAACGACGCCTTCATCATCCTCGACGAGGCCCAGAACACCTCGCCCGAGCAGATGAAGATGTTCCTCACCCGCCTCGGGTTCAACTCCCGGGTGGTCGTCACCGGCGACACCAGCCAGATCGACCTCCCGGGCGGCACCAGGAGCGGCCTCAAGGTCGTCCAGGAGATCCTGGCCGACGTGCCCGACATCCACTTCTCCGTCCTCACCAGCACGGACGTGGTCCGCCACAAGCTGGTCGGCCGGATCGTGGACGCCTACGAGCGCTGGGACGCCCGCCAGGAGGCCGAGGAGAGCGGAACCGCTCCCCGCAAGCCCGCCCAGCGGCGCCCGGGCAAGGCCACGGCGCCCCGGGCACCCCGAGCACCCCGACAGTCCCATCGCACCGAAAGCTGAGCACACAGCCCGTCATGTCGATCGACATCGCCAACGAGTCCGGTTGGGACGCCGATGAGGAAGCCATCCTCGACGTCGCCCGCTTCGCACTGGACAAGATGCGGATCCACCCGCAGTCCGAACTGTCCGTGATCCTGGTGGACGGTGCGGCGATGGAGGAGCTGCACATCCAGTGGATGGACCTCCCCGGACCCACCGACGTGATGTCCTTCCCGATGGACGAGCTGCGTCCCGGCAAGGAGGGCGAGGAACTCCCGCAGGGCCTGCTCGGCGACATCGTGCTCTGCCCCGAGGTCGCCGAGCAGCAGGGCAAGGCCGCCCCCTCGAAGCACTCGATGGACGAGGAGCTGCAGCTGCTCACCGTGCACGGTGTGCTGCACGTCCTCGGCTACGACCACGAGGAGCCCGAGGAGGAGGAGGAGATGTTCGCCCTCCAGAAGCGCATCCTGGACGACTGGCGGGCGGGCCGCGGCCTCGGCGGCATCTCCCCGGCCCCCACCACCCACTGAGCGCGGAGCCCGAACCCCTGTGAGTGGTGAGAGTACGAGCTTCATCCTGGGTGCCGTGCTGCTCGTCGTGCTCGGCTGGCTGGCCGCGTGCGCCGAGGCGGGCATCTCCCGGGTCTCCCGGTTCAGGGCGGAGGAGGCCGTGCGGGTCGGCCGACGCGGCTCGGCACGGCTGCTGACCCTGGCCTCCGACCCGATCCGCTACCTCAACCTGGCGACCCTGATCCGGGTCGCCAGCGAGATGGCGGCGGCCGTCCTGGTCACCGTGGTGTGCGTGCGCAACGTCAGCCCGACCTGGCAGGCCGTGCTGCTGGCGTTCGGCGTGATGGTGCTGGTGTCCTTCGTCGCGATGGGCGTCTCGCCGCGCACGATCGGGCGCCAGCACCCGCTCACCACGGCGACCGCGTCCTCCTTCGTGCTGCTGCCGCTGGCCGCCGTGCTCGGCCCGATCCCGCGGCTGCTGATCCTGCTCGGCAACGCGCTGACCCCGGGCAAGGGCTACCGGGAGGGGCCGTTCGCCTCCGAGGCGGAACTGCGGGCCCTGGTGGACCTCGCCGAGAAGGACGACCTGATCGAGGACGAGGAGCGCCGGATGGTGCACTCGGTCTTCGAACTGGGCGACACCATCGTGCGCGAGGTGATGGTGCCGCGCACCGACCTGGTGATGATCGAGCGGCACAAGACCGTCCGGCAGGCGCTCACCCTGGCGCTGCGCTCGGGCTTCTCACGGATCCCGGTGGTCGGCGACAACGAGGACGACGTGGTCGGCATCGTCTACCTCAAGGACCTGGTGCGGCGCACCCACATCAACCGGGAGGCCGAGGCCGAGGAGGTCGGCGCGGTGATGCGCCCGGCCGTCTTCGTCCCGGACTCCAAGCCGGCCGGCGACCTGCTGCGCGAGATGCAGCAGCGCCGCTCGCACGTGGCGATCGTGATCGACGAGTACGGCGGCACGGCCGGCCTCGTCACGATCGAGGACGTCCTGGAGGAGATCGTCGGCGAGATCACCGACGAGTACGACCGGGAGATCGCGCCGGTCGAGGACCTCGGCGACGGCTCGTACCGGATCACCGCCCGCCTGCTGGTGGAGGACCTGGGCGAGCTGTTCGGCATCGAGCTGGAGGACGAGGACGTCGAGACCGTCGGCGGCCTGCTGGCCAAGCACCTCGGCCGGGTGCCGATCCCCGGCTCCGCCTGCGAGATCCCGCTGCCGGAGCCGGCCGACGGCGACCTGACCGGCATCCTCCTGACCGCCGAGTCCTCGGCCGGGCGCCGCAACCGGATCGGCTCGATGGTCGCCTCCCCGGTCCGCGCGACCGACGAACCCGAGGCGGCGGCGGGCGAGTAGCGGCGGGGGACCCCTTGCCCGATGCCTTGATGGGCTCCGGGCAGGGGGCTTCGCGTTCTCACTCCTCGTGCTTGTCCCGTGTCAGGGCTTTGCCGGTGGTCAGGCCGGCGCTGGCGACGGCGGCGCAGGCGCTCGCCTCGTCCGGTCGACCGAGGAGGAGCAACGTCACCGCCGCTCCGATGTTCGCCGCGGTGATCACACCGGTCACGGCCTGGGCGGTGACCCTCAGCCGCTGCTTGACCCGGCTGTGGCGGTGCGCCCGTCGGGCGCACCTGACGCAGGGTTGGTGGGGTGTATCGGGTGCCATGCTGGAGCTGGACATCAGGGCCCTCACACGTGGTCCGGGTCGGAAGGTGCCGGAATGCCGCCGGTGATCCGGCGGCGGACTGCGAGCGGGACGGCGGTCAGCGGTGTTCCGTCACGAATCGCATGATGGTGCGGATGTCGACGACGTCCTTCGGGCGGCGAAGCTGTTGCTTGTACGCCAGGACGTCCTTGAGCCGGGCGAACCGGAGGCCGTCGACGACCTCGGCGTGATCGATCAAGTCGTCGGTGTCCCAGTCCGGTGAGATCCAGTTGGGGAAGACGGTGATCCGGCCGCCGTCGAACTGGTAGCCGAGACCCCCGGTGACCGCGCCACGGCACGGTGTCCCGGTCTGTTCGGCCCGTTGCCATGCCGATCCCCGGGCGACCAGGTCGAGATCTCCCAGTTCGGTGCGGATGCCGTGCGCGAGCAGTGGACCGCTGCCGAAGATGACGTAGTCATCGGCCGGGAGATCGAGGGCGACCAGTTCGCGGATCAGCGGGTGTCGGAGAACGCCCGCAGGTTCTTTCTCGCGCACTGGCCGTCCCTTCGTGGATGCGGAGCCGACCCCGTAACGTCAGGGAGAGGCCGTCTGATCACCGCTCGCGATCCCGCGCAGCGCTTCCAGGTTCTCGATGATCGTTGTCTGCCTGCCGGTGGTGACGATCCCCCGTGCCTTCAGCGCCCGAACGACCTGGACGACCGTTTCCCGCGAAGCGCCCACGACGTCGGCGAGTTCGCGTTGGCTGAGCTGTAGCGCGAACCGGCCGTCCTGGACAGCGCCGGCGCCTTTGCCCTCGAACTCGACCAGCACCTTGGCCAGCCGCTGCTCGACGCCGAGGAAGGACTCGACGCTCTTCCGTGTCGCCTCGTTCAACCGTTCTTCGGCGGCGACGAGCTGGGCGTGCATGGCCCGGGGGTGGTCGTAGAGGAACCGCAGCCAGTTGGCCGCCGAGATGTAGAGGGCCTCGACCGGGTTCATGGCGTAGACGCTGGCCGAGCGGGGCTTTCTGTTCGCGGCCGCCATCTCGCCGACCATCTCGCTCTCGCCGCGAATCGCGACGATGCGCGAAGGGGTCCCCGTCTGGATCCTGACGAGGCCCTTGCGGATCAGCAGGGCGAAGTCGGTCTCCTCCCCCTCGCCGAACAGGACGCTCCCGGTGGGATACGAGATCGGTTTGCCGAGTTCTTCGAGCTCCACGAGCTCTTCTTGTGTAAGGAGTGGTCTTCCACTCCTGGAAGGGGTGTTCTCCACAATGCTGAGTGTAGATCTCCACTTTGCTCTGTGCAAGTATCCGCTCGGGTGGAGATGGGGCGATGTGGGGACGGCCTGGTCGCCCTGGGGTTGCCGGGGCGCGACCAGGCTTGGACCATGGAGGGCATGACGCACAAACTTCGCGCGGAGTACGGCCCGCAGGGGGCGGCCGGCGGAGTCAAGTCCTGGCACGTGGTGCGGGACGAGGACCTGTCGACGGCGCTCTGTGGCCGGACCATGCCTGACGACGCAGAGACGCGGCCCGAGCAGGAGTGGGGCACCGGGTTGCGCTGCTGCCAGCAGTGCGGCTCGCTCTACATGCACGAGACGCCGCACATGCAGGGGAGCCATCCCTACAGCTAGGCCGTGGCCGAGCTCTGGAGGTCGCCATGAAGCTGCAAGACGAACTGCCCGTCGACCACAAGCTCGTCACGGTCTGGCGGATCGGGGCGGGGCTCGGGGGGGTCTTCCTGATCGTGTTCGGGGCCCTGGGGGTCGCCGACCACCCGGGGTTCCTCGACACGCGGGGCGATCAGGTCGTGGGGCTGTCGACCAACGGCGCGCTGGCCGTCCTGTCCATCGTGGCGGGCGCGATCCTGGTGGTGGGGGCGGTGATCGGCGGGAACTTCGCCGCGAACCTGAACATGGTGGTGGGCGTGCTGTTCGTGCTGTCCGGCTTCTACGGCCTGACGGTGCTGGGGCGCCCGGACGCCAACATCCTCAACTTCCGGATGTCGAACGTGCTGTTCGCGTTCGTCTTCGGGGTCGTGCTGACGACCTTCGGGATGTACGGACGGGTGAGCAGCCACCTGCCGCACGACAACCCGTACTGGCGTCAGCGCGCCGAGCGCGAGGTGCCGATGCCGTCCGGCCCGAAGACCTTCGTCAAGGTCATGAACCCGAACCCGGGCCCCACCCACCCGGTCGGCCACTGATCCGGGAGAGGTGCCTATGCTCGGCGGCATGAGTGACATCGTCGAGCTCGATCCCGAAGACAAGAAGATCATCACCCTGGCCCGCTCGGCCCGCGCCCGCAACGGCGTCCCCGAGGGGGCCGCGGTGCGTGACGAGACCGGCCGCACCTACGTGGCCGGGACGGTCGCCCTGGAGTCGCTGCGGCTGAGCGCGCTGCAGACGGCGGTGGCGATGGCGGTGGCCAGCGGTGCCAGGTCGCTGGAGGCGGCGGCCGTGGTGAGCGAGGCGGAGCAGCCGGCCGAGTCCGATCTGGCGGCCGTGCGGGACCTGGGCGGGGCCGGGACGCCGGTGCTGCTGGCCGGTCCGGACGGCGTGCTGCGGGTGGCGGCCGAGGCGCGCTGAGGGGCGCCGGGGGCGCGGGAGGCTTCGGGTCGGTCGGCCGTTCTCGGTTTCGGTGGCCCGGCGCGGTTGCCCCCATGGTTTCTGCAGATAATCTCACCGGGGGAGTGGACTCGGTGAGGGGGCTGGGGCATGGGGGCGGTGGCGTTCTTCGCCGGGCTGCTGCTGTTCGTGATGGGGCTGGGGAAGTGGCAGGAGAGCGGTTCGCCGGCCTGGCTGTTCGGCTCGCTGGGCTTCCTGTTGGTGCTGGTGGTGGTCTCGCTGATCCCCGCGAACGGCAAGGGCGGGAAGAAGGGCTGACCCCCTCGGGGTGACCCCGGACGGCGGGGCTCCGGTGATCAGGGAGAATGGAGCCCATGAATGCCCCTTCCTCCTCGTACCGCTCCGGGTTCGCGTGCTTCGTCGGCCGGCCCAACGCGGGCAAGTCGACCCTGACCAACGCCCTGGTGGGGACGAAGGTCGCGATCACCTCCGACCGCCCGCAGACCACCCGGCACACCGTGCGCGGGATCGTGCACCGCCCCGACGCCCAGCTCGTGCTGGTCGACACCCCCGGTCTGCACAAGCCGCGCACGCTGCTCGGCGAGCGCCTCAACGACCTGGTCCGCACCACCTGGGCCGAGGTCGACGTGATCGGCTTCTGCCTGCCCGCCGACCAGAAGATCGGCCCCGGCGACAAGTTCATCGCCAAGGAGATCGCCGGGATCAAGAAGACCCCGAAGGTCGCCATCGTCACCAAGACCGACCTGGTCGACTCCAAGCGCCTGGCCGAGCAGCTGATCGCCATCCACCAGCTCGGCATCGAGCTGGGCTTCGAGTGGGCCGAGATCATCCCGGTCTCCGCGGTCGGCGACAAGCAGGTGGAGCTGGTCGCCGACCTGCTCACCAAGCTGCTGCCGGAGGGCGACCAGCTCTACCCGGACGGCGACCTCACCGACGAGCCCGAGCAGATCATGGTCGCCGAGCTGATCCGCGAGGCCGCGCTGGAAGGCGTGCGGGACGAGCTGCCGCACTCGCTGGCCGTCGTGGTCGAGGAGATGCTCCCGCGCGAGGGCCGCCCGGCGGACCGTCCGCTGCTGGACATCCACGCCAACGTCTACATCGAGCGGCAGAGCCAGAAGGCGATCGTGATCGGCGCCAAGGGCTCGCGGCTCAAGCACGTCGGCACCACCGCCCGCAAGCACATCGAGGCGCTGCTCGGCACGCCGGTCTACCTCGACCTGCACGTCAAGGTCGCCAAGGACTGGCAGCGCGACCCGAAGCAGCTGCGCAAGCTCGGCTTCTGACCGGGGAGTTCGAGCCGCGGGGACACCCGGGGCCCGTCCGGACGCCGTGGCGTCCGGGCGGGCCCTCGTCGTGTCCGGCCGGGCGCGGCGTCAGCGGGGCTGCGGCGCGGGGGAGTTGCGCACCCGGGAGCCGGGGGGAAGTGCTACGCGCCCTCGCGCAGCACCAGCGACACCAGCTCCCGCTGGGAGTCGGTGAGCTTCGGGTCGGCGCAGTACACCGTCCGGCCGTCGACGGTGATCTCGTAGTGGAAACCGTCCGGCACCCCGTACGAGGGGGCGCGCAGCCCGCCCGCGACGGCCTCGCGGGCGAGGGCGTGGACGTGCGGGGCGTCCGTGCGCTCGGCGGTGTCGAGCTCCGCGTGGCGGACGATTCCGGCGAAGCCGCCGGTCCGGGTCACCTGGATACGCATGGTGTCCATGGTGCTACGCAGGGAAGGCTTTTGCGGCGCTTTTCCCGGACCGTGACCTTAAGCGCACCTCAACCCGGTCTCAACCACTCTCGTGTCGTCCGACGACCTCCGCCCGCCCCGCCCGGAACCTGCCCGCCCGGCCCGGAAACCCGCCCGCCCGGGTCACCCCGGGCTGACCCCGACCTGCGCCCACGAGGCCGTGACGGTGTCCGCGATCGAGGACTGGTCGGGGTAGCGGGCCTTGGCGGCGGCCACGGTGGCCCGGGCGAAGGCGGTGAAGTCGGCGTCGGCGGGCAGCGTGCGCCCGGTCAGCGCGTCGTACCAGATCCGCCCGGCGCGCTCCCAGGCCGAGCCGCCGAGGGCGGTGGCCAGCAGGTAGAACGCGTGGTTGGGGATGCCGGAGTTGATGTGCACGCCGCCGTTGTCCTCGGCGGTCTCCAGGTAGTCCCGCATGTGCGCGGGCTGCGGGTCCTTGCCGAGCCTGGGGTCGTCGTAGGCGGTGCCGGGCGCCTTCATCGAGCGCAGCGCGACGCCCTGGACGCCGGGGGCCAGCAGCCCGGCGCCGATCAGCCAGTCGGCGTCGGCGGCGCTCTGGCGCAGCGCGTACTGCTTGACCAGCGAGCCGAAGACGTCGGAGACCGACTCGTTGAGCGCGCCGGGCTGGTCCTGGTAGTCCAGTCCGGCGGTGAACTGGGTGACGCCGTGGGTGAGTTCGTGGCCGATGACGTCGATGCAGGCGGTGAAGTCGCCGAAGATCTCGCCGTCGCCGTCGCCGAAGACCATCTGGTGGCCGTTCCAGAAGGCGTTGTCGTAGTTGCGGGCGTAGTGGACGCTGGCGTCCAGCCGCAGGTTGTGGTCGTCGATGGAGTGCCGGCCGAAGGCGTCGGCGTAGAGCGCGAAGGTGGCGCCGAGGCCGTCGTAGGCGTGGTTGACGGAGGCGTCGGAGGCCGCCGCCTGGCCCTCGGTGCGCGCGGTGCGGCCGGGCAGCCGCTGGCCGTGGGCGGCGTCGGAGATCACCCGGTTGAGGCCGGGGGCGCCGGCGGTGGGCCGGGGCGGGGAGAGCCGGGCCGCACGGTGTGCGGCGTCGAGCGCGAGGGAGTGGACGGCGGCTTCGTGACCGGCCTCGGCGAGGCGGTCGAGGACGTACGGCGGGACGATCGTGCAGATCGGTACTGCTGCAGTCATGTGGCCCAGGGTGAGGCTTGTATGACCTGTTGTCACCACCCTTGACATGACCAGTCGGCGTCTCAAGGAGTGGAACGGAAGCCCGGATCACTTCGGGGGCGCGCGGCGCTGGGTTACGCTGGGGCTCATCATGCGCAACGGGCTGCTTCTTCTTAGCTGCCGCGTCGAGGGCCTGTAGTCCACTGGGGCCGGCTCCCTCGCCGCGGGGAACGAGCTGTGCGCAATCGGCGATCCGACGGTGGGTCGCGAGCGGCAGCAGAGGCCGGCCAGTCGGTGTTGATCCCTCCCGACCCGCCCGCACCACGCATCCACAGGAAGCCGAGAGTCACCTCCATGACCGAGCAGACCTCCGCCGCGTCCATCCCTGCCGCTCGCGCCTTCGTCGACCGGCCCACCCCGATCACCGCCGCCTCGGTGCGCCAGCAGCCGTCCGGCATGCGGTACGGGCGCTACCTGCCGTTCGGCACCGTGGACCTGCCGGACCGCACCTGGCCGGATGCCGTGATCACCAAGGCGCCGCGCTGGCTCTCGACCGACCTGCGGGACGGCAACCAGGCGCTGATCGACCCGATGTCCCCGGCCCGCAAGCGCAAGATGTTCGACCTGCTGGTCGCGATGGGCTACAAGGAGATCGAGGTCGGCTTCCCCTCCTCCGGTGCCACCGACCACGCCTTCGTACGGTCGCTGATCGAGGAGGGGGCGATCCCGGAGGACGTCACCATCTCGGTGCTGACGCAGGCCCGCGAGGAGCTGATCGAGAAGACCGTCGAGTCGCTGGTCGGTGCGCCGCGCGCGACCGTCCACCTGTACAACGCGACCGCGCCGCTGTTCCGCCGGGTGGTGTTCCGCAACGACAAGGCGGCCACCAAGGCGATCGCCACCGACGGCACCCGGCTGGTGATGGAGTACGCGGAGAAGCTGCTGGGCGAGGACACCGTCTTCGGCTTCCAGTACTCGCCGGAGATCTTCGTCGACACCGAGCTGGACTTCGCGCTGGAGGTCTGCGAGGCGGTCATGGACGTCTGGCAGCCGGGCGAGGGCCGCGAGATCATCCTGAACCTGCCGGCCACCATCGAGCGGGCCACCCCGAACGTCCAGGCCGACCAGTTCGAGTGGATGTCGCGCAACCTGTCACGCCGGGAGTTCGTCTGCCTGTCGGTGCACCCGCACAACGACCGCGGCACCGCCGTCGCCTCCGCCGAGCTGGCCTACATGGCGGGTGCCGACCGCATCGAGGGCTGCCTGTTCGGGCAGGGCGAGCGGACCGGCAACGTCGACCTGGTGACGCTGGGGATGAACCTGTTCTCGCAGGGCATCGACCCGCAGATCGACTTCTCCGACATCGACGAGGTGCGCCGCACCGCCGAGTACTGCAACCAGATGGAGGTGCACCCGCGCCACCCGTACGCCGGCGACCTGGTGTACACCTCCTTCTCGGGCTCGCACCAGGACGCCATCAAGAAGGGCTTCGACGCCCTGGAGGCGGACGCGAAGGCGGCGGGCGTGCCGGTGGAGGAGCACACCTGGGGCGTGCCGTACCTGCCGATCGACCCGAAGGACGTCGGCCGCACCTACGAGGCGGTCATCCGGGTCAACAGCCAGTCCGGCAAGGGCGGTGTGGCGTACGTCCTGAAGAACGACCACAAGCTGGACCTGCCGCGCCGGATGCAGATCGAGTTCTCCCGGATCATCCAGGCCAAGACCGACGCCGAGGGCGGCGAGGTCACCCCGGCGGAGATCTGGCGGGTCTTCGAGGACGAGTACCTGCCGACCCCGGGCAACCCGTGGGGCCGGCTGTCGCTGAGCGGTTCGCGTACCCTGACCACCGAGGACGGCCGGGACGCGCTGACCGCCGAGGCGCTGGTGGACGGCGCGCCGGTGGCGCTGAGCGGTACCGGCAACGGCCCGGTGTCGGCCTTCGCCGACGCGCTGGCCCGGATCGGCTTCGACGTACGCGTCCTGGACTACGCCGAGCACGCGCTGAGCGAGGGCGGCGACGCGCAGGCCGCCGCGTACGTCGAGTGCGCGGTGGACGGCAAGGTGCTGTGGGGCGTGGGCATCGACGGCAACACGGTGCTGGCCTCGCTGAAGGCCATGATCAGCGCCGTCAACCGCTCGCAGCGCGGGTAATTCGTACGGGTGGTGTGCGAAGGGCCGTCCCCGGGGCGGCCCTTCGCCGTGTGCGCGGCCCGTTGTGGCCTGCGCCACATTTTTTGGGATCGGAAGCCGTTCGAGGTACTGACACGTGCCGGTAACCATGGCAACATCGATCCACCGGAAAGCCGGGTCGGTGGGACGGCTCGGTGTCCGGTCGCGTGACCTGCCCATCGTCGAGCAGGCCGCCTGCCATGTCTGGGGAGTGGCGCCGTGACAAGGTTGTGGGGTGTTCGCCCGCGGTGGCGGACTGACGTTCTCGGTGACTTCTTCTGCCCGGGCTGCGGCGGGGACCGCAACTACCGCCGACAGCACGGCCGGCGGTGGCTGCGGTTGCTCGGCACCCCGGTGCTCCCGCTCGGACCGGTGATCGGCAGCGTGCAGTGCACCAGCTGCCACGGCCGGTACGGCGTCGAGAGCCTGGAGCAGCCGACCTGCGTGCGCCTCGGCGCGATGCTGCGGGACGCCCAGTACACCGTCGCGCTGGCCCTGCTCGCGGCCGGCGGCACCGCCCACCGGGCGGCCCGCGAGGCGGCCTGCACGGCGGTGCGCGAAGCCGGGTTCGAGGACTGCGGCGAGGCCCAGGTGCTGGCCGCGCTCGCCGCGCTCTCGGGGCTCGGCGGCGAGCTCTACGACGCCCACGGGATGTCCGGCGGCCTGGCCGTGGAACTGCACGCCGTGCTCGAACCGCTCACCCCGCACCTCGCCCACCAGGGCCGCGAGCGGCTGCTGCTGCAGGGCGCGGCGATCGCCCTGGCCGACGGGCGCTACCTGCCGCAGGAGCGCGAGGCGCTGGCCGCGGTCGGGCGTTGCCTGGACCTGGCGCAGGCGCGGGTCGGGGCGCTGCTGGAGGCGGCGACCCGGGCGCCGTACAAGTAGTCGCTCCGGGCGCGCGGCCGGCCCGGGCGCCCGTACCCGCAGTCGACGTCCGGCACGCGGCCACCCGTGATCGGCCCGGACGCGAGCCCGGCCGGAGTCCCGTCGTCACCCCCCGTCGTCACCCCCCGTCGTCATCCCGTGAACCGCCCGCAGACCACCCGTTGACCATCTCCGGAATCCCCCACAAACGGGCCCGACCCCCTCCGGGCCCGCCGTGACCCGCACCGAAGTGGTCCTCCCCCACGGCCCCGGTGCGGGCAACACGGCTGTCCGGCGTTGTCCGCGGCTGGGGGAGAATGGTCGGCATGAGTCTTTTCCGGGACGACGGCGTCGTGTTGCGGGCGCAGAAGCTCGGCGAGGCCGATCGGATCATCACCCTGCTGACCCGCCAGCACGGCAAGGTGCGGGCGGTGGCGCGCGGGGTGCGGAAGACGAAGTCCAAGTTCGGTGCCCGTCTGGAGCCGTTCTCGCACGTGGACGTGCAGTTCTTCAGCCGGGGGAGTGAGCTGGTCGGCCGCGGGTTGCCGCTCTGCACCCAGGTGGAGACCATCGCGCCGTACGGCGGCTCGATCGTCACGGACTACGGCCGCTACACCGCCGGCACCGCGATGCTGGAGACGGCCGAGCGCTTCGCCGAGAACGAGGGCGAGCCCGCCGTCCAGCAGTACCTGCTGCTGGTGGGCGGGCTGCGCACGCTGGCGGCGGGGCTCCACGAGTCGCACCTGGTGCTGGACGCCTTCCTGCTGCGCTCGCTCGCGGTGAACGGGTACGGCGCGAGCTTCACGGACTGCGCCAAGTGCGGCCTGGAGGGGCCGAACCGTTTCTTCTCGCTCCCGGCGGGCGGGGTGCTCTGCGCGGACTGCCGAGTGCCCGGATGTGCCGTACCCTCCCCTGAGACACTGGTACTGCTCGGGGCGCTGCTGTCAGGGGACTGGCAGACGGCCGACGCCTGCGAGCCGCGGTACTGGCGGGAGGGCAGCGGCCTGGTCGCGGCCTATCTGCAGTGGCACCTGGAGCGGGGCATCCGCTCGATGAGATACGTGGAGAAGTGAGCACATGGCAGCGCGACGGCTCTTCGGCGGCGGCAAGCAGCGGGCGTACGAGCCCCCGACCCCGCACGCCACCGGTGCACAGCCCCCGAAGATCCCCGGCGAGCTGGTGCCCGAGCACGTCGCCATCGTGATGGACGGCAACGGCCGTTGGGCCAAGGAGCGCGGACTGCCCCGCACCGAGGGCCACAAGGTCGGCGAGTCCGTCGTGCTGGACGTCCTCGCGGGCGCCATCGAGCTCGGGGTCAAGAACATCTCGCTGTACGCCTTCTCCACCGAGAACTGGAAGCGCTCGCCCGACGAGGTGAAGTTCCTGATGAACTTCAACCGGGACGTCATCGCCCGCCGCCGCGACGAGATGGACAAGATGGGCGTGCGGATCCGCTGGGCCGGCCGGATGCCCAAGCTGTGGAAGAGCGTCGTCCAGGAACTGCAGGTCGCCGAGGAGCAGACCAAGGGCAACGACGCCGTGACGCTCTACATGTGCGTCAACTACGGCGGCCGGGCCGAACTGGCGGACGCGGCGCAGGCGATCGCGCGTGACGTCGCGGCCGGCAAGCTGGACCCGAAGAAGGTCAACGAGAAGACCCTCTCCAAGTACATGTACCACCCGGACATGCCGGACGTGGACCTCTTCCTGCGTCCCAGCGGCGAGCAGCGCACCTCCAACTTCCTGCTCTGGCAGTCGGCTTACGCCGAGCTCGTGTTCCAGGACGTGCTCTGGCCGGACTTCGACCGCCGTGACCTGTGGCGCGCCTGCGAGCAGTACGCGATGCGCGACCGGCGCTTCGGCGGGGCGATCCCGAACGAGCTGCCCGCGCCGCGGCCGTCCCAGCGCTGACGGCCGCCGTCCGCGGGGCTCGCGGGCGACGGCGTTCGCGGGCGACGGGGTTCGCGGTGGCGGGGTTCGCGCACGACGGAAAGGACCCACCGGGCTGATCCCGGTGGGTCCTTTCCGTCGTGTCCGCGGCAGGCCGACCTGCCCGGGCCTTCGCTCAGGCCTTCTTGGCGCACTCCGCGCAGGTGCCGAAGATCTCCAGCGTGTGCGCGATGTCGCTGAAGCCGTGCTCGACGGCGACCGAGTTGGCCCAGCGCTCCACCGCGGGGCCCTCCACCTCGACGGTGGCGCCGCAGTGCCGGCAGACCAGGTGGTGGTGGTGCCCGCTGCTGCACCGGCGGTAGACGGCCTCGCCGTCGGCGGTGCGCAGCACGTCCACCTCACCGGCGTCGGCGAGCGATTGCAGGGTGCGGTAGACCGTGGTCAGACCGACGGAGTCCCCGCGGTGCTTGAGCAGGTCGTGGAGCTCCTGCGCGCTGCGGAAATCCGCGATCTCGTCCAGGGCTGCCGAGACGGCGGCACGCTGCCGGGTCGATCGGGCGCGCGGCGACGGGCCTGCGGTGGTCACCGTGGGTCCTCCTGGGGTCGTGGGCGTCTCGCACATCATTGTGCCAGCCCCGCCCGCCCCTCCGGGGTGGTCGTGTCGGGGGAAGTCCGTTCCGGTGTCCGGGCGGGCAGTCGGACGTCGCAGACCTTCGGCCCGTGCTCGGTGTCGCCGCGGTGGCGGCGCCGGGCGAGCGGCGCGGCGAGCGCGCTGAACACCGCGAAGACCGCGATGGCGAGCAGCACGATGGCCGGTCCGGAGGGCACGTCGAGGTGGTAGGAGCCGGTGACCCCGGCCAGCGAGACCACCACGCCGAGCGCGATCGAGGCGGCCTGGGTGGCGGCGAAGGAGCGGGTGAGCTGCTGGGCGGCGACCACCGGGACCACCATCAGGGCGCTGACCAGCAGCAGTCCGACCACCCGCATGGCGACGGTGACGGTGACCGCGGCCATCACGGCCAGCAGCAGGTTGAGGGTGCGCACGGGCAGGCCGGTGACCCGGGCGAAGTCCTCGTCCTGGCAGATCGCGAACAGCTGGCGGCGCAGGCCGACGGTGACCGCGATGACCACCGCGCCGAGCACCGCGATGGCGGCCAGGTCGGCGGGGGCGACGGTGAGGATCGAGCCCCACAGGTAGCTCTCCAGTGAGCCGGCGCCGGCCTCGGCGGAGAGCGAGACGAGCAGCTTGCCGCAGGCCATGCCGCCGTAGAAGAGCATGGCGAGGGCGATGTCGCCGCGCTGGTTGCCGCGGGAGCGGACGAGTTCCATGGTGACGGCGCCGAGGACGCAGACCAGGACGGCCATCCAGACCGGGCTGGTCTGGAAGATGAATCCGAGGCCGACGCCGGTCATCGCGACGTGGCCCATGCCGTCGCCCATCAGGGCCTGGCGGCGCTGCACCAGGTAGATGCCGACGGCGGGGGCGGTGATCCCGACCAGGACGGCGGCGAGCAGGGCGCGCTGCATGAAGTCGTAGGACAGCATCTCGGTCATGCGAGCAGCCTCGGCGGGGTCAGGTCGGCGTGCGGGTGGACGTGGTCGTGGCCGGGCAGCGCGTGCAGGCCGGTGTTGGGCACGGGCGGGCCGTCGTGCGCGACGCAGCCGTCCCGCAGGACGACGGCGCGGTCGATCAGCGGCTCCAGCGGCCCGAGTTCGTGCAGCACGAGGAGGACGGCGGCGCCGCGGCCGACCTCGGCGCGCAGGGTGTCGGCGAGCACCTGCTGGCTGGCGGCGTCCACCCCGGCCATCGGCTCGTCCATGATCAGCAGGTCGGGGGAGCCGACCAGGGCGCGGGCGATCAGCACCCGCTGCTGCTGGCCGCCGGAGAGGTCGGCCACGCCGTCCCCGGCCCGCTCCAGCATGCCGACGGCGGCCAGCGCGCGGTCCACCGCCTCGCGGTCCTTGCGGCGGAACGGCAGCAGGCGGTGCTGCGGCAGCCGCCCGGTGGAGACCACCTCGCGCACGGTGGCCGGGACGCCGGAGGCGGCGGTGGTGCGCTGCGGGACGTACCCGATGCGGTGCCAGGCGCGGAAGGAGCCGTGCGGGGTGCCGAACAGCTCCAGGGTGCCGCGCTCCAGCGGGACGGAGCCGATCACGGTCTTGACGGTGGTCGACTTGCCGGAGCCGTTGGCGCCCAGCAGGGCGACGACCTCGCCGGGCCGGACGGTGAGGTCGACGCCGCGCAGCACCGGCCGGCCGCCGCGCGAGGCGACGGCGTCACGGAGGCGGACGGCCTGGGGTATCGGGTGGGTCATGGTGTTCCGTCCCGTCAGCTGGTGGCGGCAGGGGTGGTGGCGTCGGGGGTGGCGGCGTCGGGGGTGGGCGTCGCGGTGGGGGCGGTCTGGCCGGCCGGGGTGCCGAGGGCGGTCCGGAGGTTGGCCAGGTTCTGCTTCATGACGGTGAGGTAGTCGTCCTTGGAGGGGTCCTTGACGCCTTCCAGCGGGTCCAGGACGGCGGTCTTGAGGCCGAGGTCCTTGGCGACGGTGTCGGCGAGCTTGGGGCTGACCAGGGTCTCGAAGAAGATCGTGGTGACGCCGTTGTCCTTGGCGGCCTTCTGCACGGCGGCGAGGCGGGCCGGTGTGGGCTCGGACTCCGGGTCGACGCCGTTGATGGCGACCTGGGTGAGG
Organism: Kitasatospora sp. NPDC097691; assembly: GCF_040302665.1. Taxonomy (NCBI): domain Bacteria; kingdom Bacillati; phylum Actinomycetota; class Actinomycetes; order Kitasatosporales; family Streptomycetaceae; genus Kitasatospora; species Kitasatospora sp. NPDC097691. The sequence goes on along the minus strand of NZ_JBEORY010000021.1, from coordinate 76,395 downwards.
CCGTAGTGGTCGGCGAGGTAGCCGAAGGCGGCGTGGCTGGTGACGAAGGTCCTGGTCCCGGTGGACTTCAGCCCGTCCCGGAACTCCTGGTCGAGCGCGGTGAGCTCGGTGACCAGCTCGTCGGTGTTCTTGCGGTAGTCCTCGGCGTGGGTCGGGTCGACCTTGGCGAACTCGTCGCCGACGCTCCTGGCGATCGCCGCGTAGCGGGTCGGGTCGAGCCAGATGTGCGGGTCGCCGGCCGGGCCCTCGTGCTTGTGGCCGCCGCCGGGCTCGTCCGCGCCCTCGTCGAGGTGGTGGTCGACCAGCGGGCTGGCGGCGGTGGCGTCGATCTTGTGCTTGCTGGACGACTGCGCGACGGCCTGGTCGACGGTGGGCTGCAGGCCCTTGAGGTAGAGGATCGCGTCGGCCTTCTGGACGGTGCCGACCTGCTTGGCGGTGAGTTCCAGGTCGTGCGGCTCGACGCCGGCGGCGGTGAGATCGGTGACCGCGACGTGCTCCTTGCCGATCTGCCGGGCGAGGAACTCCATCGGGTAGAAGGAGGCGACGACCTTCAGCTTGCCGTTTCCGCTGTCGGCGCTGCTGCTGCCTCCGCAGGCGGTGAGGGCGAGGGAGGCGGTGAGTGCGGTGGCGGCGATGGCTATGGAACGGCGGGCCCGTCGACGAAGCAGTCCGATCATCATGACAATCATTCTCATCTCATATGGAAATGATTGTCAACTCACTCGGACGGGTGAACGGCAGGTGACGAAGAGTGGGGGCGGCCGGACGATACCGATTTGAATCACGTACCCATATGGCCGGTAACCTGAGGTATTCGGGTACGCGCAACCAGCCGTGCCCTGACCGTGCCGTACGTACTGAAGAGAGCACTGTGGCCGCCGACAAGATCGACACGATCGTCAGCCTGAGCAAGCGCCGTGGCTTCGTCTACCCCTGCAGCGAGATCTACGGCGGCACTCGTGCCGCCTGGGACTACGGGCCGCTGGGTGTCGAGCTCAAGGAGAACATCAAGCGCCAGTGGTGGCGCGCGATGGTCCAGGCCCGCGAGGACGTCGTCGGCCTCGACTCCTCGGTGATCCTCGCCCGCGAGGTGTGGGAGGCCTCCGGCCACGTCGCCACCTTCAACGACCCGCTGACCGAGTGCCTCTCCTGCCACAAGCGCCACCGGGCCGACCACCTGGAGGAGAAGTACGAGGCCAAGCACGGCTTCCCGCCGCCGAACGGCCTCAAGGACGTCAACTGCCCCGACTGCGGCACCAAGGGCCAGTTCACCGAGCCCAAGGACTTCTCGGGCATGCTGAAGACCCACCTCGGTGTCACCGAGGAGGCCAGCGGCCTGGCGTTCCTGCGCCCCGAGACCGCCCAGGGCATCTTCACCAACTTCAAGGCCGTCCAGACCACTTCGCGCAAGAAGCCGCCGTTCGGCATCGCCCAGACCGGCAAGAGCTTCCGCAACGAGATCACCCCTGGCAACTTCATCTTCCGGACCCGCGAGTTCGAGCAGATGGAGATGGAGTTCTTCGTCAAGCCGGGCGAGGACGAGCAGTGGCACGAGTACTGGCTGCAGCAGCGCTGGGACTGGTACGTCGACCTCGGCCTGCGCACCGAGAACATGCGCTTCTTCGAGCACCCGAAGGAGAAGCTGTCCCACTACGCCAAGCGCACGGTGGACATCGAGTACCGCTTCAACTTCGGCGGCTCCGAGTTCTCCGAGCTCGAGGGCGTCGCCAACCGCACCGACTACGACCTGCGGGTGCACAGCGAGGCGTCCGGCCAGGACCTGAAGTACTTCGACCAGGAGTCCGGCGAGCGCTACTTCCCGTACGTCATCGAGCCGGCGGCCGGCCTCAACCGCGCCATGCTGGCCTTCCTGATCGACGCCTACTTCGAGGACGAGGCGCCGAACGCCAAGGGCGTCATGGAGAAGCGCGTCGGCATGCGGCTCGACCCGCGCCTGGCCCCGGTCAAGGTCGCCGTCCTGCCGCTGTCGCGCAACGCCGACCTCTCCCCGAAGGCCCGCGGCCTGGCCGCCGACCTGCGCACCGCCTGGAACGTCGAGTTCGACGACGCCGGCGCGATCGGCAAGCGCTACCGCCGCCAGGACGAGATCGGCACGCCGTTCTGCGTCACGGTCGACTTCGACACCCTCGAGGACAATGCGGTGACCGTCCGCGACCGCGACACCATGTCGCAGGAGCGCGTCTCGCTGGACCAGGTCAAGGCGTACCTCGGTGCGCGCCTGATCGGCTGCTAGAGCCGGGCCCATCGTGCGGGGAGCCCCCGTCCGCCCTGTCGGGGCGGACGGGGGCTCCTTGCCGTGTGCGGGGGCGTTGTCGGCGGTTCGGGCGGTTCCGGCGGAGCGGCCGGGCGTTACCGCCGTCCCGGCGGGGCGCTACCGCCGTCCCCAGCGGGAGCGGGGGGCCGCGGGCGGTGTGGTCGGCAGGCCGGCCGCGCGGAGGGCGGCGAGGGTGGTGCGGTGCCGGGCCTCGTCGGCGAGCAGGGCGGCCAGCAGCTGCCCGTACAGCTCCCGGCTGCCGGCGCCGTCCAACGCGGCCGCCAGGCGGACGATCTCGACGGGCGGGCGGAGCGCCGCCAGTTCGTTCAGCAGGGCCGTGGCGAGGGCGGGCGGCAGCTCGGTGGTGAGCGCGGCGAGGTCCGCGGTGGGGCGGCCGGCGGCCTGGCGCAGCAGGGTCCGGACGTCGCCCGGGCGGTCGTGCTGCTGGAGGCAGGCGGCGAGGGAGGTCAGCTCGGCGGTCGGTGCCGATCCCCACTCCCACAGGAGCGTCGCGCCGTCCGCGTTCTGCCCGGCCCGTTCCAGTGCGGAGAGGAGTCCGGGGACGGAGGCGGCGGGGTAGGACCAGAAGGCGTGGAACAGTTCGGCGGCCTCCTCGGCCAGGCCCAGTTCGCGCAGTTCGGCCAGGACGGCGACGGCGTGTTCGGGGGCGGACCGCGCCGTGCCGCGGGCGAGTCGGAGGGAGGCGCCGGCCGGACCGTACCGGGCGAGCATGCCGACCAGCAGTGCGGTGTCGGCGGGGGCGAGGCGGGCGGCTGCCTGGTCGATCAGCTCCGTGGCCTCGTCGCGGGCGCCGGACCGGTGGAGGGTGGTGATCCGCTCGGTGAGGGCGCCGATGTCGGGACGGGCGGGGGGCGGTGGGGCCTGCGGGGGTGCGGGCTCCGGTCGCCGGTGATGCTGTGGTGGTTCCTGCTGTCCTGGTTCCTGCGGCCCCTGTTCTTGCGGTACGTGTCTGAGGCGCATCTCCAACGCCTCCAACTGGTCGCTGAGTTGGCGGCACCGGGCCCCCAGTCCCTCGCGGAGGGTGCGGGCCTGGGCGAGCTGCCGCAACAGCTCGCCCTCCGGCCGTTGGCGACCCGGGGTCGCCCGGATCGCCTCGTTCAGCCGCCGCTCACGCTGACTCGCGTAGCGGCTCGCGCGGAGTAACTCGTCCAGCTCCGCGCGGAGTTCGGCGGCCTGTTGCTCGCCCTCCAGCTGCTGGCCTGCGGATTGTGCCGTCGGCCGCATGCGCATGATCGCCCCAACCTGTCCATCCAGACCCTGACTGCAGGACATCCTGGCGTCGGTATGTGGCTAGGGAGTTAAGAGCGCACGACCAGTCGTGCCCGAGTGGTGTCAAGGAGCGCGCAGAGGGCGGTCGCGGCAAGAAGTGCGCCGGTCGCGCTCCGGAGGAGGGTCGCCTCGTAGTAGGGACCCGGGACGAGGACCGCGACGACGTAGCCGGCCGCCGCGCCGGCGACGGCGGGCAGCAGCAGGCGCGCGGTGTCGCGTCGAGCGGCTGCCCCGATCACCAGGAGGCCGGCGAGCGCGGCGAGTCGGGGCGTACCGAAGGACTCCGCGTAGCGGATCGCCAGGGCCGGGACGAGGAAGAGGGCGAGGGCCCGGCCGATGGTCGCGGTGAGGGCTTCGGTGTGCGGGCCGGTCCGCGGGGCCACGGAACGCGGGGCGAGACGGGTGGCGACGAGGACCGCCGAGGCGGCTGCGGCGGGGAGGAGGTGGTCGCCGATCCGGGCGAGGTTGTAGAGCAGCGCCGTGTCGTACAGCACCAGCATCAACTGGCCGTACGCCCACAGGTCGAGTGCGAAGAGGAACGGGTTGCCGCGGGCGGGGGCGGCCGCGTCGGCGACGGGTTCGCGCCGGGCGAGCCAGACGATCAGCGGCGGGGTGACGGCGGCCGAGAGCACCCGCAGGACGAGGTCGTCCACGGTGTACGGGTTCCGCAGGTCCCACTCGACGGCGCAGAACGCCGCGGTGTACGAGACGGCGGCGAGCGGGAGCAGCGGCGAGCGGGCCAGCCGGACGTACAGGGCGCCGTCCAGTCGCCGGACGACCGACACGAACGCCAGGAGCACGAGCGGCAGTTCGAGGAAGGCCTGCACCCGCAGGACGGACGGGGCCAGCAGCTCCGGTGCGGGGAAGCGGGCGGCGAGGGCGTCGAGACGGGGGACGTCGAACCAGCCCGGAGGCAGGTAGCGGGCGATGAAGGACGCGTCCCCGCCGTGCACCCGGTTCACGTAGACGGCGACCAGGACCTGGTTGAGGAGGATCAGCGCGACGACGGCCGCCAGTGGCGCCTCCGGCCCGATCGTGCGCCCGCGGCCGGGCCGCGCCCCGGCGCGCAGCACCCTCGGCGTCACGACCAGGGCGGCGGCGGCCGAAGCCACCACCGCCCCGTCCAGCAGCGGGGCGACCGTGCTCATGCGGCCAGCCGCGCCCGCGCCTCCATCAGCGCGAAGCCCAGCAGGTTCAGCCCGCGCCACTCGGCGGGCTGCTGGGCCCGGATGTCGTCGGCCGCGAGCCCGATGCCCCAGATCCGGTCCACCGGGCTGGCCTCGACCAGCACCCGGCTGCCGGTGCCCAGCAGGTAGGCGCGCAGCGCCTCGTCCTGCCCGAACTTCGCCACGTTGCCCGCGACGACCAGCTCGAACCGCCCGGCGGCCCAGGCCTTGTCGTCGAAGCCCTCGACCAGCCGACCCAGCTTCTTCGCCTCGGCCGGCGTCCGGGCCGCCAGCACCTGCCGCTCGATGGCCTCATCCCCGAACATCCGGGCCTTGCCGGCCATCATCCAGTGCTCGGCGGAGCCGTACGTCACCCCGTCGACGGTGAACTCGCCGGGCCACCACTGGCTCAGGCACTCCTGCCGGGTGCCGCCGCCCCGGCGCGCCGTGTGCCCCCAGAACATCACCCACTTCGGGTGCACCCCGTCGGCCATCAGCGCCGTCAGCTCCTCACGGCTGCGGACGGCAGCGGGGTTCCCCACGTGCATCTCGCTCATATCGTCATAGTGACACAAAGGGGTCGTGGTGGCGAACCGTTTGGTTGCGGCGCAACCCTGGACGAGCTCAAGGCGGAGCAGTCGCTCGGCGACTTGAATCCCCGAAGCTGCCGGGATGATCCGCGCTGCCCTGGCCGGGTGCCTCCGGAGATTCCTTCGGTCAGGCCTTGGCGGCCAACTCCAAGAAGCGAAGCCCGAATTCGGTGACCTCGTCGGCCGTCCAGCCCTGTGCGGGGCCGGCGAGGGTGACTTCGGCCATGGCGAGGCCGGGGGCGGCGTCGTCCCAGTGGGAGATGAACCAGGTGCCCTCCTGTTCGGCGAGGGCCAGGTGGGCGGCGTTCAACGCCTTGGCCGGGTGCGGGAGCCAGAGTTGGAACTCGTGCGTCGGCGGCACCTCGGGGTAGACGCGGGCGCCGGGGAGGGCGGCCAGTGCAGGTGCGAGGCCCGCAGCATGGCGGGTGTAGTCGGCGAGGTGCGGGAGGACGGTGTCCAGGCCGTCGAGGGCGGCGGGCCACTGCTGGAAGATCTGGCCGCCGTAGCGGTGGCGCCAGGTGCGGGCGTAGGCGGTGAGGCCGGCGTCGCCGGCGAGGGCGGCGCCGCTCATGCCGCCGAGGTCCTTGTAGTAGGAGACGTAGACGCTGTCGGCGAGGGAGGACCACAACCGACCTCCGCGACGGGCGTGGGCGGCGAGCCGGTGGCCGTCCTTCGGGGGACGGCTGTGGCGTGACCCCTCCGGCCGGAGGGGTCACCTGGTGATCAGGCGGCGAGAAGTTCCAGGACCAGCCGGACGGCCTCCGGCACCTCGACGTGGTCGTCCGGGGTGGCGCCGAAGTGACCGCCGGTGGGCGTCACGACGGCGGTGGCGCCGAGGCCCTCGACGAACAGGCGGACGTGTTCGGTCGGGTCGGGCTGGTTGACCGGGTCGTCCATGGCCTGGAGGACGCGGAAGTGCCGGGCCGAGCGACGGATGCGCGCCCAGTCGAACTCGTCCGCGAAGAACGAGGCGAGTGCCTCGTACCCGACCTCGTGGGCGGAGGCCGACACCAGCAGGACGCCCGCGAACACCCCGTCCGCGGGGTCGTGCTGCTCCAGGAAGCGCAGGACGTTGACGGCGCCGATGCTGTGCCCGACCAGGACGGTGGACCCGGCCGGGCCGGCGGCGAGTGCCGCCTCGCCGTAGGCCTTGCGCCACGGCTCCAGGCGCGGCGCCCCGGTGTCCGGCAGCCGGGGCACGGTGACCCGGTGGCCCTCCTTGGTCAACTGTTCGGTCAGGTACGGGAACCAGGCGCTGTCGTCGCTCGCGCCGTAGCCGTGTGCCACCACGATCTCGCTCATGATCGATCCACTCCCCAGAATTCAAACGATCCGTCGCGTTTCGATTAGAAGGTAGCACGCTGCTAGCGTGAGGAGGTGCCTTCCGGAGAAACCCCCAGCCGAGAAACCCCCGGCGGAGAAGCCGTCGGCCGCCGCACCGGCGGCCGGATCCGCAGTCAGGACGCCCACGACGCCGTCCTGGCCGCCGCCATCGAGCTCGTCGAGGAACTCGGCTACCAGGCCGTCACCATCGAGCGCATCGCCGCCCGCGCCGACGTCGCCAAGAGCACCATCTACCGCTGGTGGAAGTCGAAGGCGATCCTCGTCATGGACGCCTACCGCACCGCCGTCGAACAGCGGATGCCCGAACCCGACACCGGCTCGCTCACCGGCGACCTGACCGCCTTCGCCACCGCCCTGTACGGCGTCACCGCGCACCCCGTCCGCATCCGCACGCTGCGCGGCCTGATGGCGGAGGCCCAGCTCGACCCAGCGTTCGCCGGGCCGTTCCGGGAGTGGGTGGAGAGCCGGCGCGCCGTCGTGCTCGCCCTGCTCGCCCGTGGCGTCCGGCGCGGCGAACTCCCGGCCGGTGCCGACCTGGAGGCGGCCACCGACCACTTCTTCGGACTCTTCTGGTACCGCCTCCTGGTCGAGCACCAGCCCCTCGAACCCGCCCTGGCCGCCGCTCACGTCGAGCAGCTGCTGAACGGCCTCGCGCGGCAGGGGAGTCCGCAATCGGCCCGGTAGGGCGTCTCGACGGGGCGCCGCGACAATGGCGACGCCGCACGAGAAGTCGGCTCGGTCGACTTCTCGCGCGGTGGCGTCGGTTGCCGGACGGGGTTGCGAAGTGGTCGTAGCCTCCGCCGTTCCGGAGCAGCTGCTCGGCGCGAAGTCGCGGCAGCGATCGTGGTGGCCCCCGCCCCCGCCCCCGCCCCCGCCCCCGCCGCCGTCGGCGCCGAGTGCCGGAGGCCGGTCGCCGGTACGGGGCCCAGCGAGCCGTCCGAGGTGATGCGATCGGCTCAGGTGCTCGGCGGGTAGTACGTCTCGATCGGCAGCCGGGCCTCCTCGTGCAGGGCCGGGCCGTCCTGCGGCACCTGCGGCCAGGCGCCCGACGGCGGGTTGAGGGCGACGAGCTGCTCCGTCGACAGCGCGTAGACGACCCGGCCGATGCCGGATCGGACGATGCCGCCGTGGCACATCCCGCACGGCTGGCAGCTGGTGTACATCGTGGTGCGGGCGGCCGTGTCCGGGTCGAGTTCGCGGGCGGCCCAGCGGGCGAGCTTGAGTTCCGGGTGGGCGGTGATGTCGTCGTCGCGCCGCACGGTGTTGTGGGCCTCGGCGATGATCCCGCCGTCCGGGCCGGCCAGCAGGGAGCCGTACGGGGCGTCGCCCAGGGTGACGGCGTGGGCGGCGATGGCGACGGCGCGGCGCAGCAGGGTCTCGTCGGCTTCGGTGATCATGCGGTCGCCGCCTTCCAGTGGGTGGTCACGGTGGTGAGGTCCCGCCAGGCCGTCTGCGGGCGGCGGGTCTCCTCGGGGTCCCCGTGATACGGGTCGAGGACGACGGTCTCGGCGCCGAGGTCGCGCAACTGCCGTAGGTCGTCGAGGACTTGATCGACGGTGCCGACGCCGGCCGGCCTCCCGGGGTCGTCGACAGGGGTGGCGGTCAGCCGCAGGGCGATGCGGGGCGCAAAGCCGGGCATCGGGTGCTCGGCCAGCACCGACCGCATCCGGGCGAGCGGCAGCCGCAGCGGGTGCCAGGCGTCGCCGAACCGGGCCGCGCGGCGCAGTGCCGCCTCGCTGTGGCCGCCGACCCAGACCGGTACGGATCCGCCCTGCTCCTTCCAGGCCTCCCGCAGTGTGCCCAGGTACTCGTCGGTCAGCCGGCCACGCGCGCCGAACGGCACGCCGAGCGCGTCGAACTCCTGGCGGGCCCAGCCGACCCCCACGCCGAGGACGAACCGGCCGCCGCTGAGCCGGTCGAGGGTGCCGGCCATCCGGGCCACCAGCAGGGGGTTGCGGTAGGGCAGGACGAGCACGGTCGTGCCCAGCCGCAGGCCGGTGGTGATCCCGGCCAGCCAGGACAGCGTGGTGAACGGCTCGTGGAAGGGCTCCGGGTACCGCTCGGCCACGTCCGGGGTCACCGCCACGTGGTCCGACACCATGAGGAGGTCGAAGCCGAGCGCCTCCACGGTGCGGGCCCATTCGCGCAGCACGCCGGGATCGGTCCCCGGGCCGAAGTTCGGTACGTTGACGCCAAGTTGCATGCGCCGAGGCTATCCCCGTGATCACGGCGGACGGAACCCGATCCTCCCGCCATGAGGGGCGGTTCACCGTGGTTCTCCCGGTAGATTCGCCGTATGGCCGTGAATCTTGACGACACCGACTGGGCGATCATCGAGCAACTGCAGGGCGAGGCCCGCGTCTCCCTCAGCGAGCTGGGGCGGCGGGTGAGCCTCAGCGCGTCCGCCACCACCGAACGCGTCCGGAACCTGGAGTCGCTGGGCGTCATCACCGGCTACCACGCGACGGTGGACCTGGCGAAGGTCGGCTACCCCGTCCTCGCCGTCGTCCGGCTGAAGTACCCGGGCAACCGGCACGAGCCGCTGCGCCGCCTGCTCGCCGCGCGGCGCGAGATCCTGGAGTGCCTGCGCACCACCGGCGACGACTGCTACACCCTGAAGGTCGCGGCCACCTCCATGGAGCACCTGGAGACCCTGGTCGACGAGTTGGCCGGTTTCGGCAGTACGACCACGAGTGTCGTCTACAGCCGGACGCTGCCCCTGCGCGGGCCGGCCAGGCCCTGACCGGTTCTGCACGCGGGTGGCGGCGCTCCCTCGATCGGGGGAGGTCGTTCGTGCGCCGTGCGACCAGACTGGCGGTCGTGACCAGGGAGGACCTACTCCCCACGCTTCCAGAGGAGTTGACCCATGCGTCAGCGGATCCGCCACATGGCCCTCGCGCTCTCGGCCGCGGTCGTCGCCGGCACCGGCGTCCTGACGCCCGCCGCCGCTCAGGCCGCCGCACCGCCCACCGCGTCCTCCGCCTCCCGACCGGACGCCGTCCGGCAGGGGCTGGAGGCGCTGGTGCGCGCGGACGGCGTGCCCGCCGCACTCGCGACCGTACGGGACCCGGACGGCCGGATCCGCCACTACACGGCCGGAGTAGGGGACCTGGCCACCGGGGCGAGGGTGCCGGTCGACGGGCAGGTGCGGATCGGCAGCAACACCAAGACCTTCACCGCCGTGGTCGTGCTGCAGCTGGTGGGGGAGGGGAAGGTCGACCTGGACGCCCCGGTCGACACCTACCTCCCCGGCCTGGTCCGCGGCGAGGGCATCGACGGGCGGCGCATCACCGTCAGCCAACTCCTGCAGCACACCAGCGGGTTGGCGGACTATGAGGGGCTGCTCGACGAAGCCTCCCTCCGGGACCGGTACTTCGAGCCGCGCGAGCTCCTGGACCTCGCCCTCCGGCAGAAGCCGCAGTTCGCTCCCGGGGAGAAGTTCGGCTACAGCAGTACCGGTTACGTGCTGGCCGGCCTGATCGTCCAGCGGGTCACCGGTCGGCCGCTCGCCGAGGAGATCGACCGGCGCGTCGTCCGTCCCCTCGGACTGCGGCACACCTACTTCCCCGCCGCAGGCGACCGGACGATCCGGGAGCCCCACCCCGAGGGCTACCGCAAGGACACCGCCGACGGCCCGCTGCGGGACTTCACGGAACTGGACCCCTCGGCGGGCTGGGCGGCCGGGCAGATGATCTCCACCGGCTCCGACCTCAACCGGTTCTTCTCCGAGCTGCTCGCCGGACACCTCCTCCCGCCGGCCCAGCTCGCCCGGATGCGCACCACCGTCCCGGTCGGGGACACCGGCATGGGCTCCGGCCTGGGGATCTTCAGCCGACCGCTGTCCTGCGGCGGGGTCTACTGGGGGCACGGCGGTGACATCCCCGGGTACGAGACCCGGGGCGGCGTCACCGAGGACGGCCGCGCCGTCAACATCGCGGTGACGACCGTTCCGGCCGACTACGACGTGACCCGGCGGCTGGAGGGCGTCGTGGACACGGCCCTGTGCCGCTGAGCCGGTCGGTCCGGCCCCTGGCGTGGCCCCGGCTGCGCCTCAGGAGTGGTGCCGGTACACCTCGTCGGTCACCAGGCCGGTGCCGTGGTGGAGGGACGCGCTCGTGTAGGTCGCCCGCATCCGCGCGGCCTGGACGGTCCGCTGCTGCTCGATCAGCATCCCCTCCGCGTCGTCCGAGTGGAGCCGTCGCGCCCGCTCCCGGAGCACCAGGTGCAGGGTGATGCCGACGACGGCGGCGACGAGCGCGAGCAGGAACACCAGAACGAGGATCATGGGACGACCCTTCCCCGCATACGAAGGATCCCAACATGTCTCGGAACGTCGATCGGATCACTGAGCGGAACGCCCGTCGTCCGGACGTCCGGACGGCGCACGCGGCCCTCCTGGCCCGCCTGCCGTCCGGGGACGACCCGGACCGTCGTACGCCAAGGGCTGTTCCACCACGTCGTCCTGGGGGCGGAGCGGGTGGTGTGCCCGCCCCGGACCGCGGCAGCGGCCGGCCGGCTGCCCGCACGGGCGGCCGAGGCCGTGGTTTCCCAGGCTCAGACGCCCCGGGTCGCGGCCGGTTCGGCGTTCGCACGTTGCGTGACCAGGGCCAGCACGCGGCCCGCGACGGCGAGGTCCCCGGCCGGGATGTCGGCGTAGAGGCGGGTGGTGATCTCGGCGGTCTCGGCGGTGGTGCGCTCGTACAGCTCACGGCCGGCGTCGGTGAGCCGGAGCCGGGACACCTCCGTCTGCTCCGCCTCCAGCAGTTGCGCCGTCGTCAGCTCCTCGACCACGCCGCGCACGACCGACTCCTCGACCTTCAGAGAGCCGATGACGTCGCGGACCAGCTCGTCCCGGGCGATGGAGCCGCCCGCGACGTCGACCACCCGGAGCGTCACGCTGTGGTGGAAGGTGGCACCGTGCCGGTCCAGCACTCCCTCCAGGAGGGCGCGCGCGGCGTGGTGCGCCAGGGCTATGACCCGGCCGTTGACGACGGTGGGGGCGGTGGCTTGCTCGGCGGCGGTGGTCATGATTGCTCCTCGTCGTTCTCGGTGGGCGGATCAAGAGGTGCGTCGAGCAGGGCGGCCAGTTCGCTCGTGAACTGCCGTGCGCGCGGGCTGTCCTGGCCGCCGAGCGGTTCCAGCAGCCGGTCCAGGAGGCCCTGGACCACGGTGATCGCGCGGCGGGTGACGTCGCGTCCCTGCTCGGTGAGCGACAGCTGTACGGCGCGCGGGTCGTCCGGGTCCCGGGTGCGGGCGACGAGCCCGTTGGCCTCCAGGGCGCGGGCGAGCTTGGAGACGTACAGCGCCTCCAGCCCCGTGTGGTCGGCGAGTCGGCGCTGGCTGGGCCGCAGCCCGGAGCGCGCCATGCCGTACAGCGATGCCATCACGGCGTACTGGGCGTGGGTCAGGCCCAGCGGTGCGACCGCCCGGTCGACGGCCACCCGCCACTTCGTCGACAGGCGCCAGACCAGGAAACCGGCGGTCGCGCCCTCGGTTGGTGAACTCACGGCAGATACAGTACATGGCTACTATGTCCATGGCTACTGTTTTCGCCATCCGACGGAGCCTGCCCGCCCGGCCCGAAGCCCGGCCCGAAGCCCGATCGACAGCCTTTGCGGCGACCGGAATTGACAGCACGTCACGGCGTCGCGGCACGTAGCCTTCGCCCATGCCGACTCCCTCCCCGCTCAGCATGCCCACCCGTTTCGACGGCGCCCCCGACCGCGTCGCCCTCGTCCTCCCGGGCGTCGGGTACACGCCGGCCAGGCCGTTGCTCCACTTCGCCGGTTCGGTGCTCCAGCAGCAGGGCTGGACGGTCCAGGAGGTGTGGTGGCAAGTCCCCGACGAATTCCGTGCGTTCGAGCCGGAGGACCGGATCACCTGGGTCGAGCGGGAGGTCACCCGGGCCGTCGACGCCGAGGGCGGCGCCTGCCGCCTGCTCGTCGGCAAGTCCCTGGCCTCCTTCGCCGGCGGTATCGCCGCCGACCGCGGCCTCGCTGCCGTCTGGCTGACCCCGGTCCTGACCTCCGAGCCGGTCGTCCGAGCCCTGCGCCGCACCGAGGCCCCGACCCTCCTGGTCGGTGGCAGCGCCGACCCGGTGTGGGACCGCCGGATCGCCGAATCGAGCGGGCACGAGGTCCTGGAGGTGCCCGGGGCAGGCCACGGCCTCGAACTGCCGGACGACGCCCTGGGTTCGATAGAGGTCCTGCGGCAGGTGACCGCCCGCCTGGACCGCTTCGTCGCTTCCCTGGACACCGGCAGGTAGCCCGAATCCGCCGGCCGGGCCCGGGTGTTGCCGGGCGCCCGCACGCCCCCAGGGGGCCCGACAGTCCGACTACCGGGACTCGCCGACGGGCAGGCCGGGGGTGATCACCGGCACGACGCGGTCGATCAACTCGCTGGCGTGCTACTGAAGTTGCCGGATCGGGACTCTGGCTGTCATGCGACTCACGGTAGAGCCGATCGTGCGGCGATCACGAGGAATGTGCGTCGATTTCACGCGAACGAGCGCCGGAGCGCCGGACCGCCGGAGCCGGAACGCCGACGGCCCCGCGATCGACGTGCGATCGCGGGGCCGTCCGCCGCCGCCGGGGGCCCGGAGGCCCCGCGGGTCAGCCGATGGAACGGGGGAGCCGGGTGGTCAGGTAGAGGATGGTGAACGAGCCGAGGAGCTGGATGCCCAGGCAGAGGGCGAGCGCGCGGCCCATGCCGAGGCTGGGGGAGAGCGACAGGTAGAGGGTGCCGAGGGTGGCGACGCCGAGGGCGAGGCTGGACTGCTGGCCGGTGGCGAGGGCGCCGCTGCCGACGCCGGCCCGGGCGGCGGGCACCTTGGCGAGGACGACCCGGAACAGCGGGGTGCCGATCAGGCCCTGACCGATCCCCGCGAGGGCGACGCCCGGGGCCATCCGCAGCGGGGAGAAGTGCGCCCAGTCGGCGAGGACGGTCAGGGCGAGGGTGGCGAGGCCGGCGGCCTGGATGACGGCGCCGGCGCTGAGCACCCGGCTGCCCCAGCGGCCGATCAGGCGCGGGCCGGCGAGCGAGGCGCTGAAGTAGCCGACGGCCATCGGGACGAGCGCCCAGCCGGCCGCGACCGGGCCGAGCTTCAGCCCCTGCTGGAGGGCGACCGCGATGACGAACATGAAGCCGCCGAAGCCCGCGAAGTAGGGGAGCGCGATGCCGAGGCCGCGCCGCATCTCCGGGATGCGCAGCAGGGTCGGCGGCACCAGCGGGGTGTCGCCGCGCTGCTCGGCGCGGCGCTCGACCAGGGCGAAGGCGACGGCCAGGACGGGGAACAGCCCGAGCAGCACCCAGGACCAGAGCGGCCAGCCGGCGGCCCGGCCCTCCATCAGCGGGACGAGCAGGGAGAGCAGGGTGGCGGTGAGCAGGACGGTGCCGGGCACGTCGACCCGGGCGGCCCGGGTGGCCCTGCTCTCCGGGACGTAGCGGACCGCGAGCACCACCGCGAGCAGCGCGAACGGCACGTTGAGCAGGAACACCGAGCGCCAGCCGGTGCCGAACAGGTCGGCGGCGACCAGCATTCCGCCGAGCACCTGCCCGATGACCACCGAGATTCCGCCGACCGCGCCGTACACGCTGAGCGCGCGGCCGCGCCGGGCGCCGTCGGTGGCGGCGGTGATGGTGCCGAGCACCTGCGGGATCAGCAGCGCGGCCGATGCGCCCTGGGCGGCCCGGGCGGCGACCAGGGACCACGCGTCGGGGGCGAGGCCGCAGGCCAGTGAGGTGAGGGCGAAGGCGGCGGCGCCGACGACGAAGAGCCGGCGGCGGCCGAAGATGTCGCCGAGTCGCCCGCCGAGGACGAGCAGGACGGCGAAGGCGATGCCGTAGCCGGCGGCGACCAGTTCGAGGACGGCGGGCCCGGCGGCCAGGTCCTTGTCGATGGTGGGCAGGGCGACGTTGACGATGAAGAAGTCGAGCATCGGCAGGAAGGCCCCGAGCAGGACGGTGACCAGTCCGGCGGTGCCGAGCGTGGGAGTGCCGGGGGCGGGGGCGGGGGCGGGGGCGGGGGCCGCGGTGCCGGGGGTGGTGGCGGTGCGGCGCGGGGCGGGGGCGACGGCGAGTTGTTGGGTCACGGGTCATACGATCCGCCGGTCGATACCCTGGTACCAGAGTGTGGTTATCCAGGTATAAGAAGTACCTGGCAACAGGCTGACGACTGTCGCATGCTGGGGAGCATGAGCCTGATGACCCGCGCCGCGCAAGCCCCGGCCGCCGCGAAAGCCCCCGCCACCCCGGTCGATCCCGCCGCTCCCGCCAGGCCCGGCACGCCCGCCGCTCCCGCCGCTCCCGCCACGCCCGGCGACGCGCGCCGGCACGAACTGGCCGCCTTCCTGCGCAGCCGCCGCGAGCGGATCGCGCCCGAGCAGGTGGGCCTGCCGATGACCGGCCGCCGCCGCACGCCGGGGCTGCGGCGCGAGGAGGTCGCGCAGCTCGCCGCGGTCGGGGTGACCTGGTACACGTGGCTGGAGCAGGGGCGGGACATCCAGGTGTCCACCCAGGTGCTGGACGCGGTGGCCCGGGCGCTGCTGCTGGACCCGAGCGAGCGCGCGCACCTGTTCACCCTGGCCGGCGCGGACGACCCGGCGCCGGTCAAGGAGTGCCCCTCGGTGACCCCGAGCGTGCGGCTGGTGCTGGAGCAGATGGCGCCGTACCCGGCCCTGGTGGTCAACTCCCGTTACGACGTGCTGGCGTACAACGCGCAGTACACCGGGATCGTCGGCGACCTGGCCGCCCTGCCGCCCGAGGACCGGAACCTGCTGTGGATGGCGTTCACGCCCTCGCGGTTCCGCGACGTGCTGATCGACTACCGCACGGAACGCCTCGGCATGGTGGCCCGCTTCCGTTCGGCGATGGCCGACCACAGCTCGGAGCCGGCGTGGAAGGCGCTGGTGGCGCGGGTGCTCAGGGCCTCGCCGGACTTCGCGGAGCTCTGGCAGCGGCACGACGTGATGCGGCCGGGCAACGGCATCAAGCGCTTCCAGGTGCCCGGCGTCGGTCTGCTGAGCTGCGAGTACACCAACTTCTGGCTCGGCCCCGGGCACGGCAGCCGGATGATCACCTACACCCCGCTGGACGACGGGACCCGCGCGCTGATGGACCGACTGCCCACCGGGCTCTGACCGCGGACGGCCACCGGCTCACCGGGCTCCGGTCGCGGTCGGCCACGTGTCCTCCGGGCCTCAGCCGCGGACGGCCGCCTGCCGCCCGAGCAGCAGGCACACCACCGCGAGCGGCAGCTCGATGCAGCCCGCCATGGCCAGCGCCGCGAGCACCGCGTGCCCCGGCCCGGCGCAGGCGATGTCGGCCAGCGCGTCCGCGGTGAGCAGCAGGGCCACCGCGGCGGCCGCCCACAGCGCGGCGGGGTGGCGCCGGCGCAGCAGCGCGTCCAGCGAGAGGAGGGCGGAGAACTCCACCAGGTCGAGCACGACCCACGGGGTCTCGTGGCAGACGGCGAGCATCGCCAGCCAGGGCAGCAGTGCGACCGCCGCCATGACGGGCACCCGGGCGAAGCGCTCGGGCAGGACGAAGGCGGGGAGCGAGCAGGCGGTCCGGCCGGAGAGGACGGCGGTGCTCATGCCGCACCCCCGATCCGGCGTGCCGGGATCCGCTCCAGCGGCAGCCGCTCGGCCGGCCCGCCGGTCGGGTGCTCGACCAGCACCGCGTCGAACGGTCCCTCGGCCCAGGCGAGCCAGAACCGCCCGGCGACCGTGGCCACCTGGGCCGCGACGGCGGAGCTCACCGATCGGAACGCCCGCCGCCCGGCGAACACCACCGAGGGCGCGGTGCCGTCGGCCGCCAGCCGGCCCCAGGCGATCACGTGCCAGGCCCGCCCGCCGGACGGGCTGCGCCGGGCCCCGCGCAGGAGCTGCGGGGTGAGCCGGGCGGCGACCAGGACGTCGGCCAACTCGCCGTGCTGGTAGAGCTCCAGGGCGGCCCGGCCGCGGCCGGAGCCGGTGCTGCGGACCGACCAGGGCCCCTCTCCTGCCGACAGCGTCCCCTCCGGCTCCGACGCCGGGAGGAGCACGCCCCCGGGAACACCGTGGCGCCCGGGGAGGCGCCGCCCGTGCGGCGGAGTGGCGGAGTGCGATGCGGTCGTCGTCATGTCCTCAAGTGTTCCGCCGGGGCCGCTTCCTGTCGGTGGTGCTCCACCCCGAATCGGGGGTGTAGCCAGCTACACCCCCGCCCGGTACCCCCCTTCATGGCGGCCGATGATCATCGGGCCCTACGCTGTTCGGCATGTCCTCCACCACGTTGCGCCGAGCGCTCGTCAGGAGCCTCCGGCGTGCACCGTGGTCGCCCGAGGTCTGGCGGGACACCCGCCTCATATCCGCCGGGATACCGCAGGCCCTGCCGATCTGGCTGGCCGTCACCGATTCCAAGCTGCTCTTCCCGCTGCTCGCCGTCCTCCTGGTCCTCACCCGCCCGCTGACCGCCCTCCAGCGCGGCCGGCTGCGCACGCTGTACGGGGTGGAGATCCCGCGGCCGCGGCCGCTCTCCGGGCGCCGGATGCTGCTGCTGGGGCTGACCTGGCGCCAGGTCCTCCACCACCTGGTGGTCGGCCCGCTGCTGGCGGCGGGCGCGCTGGTGGTGCTGTACGCCTGGGGCGCCGCCCTGGTGCTGGCCACCCTGTACGGCTGGATCTGGCTGATGCCCCCCGGCACCGGGCTGCGCTCCGACCTGGCGGGCCTGGACGTCTGGCTCACCCTGCTCGGGGTGGTGCTGCTGCTCGTGGCGCACCGGCCGGCGGCGCTGATCGCCCGTCTGGAGGTGTGGGCGGCGCAGCGGCTGCTCGGTCCGGACCGGGCGGAGGCGTTGGAGCGGCGGGTCGAGGAGATCGCCGAGAGCCGGGCCGGTCTGGTCGACGCGGTGGACGCCGAGCGCCGCCGGATCGAGCGGGACCTGCACGACGGCGCCCAGCAGCGCCTCACCTCCCTGGCGATGAACCTGGGCCTGGCCCGGCGCACCCTCAAGGACGTCCCGCCCGAGGTCATGCAGGTGATCGTCGACGCGCACGAGGAGGCGCAGGCGGCCATCGACGAGCTGCGCGACCTGGTCCGCGGCCTGCACCCGGCGGTCCTGGAGGACCGCGGCCTGGATGCGGCGCTGTCCGGCATCGCGGCGCGCGCCCCGCTGCCGGTGCGCCTGGACGTCGACCTGTCCGAGCCGGTCGCCCCGACGGTCGAGGCGGTCGCCTACTTCACCGTGTCCGAGGCGCTGACCAACGTGGCCAAGCACGCCCGGGCCGGCCGGGTCGATCTCTCGGTGCGGACGGCCGCGGGTCGGCTGCGCCTGGTCATCAGCGACGACGGCGTGGGCGGTGCGGACGCCTCGCGCGGCACCGGGCTCACCGGTCTGCGCAAGCGCGCCGCCTCGGTCGACGGCACGCTGTCCGTTCTCAGCCCCCTCGGGGGTCCCACCACCATCACCGTGGAGTTGCCGTGCGCGCTGTGATCGCCGAGGACTCGGTCCTGCTGAGGGTCGGCCTGGTCAAGGTCCTGGAGGCGGTGGGCTTCGAGGTGGTGGCCGCCGTCGGGGACGCCACCGAACTGCTGGCCGCCGTGGAGGAGCACCACCCGCAGGTGGTGGTCGCCGACGTCCGGATGCCCCCGGGCTTCACCGACGAGGGCGTGAAGGCCGCCATGGTGATCCGCCGGCAGTGGCCGGAGACCGCCGTCCTGCTGCTCTCCCAGTACGTGGAGGAGCGCTACGCCGCCGATCTGCTGTCCACCAACACCAGCGGTGTCGGCTACCTGCTCAAGCAGCGGGTGGCCAACGTGGACGACTTCGTGGACGCGCTGCAGCGGGTCGCGGAGGGCGGCACCGCGCTGGACCCGGAGGTGGTCGCCCAGCTGCTGGTGCGCCGCCACCGGGACCCGCTGGAGAAGCTGACCCCGCGCGAGCGGGACGTGCTCGCCCTGATGGCGGAGGGCCGCTCCAACGGCGCGATCGCCGGCTCGCTGGTGGTCAGCGACAGCGCGGTGGCCAAGCACATCAACTCGATCTTCACCAAGCTCGACCTGCCGCAGGCCGACGACAGCCACCGCCGGGTGATGGCGGTGCTGCGATTCCTGGAGGTCGGGTGACGGCGGGCGCGGCGAAGGCCTGGCGGGTCACCGGGACGCTCGCGACCGTCCTGGTCGTGATCGGCGCCGGGCTGCAGACCTGGTCGGTGGTGGCGCAGCAGCAGACGGTCACCAACTGGACGCACGACGGCCCGATCCACCGGCTGCGGCTGGAGACCGGCAACGCCTCGGTCAAGGTGCGGGCCGGCCGGGAGGACCACGTGGTGGTCCGCGAGCGGCTGGACTGGATGGTGCGCAAGCCGGTGGTGTCGACGGTGCCCGAGGGCGACCTCCTCACCATCGGCGTGCGCTGTCGGCAGGTCCTGCCGGTCGCGGACTTCGGCTGCGGCGCCGAGATCGAGGTGGACGTGCCGGCCTCGACCGAGGTCTCGGGCTCGGTGGGTTCCGGCTCGATCCGGGTCGAGGGCCTGAGCGGGAACGTGGACCTGAGCCTCACCTCGGGGGAGCTGCTGCTGGTGGACACCTCGGGGGACGTGACCGCGCAAGCGACCTCGGGGCTGATCCAGGGCACCAAGCTGAGCGTGCGGCGGTTGGCGGCGCGGACCACCTCGGGCTCGATGGAGCTGAGCTTCGCCAAGGCCCCGCAGCAGGTGGACACCGAGGTCACCTCCGGTTCGGTCACCATGACCGTGCCGAGGAACAGCCGCTACGCCTTCTCCAGCGACGTCGGCTCGGGCAACGGCCGGATCGACCCGCAGCTGGCGGATTCCGACAGCCCGAACCGCATCCACGCGTCGGCCACCTCGGGGTCGATCACGATCGGCCCGGGGTAGTACGGGCCCGGCGTCGGGCCCGCCGCCGCGGTCGCCGCGCGGGCCGCTCACCCGGGTGGGGGACAATGGAGAGTCCCGTCCCCCTACCCGAGGTCAGCCGCGCATGACAGCCACGCCCGCACCCACCGCGTCCGACGCCGAGTTCGCGCCGCTCGACATCGGCCCGATCCGGGTGTGGCCGCCCGTCGTGCTGGCGCCGATGGCCGGCATCACCAACGCGCCGTTCCGCACCCTGTGCCGCGAGCAGAGCGGCGGCAAGGGCCTGTACGTCTCGGAGATGATCACCACCCGGGCGCTGGTCGAGCGCAACGCCAAGACCATGCAGCTGATCAAGTTCGACCCGAGCGAGAAGCCGCGCTCGATCCAGCTGTACGGGGTGGACCCGGTGACCGTCGGCAAGGCCGCCCGGATGATCGCGGACGAGGGCCTGGCCGACCACATCGACCTCAACTTCGGCTGCCCCGTCCCCAAGGTGACCCGCAAGGGCGGCGGCTCCGCGCTGCCGTACAAGCGCAACCTGCTGCGCGAGATCCTGCGCGAGGCCGTGGCGAACGCGGGCGACCTGCCGGTGACCATGAAGATGCGCAAGGGCATCGACGACGACCACCTCACCTTTCTGGACGCCGGCCGGATCGGCGCCGAGGAGGGCGTGTCCGCGATCGCGTTGCACGGGCGCACCGCCGCCCAGCACTACGGCGGGACGGCCGACTGGTCGGCGATCGCCCGGCTGCGCGAGTCGGTCCCGGCGCACATCCCGGTGCTGGGCAACGGGGACATCTGGTCGGCGGACGACGCGCTGCGGATGATGCGCGAGACCGGCTGCGACGGCGTCGTGGTGGGCCGCGGCTGCCTGGGCCGTCCGTGGCTGTTCAAGGACCTGGTGTCGATCTTCGAAGGCGACGTCGACTACGCCCGTCCCGACTTCGGCTACGTGGCGCGGGCGATGGTGCGCCACGCCCAGCTGCTCGGCGAGTGGATCGGGGACGAGGCGCGCGGCGTGATCGACTTCCGCAAGCACGTCGCCTGGTACACCAAGGGCTTCTCGGTCGGCTCCGAGCTGCGGGTGCGGCTGGCCAACTCCTCCTCGTTGGCCGAACTGGCCGAAACGCTGTCCGAGGTGGAGCAGTCCCAGGGCTGGCCGGCCGGTGCGGACGGCCCGCGCGGGCGCACCAGTGGCAACAACCGGGTGGTCCTGCCGGACGGCTGGTTGGACGATCCGTACGACTGTGCCCGGCCGGGTGCGGACGCCGAATCGGACACCTCTGGCGGATGATCTGTACGGACTGGCAAAACCGGCCCCTCCGGCCCGATTGCCACTAGGTCCCAGCCCTCTTGTCCATTCTGGACAGGAGGGCTCCTTTTCGGCGTTCGGATGTCACGGAACGGGCACGTTTCTGGACGCTGTGCGACGATCGGCGGAGGCGTTCTACGTTCGACCGGCGAGACGCGCTGGTGACGCTTGCCACACGCCGCAGGGACTGATGCCGGGTCAGTGGACGAAATGGACAGGTCGGCCGTGAATCGCTTCCCGAAGCCGGTCGGCCGGGGATCGGGCGATCCGGGTGCAGGAAATCAAGCCGGGGCAACGCGACGGACCCACGGCCGCTACCCAGCGTCCGGATCGTGTGATCTTCGGGTTTCGTTGCGTTCAAGAGTTGAAGGCTGGCTAGCGTCAGGCGGACGATTTCACCAACAGAGGTGAACGCCTTTATGTGCTTTCGATCTAGCGGGTTACCTCTCGGTACCAGCCTCGGGTGGCCTATTCAGGGCAGAGAAGTGCCTTCGAAATGGGTATGTTCTCCGGCGTCAGGGCAACCGCGTACGAGGAGACCGACCCGTGCCGTCCCAGCAGAAGTTTGTTTACTCCTTCACCGAAGGAAACAAGGACCTCAAGGATCTTCTTGGCGGCAAGGGCGCGAACCTGGCCGAGATGACCAACCTGGGCCTCCCCGTCCCGCCGGGATTCACCATCACCACCGAGGCCTGCAAGGTCTTCCTGGAGACCGGCAGCGAGCCCTCCTCCCTCCACGAGGAGATCAGCGCCCACCTGGACGCCCTCGAGCAGGAGATGGGCAAGAAGCTCGGCCAGGCCGACAACCCCCTCCTGGTCTCGGTGCGCTCCGGCGCGAAGTTCTCCATGCCCGGCATGATGGACACCGTCCTGAACATCGGCCTCTCCGACGCCTCGGTGGTCGGCCTCGTCGCCCAGTCCGGCAACGAGCGCTTCGCCTGGGACTCCTACCGTCGCCTGGTCCAGATGTTCGGCAAGACCGTGCTGGGCGTCGACGGCGAGCTGTTCGAGGAGGCCCTGGACGCGGCCAAGCACGCCAAGGGCACCGTCAACGACCTGGACCTGGACGCTTCCGACCTCCGGGAACTGGTCGAGGTGTTCAAGGGCATCGTCCAGCGCGAGACCGGCCGGGCCTTCCCGCAGGACCCGCGCGAGCAGATGGACCTCGCCGTCCACGCCGTCTTCCACTCCTGGAACGGCGACCGCGCCCGGCTGTACCGCCGCCAGGAGCGCATCCCGAACGACCTCGGCACCGCGGTCAACGTCTGCACCATGGTCTTCGGCAACCTCGGCGAGGACTCCGGCACCGGCGTCGCCTTCACCCGTGACCCCTCCACCGGCGCCCAGGGCGTCTACGGCGACTACCTGTCCAACGCCCAGGGCGAGGACGTCGTCGCCGGCATCCGCAACACGCTGCAGCTGTCCGAGCTGGAGAAGCTCGACAAGAAGTCGTACGACGAGCTGATGGCGATCATGCAGAAGCTCGAGAACCACTACCGCGACCTCTGCGACATCGAGTTCACCATCGAGCGCGGCAAGCTCTGGATGCTGCAGACCCGCGTCGGCAAGCGCACCGCCGCGGCCGCCTTCCGGATCGCCGTCCAGCTGGTCGACCAGGGCCTGATCGACCTGGACGAGGCCCTGATGCGGGTCACCGGCGGCCAGCTGGCCCAGCTGATGTTCCCGCGCTTCGCGCCGACCGGTGAGTCCAAGCAGATCGCCTGGGGCCTCGCGGCCTCGCCGGGTGCCGCGATCGGCAAGGTCGTCTTCGACTCCTACACCGCCGTCAAGTGGTCCCGCTCCGGCGAGAAGGTCATCCTGGTCCGCCGCGAGACCAACCCGGACGACCTGGACGGCATGATCGCCGCCGAGGGCATCCTCACCTCGCGCGGCGGCAAGACCTCGCACGCCGCCGTCGTCGCCCGCGGCATGGGCAAGACCTGTGTCTGCGGCGCCGAGGAGCTGGAGGTCGACACCAAGGCCCGCAAGTTCACCACCGCCGACGGCCTGGTGATCCACGAGGGCGACGTCGTCTCCATCGACGGCGCCACCGGCAAGGTCTACCTCGGCGAGGTACCGGTCCTGCCGTCCCCCGTGGTCGAGTACTTCGAGGGCACCCTGCACGCCGGCGCCGACGTCCAGGGCGGGCTGGTCCAGGCCGTGCACCGGCTGATGTCGCACGCCGACGGCCGCCGCCGGCTGGCCGTGCGCGCCAACGCCGACAACGCCGAGGACGGCGGGCGCGCCCGCCGCTACGGCGCCCAGGGCATCGGCCTGTGCCGCACCGAGCACATGTTCCTCGGCGAGGAGCGCCGCAAGGAGGTCGAGCACCTGATCCTCGCGGACAACGACAAGGACCGCGAGCTCGCCCTCTCCACCCTGCTGCCGATGCAGAAGGGCGACTTCCTGGAGCTCTTCCAGGCGATGGACGGCCTGCCGGTCACCGTCCGCCTGCTCGACCCGCCGCTGCACGAGTTCCTGCCCGACATCACCGAGCTGTCGGTGCGCGTCGCCCTCGCCGAGGCCCGCAAGGACCCGAACGAGAACGACCTGCGCCTGCTCCAGGCGGTGCACAAGCTGCACGAGCAGAACCCGATGCTCGGCCTGCGCGGCGTCCGCCTCGGCCTGGTCATCCCCGGCCTGTTCGGCATGCAGGTCCGGGCCATCGCCGAGGCCGCCGCCGAGCGCAAGCTGGCCGGCGGGGACCCGCGCCCCGAGGTGATGATCCCGCTGGTCGGCACCGTCCAGGAGCTGGAGCTGGTCCGCGACGAGTGCGAGCGGGTGCTCGCCGAGGTCGCCCAGTCCACCGGCGTCCAGCTGGACATCAAGCTCGGCACCATGATCGAGCTGCCGCGCGCCGCGGTGACCGCCGGTCAGATCGCCGAGGCCGCCGAGTTCTTCTCCTTCGGCACCAACGACCTGACCCAGACGGTCTGGGGCTTCTCCCGGGACGACGTGGAGGCCTCGTTCTTCACCGCCTACCTGGAGAAGGGCATCTTCGGGGTCTCCCCGTTCGAGACCATCGACCGCGACGGCGTCGGCTCGCTGGTCAAGCACGCCGTCGAGGCCGGCCGGGCCACCCGCCCCGACCTCAAGCTCGGCGTCTGCGGCGAGCACGGCGGCGACCCGGACTCGGTCCACTTCTTCCACGAGGTGGGGCTGGACTACGTCTCCTGCTCCCCCTTCCGGATCCCGGTGGCGCGCCTGGAGGCAGGCCGCGCCGCCATCGAGTCGGCGGGCAGCGACTCGCGCTGAGGGAGGGAAGGCATCCCCTCCTCACGCGCGGGCACGACTGACCGCTCCCCCTCCCACCGGGAGGGCGTACACCGGAGCTCGGCGCAGGAGAACCGGCGTACGTGAAACGGCCGGGCGGGAACGGACAACGGCGTCCGTTCCCGCCCGGCCGTACGTCCGTGTGGCCTCGGCCACGTGTGCGACACGACGGTCGGCGCGTCGGCGCCTGCCAAGCTGGGGCGCATGACCAGAAGCAAGAGCCCGCTCGTCGTCGTGGCCGTCCTGATCCTGGCGGTCCTCGCCGGGGTCGGCTACCTGCTCGCCGACAAGGGCGGCGGCAGCCACCCCAAGGCCGCCGCGAGCCCCAAGGCGGCCGCCACCGCGGGCCCTTCGACCTCGCAGCCCTCGACGGCCGGGTCCGCGGCCCCCAAGCCCTCGGCCCCCAAGCCGTCCCCGCCGTCCGGCGTCTGGGTCCCCGCCGACCCCGCACTGGCCGACGTCTGCCGCACCAAGCTCCCCAGCCAGGCCCAGGACACCCTCGGCCTGATCGCCAAGGGCGGCCCCTACCCCTACAGCCGCGACGGCATCGTCTTCGAGAACCGCGAGAGCCGCCTCCCCCGGAAGTCCGACGGCTACTACCACGAGTACACCGTCGTCACCCCGGGCTCCGACGACCGCGGCACCCGCCGCGTGGTCACCGGCAACGCCGGCGAGCAGTACTGGTCCGGGGACCACTACGCCACCTTCCAGGAGATCGACCCCCGCTGCTGAGCGGTCGTCCGCACCCCGTCCCGCCTCCTCCGGCTCACCTCGCGCGGCGCCAGGTGATGCGGCCGTGGGGGCCGTGCGGGCCGGTGGTGACCAGGGCGGTCAGTTCGTGGAGCACCGGGGCCGGGTCGCGGCGGAGCTGGACCGGGGTGGTGCGGACGACCGGGAGGCCGGCGGCGGTGAGCCGGTTGGCGCGCGCCAGGCCGCGCTCGTGGTCGGCCGGGCGCAGGTGCCACGCCCGGGAGTCGACCTCCAGCGCCACGCAGGCGTGCGGCCAGTAGGCGTCCGGGACGGCGAGGAAGCGCCCGTCCAGGAACAGCACCGGATTCCACAGCGGTTCGGGCAGACCCGCGTGCGCGAGCAGTTCGCGGGCCTCGCCCTCGACCACCGAGCGCACCCCGGCGGTCAGGTCCTCCACCACCCGGGCCACGTGCGGCAGTCCGAGCGCGCCCGGCCGGGTGAGCAACTGGTCGAGCAGCTCGCCGAGTTCGCAGTGCTGCCGCTGGACGGCCTCGGCGCACAGCGCCCGGAACCGGCGCTGCCCGGTCTCGCCCGGGGCGAGGTCCGCCAGGGCCCGCGCGACGGTGGTGCTCCACAGTCCGTCGTCCCGCTCGAAGCCGCCCGGCATCACGCCGGACGCGCGGTGGATCCGGACGAACTCCCGGTCGCAGACCCGACGTTGACGTGGAATCAGGACGTCGACCGCGCCGACGTCGGCCGGGTGGCCGGCGCTCGGCAGCCCGGCGTCGGCCAGCACCGCGAAGCCGGTCAGCAGTACCTCGCCGACTCGCGGCTCGCGCCCCTTGGGGGTCGCGTAGGCCAGGGCCGCCCGCAGCTTCTGATGAGCCGTCAATCGTCCGCTCTGCAGGCAGATCACCCGGGGCAGCACCTGCTGCCACGGCCCGCCCGGCCGCAGTCGGTGGGCGATGGTGCCGGAGGGCACCCCGAGCCGGCGCAGCTGCGCCCGGGTGGTGATGTGCTGCTGGTCGGCGCCGAGCAGGGCGACCGGGTGGAGCGGGTTCGTGCGGGTCATGCCAGGGTGCTGCCCGCCGGAATCGGAGGTATGCGAAACATCCCTCGTCGGGGGCTTCCCGGCAAACGTGTTGACGAAGCGGCGCCCGACCGGCTGAGCTGAGGCCCATATGACGACCCCACACACCGGCCCCGCGCTCGACGCGCTCGACGGCCTCTCCGTCGGCGACGCCCTCGGCGCCCAGTTCTTCGTCCCCGAAACCGCCCGCGCCCACCTCGCCGCCCGCACCGACCCGCCCGGCCCCTGGCCGTGGACCGACGACACCGAGATGGCCTGCTCGGTGTACGCCGCCCACACCGAGCGCGGCTCGATCGACACCTTCGACCTCACCCACGCCTTCGCCTGCCGCCACGACTTCGACCGCGGCTACGGCCCGGCCGCCAACCGGATGCTGCGGCTGGTCCGGGAGGGCGGCGACGCCCGGCGGCTGGCCGCCGAACTCTTCGACGGCCAGGGCTCGTACGGCAACGGCGCCGCGATGCGGGTCGCGCCGCTCGGGGCGGCGTACTTCGAGGACCTGGACGAGGTCGTCCAGCTGGCCGCCCGTACGGCGGTCGTCACCCACACCCACCCACAGGCGGTGGACGGGGCCATCGCCGTCGCGGTGGCGGCCGCCCTCGCGGTCCGGGCCCGGACCGCGAGCACGACACCGCAGGAGTTCCTGGGTGCGGTCGCCCTGCACACCCCGCTGGGCGCCGTCCACGAGGGACTTCGGGAGGCGATCGACCTGGCCGCCGAAGAAGACCTCCGGGTCGCCGCCCGGGTGCTCGGCAACGGCAGCCGGACGTCCGCCGCCGACACCGTCCCGTACGCCCTGTGGTGCGCGGCCCGGAGGCTGACCGACTACCGCACCGCCGTCCGGGAGGCGATCGCGGCGGGCGGCGACATGGACACCGTCGCCGCCGTCACCGGGGGAGTGGTCGCGGCCCGCACCGGCACCGGCGGCATCCCGGCCGCCTGGCTGGCCGCCCGCGAGCCGCTGCCCGACTGGGCGTTCCCGGAGCCCGGCAGCGTCCCCGGCGGCGAGGGCCGTGAGGGGATGCTGGTGCCGCGGCCCTTCCCCGTCCCCGACGTGGTGTGGACCGACGAGCAGTGGCAGCGCATCCGGACCGGATCCGGTCCGGATACGACGGACCACCGCTGGCGGCTCCACACCCGCGAGGGCACCCTCCGGCTGTGCCGTGCGGACGGCCGGGCCCGCTGGGAGGTCACCGTCGTCCGCGTCCGGAACGGCTGGCGGCCGGTCTCCGCCGTCGCCGAGACGGCCCACCACCGGTTCCCGCAGGACCCGGACGGGAACCCGGACCTCCTCGCCCGGATCCTGCGGAACGCCGCGAGCGGTGAGCGGTCCGCCCTCAGGCCGTGATCATCAGGTGCCCGGCGCCGCTGCCGCCCTGTCTAAGGCACTCCTGGTTGATCGCCGGATCCGGGGCGCTCGGCGACGTGGCGGCGGCGATCCGCAGCTCGATGATGTCCCGGACGGCCGGCCACTCGGCGTCGAGGATCGAGTAGAACGCGGTGGAGCGCACCACCCCGTCCAGCCCGCGCGAGTGGGCCCGGCGCACGCCCTCCGCCGTCGCGCCGAGCCGCTCGATCGCGGCGCGCGAGCGCTGGTTGCGGGCGTCCGCGCGCAGCGAGATCCGCTGCACGCCCCAGGTCTCGAAGGCGTGGCGCAGCATCAGCAGCTTGGCCTCGGTGTTGATGCCGGTGCCCTGGGCGCGCGGCGAGAGCCAGGTGTTGCCGATCTCGGCGGCGTCCGGCACGGCCGTGGCCGGATCGCCGAACGGCACGCCGGGCACCGGCGGCCACACCATCGGGCCCTGCCAGTAGTCCAGTTCCAGGAACCGGGTGGAGCCCACCACCCGGCCGTCGGCGACGTTCACCGTCGCGAACGGCAGCGACCGTCCTGCGGCCTGGTCGGCGAGGGCACGCGCGATGTAGTCGCGGGCCGCTTCCAGGCCGTGCGGGACGGGGGTGAAGGCGTAAGTCGTACGGTCCTCGGCGCCGGCCTCGGCGATGGCCTCGGCGTGGTGCGCGGCGAGTGGCTCCAGCCGCACGGTGCGGCCGGTGAGGATGACAGGTACGGGCACGGAACCTTCGGTCCTTCATCGGTCGGAGGGTGCAGCCCGGGCCGGGGTGCAGCACGGGGTGCGGTGGACGTTTCGCCCCGGCCCGTGACCGTCCGCCGGGTAGCCGTGCACGCCGGAGGATCCGGTCGGGCGGGGCGGGGGCGGCGGCCCGGAACGGGCGGCGCGGGGTGCCGGAACGGACACGGGTCCTCGGACCGGTCCGGCGGGAAGAGCGAGGGGACAGTGTGCGTCCGCGAAATGGCCGAAGAGGGAACGAGAGCGCGAAGGGAAGCAGGCGGCCAGGTGAAGGCAAGATGCGTCGTGGGTGGCTGGCCGAGCACCGGACCGGGACGTGGCCGACGGCGTTACGGACGACGTGACGACGACGCGACGATGCGAGGCAGCGAGAGGACGATACCCGCCAGAAGGCGGTGCGTCACTTCGCGGCGCGCGAATGGCCGCGCGGGCCGCTCGGGCGCGCCCCGGAACGGGCCTCCGCACGCCCGTGACCAGGGACTCTTCCCCCGGGTGCGATCATGGTCCGGACCGGTCGGCCACGGCCCGGGGCGAGTCGTCCGGCGTGGCGGGAATTCCGGCGGCGCCCGGCACGCTGGAGAGGACGAGAAGCCGGTCGGACGACGAGCAGAGAACGGGGTTGGGTGCGCGGTGCGTGACTTCCAGGCGCTGTACGAGCTGGATCAGCAGGGCGTGGCCGCGGTGGCCGCCGCCACCGCGCAGTTGCGCGACACCGGCGCCGGTCTGGTGCTGCTCCAGCACTTCGAGGGCTTCATGGACGCCGGCGAGGCCGGCGGCCAGGTGGTGGCCCACCTGTTGGAGACGGGATCGCCGCAGGTGGTGGCGCGTTTCGACCACGACCGGCTGGTCGACTACCGGGCCCGCCGCCCGGCGATGGTCTTCGACCGCGACCACTGGACGTCCTACGACCCGCCGGAGATCCTGCTCCAGCTCGTCCACGACGCGGCGGGCGCGCCGTTCCTGCTGCTCAGCGGCCCCGAGCCGGACGTCGAGTGGGAGCGCTTCGCGGGCGCCGTCCGCGAGCTGGTGGAGCGCTTCGAGGTCCGCCTCTCGATCGACTTCCACGGCATCCCGATGGGCGTGCCGCACACCCGCCCGGTCGGCCTGACGCCGCACGGCAACCGGCTCGACCTCGCGCCCGGGTACCCGCAGTGGTTCGAACAGGCCCAGGTGCCGGGCAGCGCGCAGGCGCTGCTGGAGTACCGCCTGGCCGAGGCCGGGCACGACGTCCTGGGCTTCGCCGTGCACGTCCCGCACTACGTGGCCCGCTCGGCCTACCCGGCGGCGGCCGTGCTGGTCCTGGAGGCGGTGCAGTCCGCCACCGGGCTGGTGCTGCCCGGCACCCGGCTGCGCGAGCGGGTCGGCGAGGTCTACGCCGACATCGAGGAGCAGCTGACGCAGGGGGACGGCGAGTTGCGCTCGGCGATCCGCGGCATGGAGGGCCAGTACGACGCGGTGGCGGGTGCCGAGGGCCGGGAGAGCCTGCTGGCCGAGCCGGCGGACCTGCCGTCGGCGGACGAACTGGGGCGGCGCTTCGAGCAGTTCCTGGCCGAGCACGAGCGCGGCGCGGAGTAGCCGCAGGGCGCCGCGCGCCGCACGAGCGGAACGCGCGCGCCACGCGCGGAAAGGCCCCGGCGGCGTCCCCGTCGGGGACGCGGATTCCCCTTGGGAGGATTTCGCGGAGGCGGGAGTCATCCTCGGCAGCCGTACGTTGGAGCATGAGGTGCCCGGGGGACGGGCTGCCATGAGGAGCCGACCGTGACTCGTCGTACCCCCGGGGGGATGCCATGCCCAGGACCACACGCCCGACCGTCGCCGTGACGGCCGGGCTGACCGCGCTGCTGCTGGCCGGGTGCACCGGCGGGAGCAGTGCGGACAGCGGGGGGAAGGGCTTCGCGGGCGCCGTGCCCGGCCGTGCGCAGGCCGGTGCGACCCCGTCCGCGACACCCACCCCGCCGCCCAGCGGCCCGTACGTCGCGCTCGGCGACTCGTACACCGCCGGCATGCAGATCCCGCCGCAGACCGGCGAGCCGAGCGGCTGCTTCCGCTCCGGGGTCGACTACCCGTCGCTGGTGGCCAAGGGCCTCGGTGTGGCGTCCGGGCAGTTCCGGGACGTCAGTTGCAGCGGTGCCACCACCGAGGACCTGACCGGGCCGCAGACCACCGGCAACGGCCGCAACCCGGCCCAGCTGGACGCGCTGGACGCGGACACCCGGCTGGTCACCCTCGGGATCGGCGGCAACGACGCCGGCTTCATGGAGGTCGTGCTCGAATGCGCCAAGGACAACCTGGTGGACGCGGTGAAGGGCGTGATCAAGCAGACCCATGCCGCCTCGCCCTGCCGTGACCACTACTCCGCGGCCGACGGCACCGACGAGGTCCAGCGCAAGGTGGACACCGCGGGCGACCGGCTCGGCCGGGCCCTCCAGGACATCAAGCGGCGCTCCCCGCAGGCCCGGGTGTACGTGATCGGGTACCCGACGCTGCTGCCGGCCGACCCGTCGAGCTGCCTGCCGGTGCTCGGCAGGACGGTGGCCCTCCCCGACCTGGGCTTCCTGGTGGAGAAGGAGAAGCAGCTCAACGGGATGCTCAAGAAGCACGCGGAGGACGCCGGCGCGGTGTTCGTGGACACGGCGGGGCCCTCGGCGGGGCACGACATGTGCGCGGGGGAGGGCGAGCGGTGGATCGAGCCGCCGTTCCCGGCCCGCGGCCTGGCGCCGATCCACCCCAACGCCAAGGGGCAGGAGGCGGTGGCCGGCGTCGTCCTGAAGGCCGTCCGGGGCTGACCGCCGCCCGGGGCTGAACCGCCATCGCGGCTGAGCCGGCGCCCCCGGGGCTACCACCGCCCGGGGGCTACCGCTCTCCGGGCGCAGCCCCGGTCGTGGTGAAGACCTCCCACATCGAGCCGACGCTGAGGTACAGCCCGAGGAGCGCGAGCGGCAGGGCGATCAGGAGCAGGCCCGCGCCGGCTCCGAGGACCCGCGGACCCAGCCGGTCGCGCCGCCGGACCAGCCGGGGGTCGTCGGGGTCGTAGCTGATCTGCACGGTGTCCGAGAGGACGTACTCCTCCTTGTCCTCCTCGGTGTGGGTGCGCGTGCGGCCCGTCGCGTCCACGAACTCGTACGTGGCGTAGTGGAGCGTGCTCTCGCCGGAGTCGTCGGTCTCGTGGCCGACGACCCGGGCCACCACGGTGATGCCCCGCCTCAGCAGCACCCAGCCCTTGAGGGTGCGGAGCATCGGGTCCCAGGCGCCGTAGGCCGCCCCGATCGCCAGTGGGCTGAGCAGCCACCGGACGGCCGCGCCCGTCCGGTGCCCGGCGGGGCCGAACGGGATGGCGAGGAGGCCGCAGAGGTAGACGCAGCCGAGGAGGCCCGGCCAGGAGAACAGGAGGAGCCGCAGCCGCCCGGCCGGCGCACGCTCCTCGTGCTCCGTCGTCACCAGGGCCGCGCCGTCCACCGGCCGCGCGGCCCGGTCCGCGACCGGCAGCGCGTCGGACAGGACCCGGGTGAACGCCTCGGCCGCGCGACGGTTGCGGTGGCCTATCGCGAAGACCGTGCCGGGTGCGGTCGCGGAGTGCAGCACCACCTCCACCACGCCCGGCCGGGACTCGACGCGTTCGACGGCCTCGACGGGGATCCGGTGGGTCGTCCCGCCCTGCTCGACGACCACGTGCCGCCGTTCCAGCCGGGCTTGGACGCGGGGGCCGCGCAGGACCAGCTCGGGCATCCGCGCCGGACGCGGGCCGGCCGGTGACGATGAGTCGGACATGGTGGCAGCGTAGTGGCGCGCAAGGGCGTGGGGGCAAGGGTTCACGCTCCCGCCCGCGCCCCTTCGTGCGCGGCACACCCCGCGTGTCGGGGGTGCGGCGTACCGTGAGGGGCATATGGACGACACTGCGTACCGCCTCGCCGACCCGATCCCGTACGACCACTCCGCCGAGGCCCGCTGGGTCCCCGAACCCGACAAGCGCCCGGGCCGGACGGCGTTCCAGCGCGACCGCGCCCGGGTGCTGCACTCGGCGGCGCTGCGCAGGCTGGCCGGTACCACCCAGGTGGTCGCCCCGATGCGCAGCGACTTCCCGCGGACCAGGCTCACCCACTCCCTCGAATGCGCCCAGGTGGGGCGGGAGTTGGGCGCGGCGCTGGGCTGCGACCCGGACCTGGTGGAGGCCGGCTGCCTGGCCCACGACATCGGCCACCCGCCCTTCGGCCACACCGGCGAGGAAGCCCTCGACCAGGCCGCCGAGCAGTGCGGGGGCTTCGAGGGCAACGCCCAGTCGCTGCGCATCCTGACCAGGCTCGAACCCAAGCGCTTCGCCCCCAAGGAGGAGCCGTCGACCAGGCTCGCCCCCTGGCCCGGCCGCAGCGTGGGCCTCAACCTGACCCGCGCCGCGCTCGACGCCGCCACCAAGTACCCGTGGACCAAGGGCGACCACCCCGTCGACCCGGCCTCGCCCAAGTACGGCGTCTACGCGGACGACCTGCCGGTCTTCCGCTGGCTGCGGGCCGGCTCCCCGGCCGGGCGCAAGTGCTTCGAGGCCACCGTGATGGACTGGTCCGACGACGTGGCCTACTCCACCCACGACGTCGAGGACGGCCTCCAGGCCGGCCACATCGACCCGGCCGCGCTGCGTGCCCCGAGCGAGCGCGTCGAGGTCTTCGAGGTCGCCCGGCGCTACGCGTCCGACGCCGAGCCGGAGGAGCTGGCCGCCGCCCTGGACCGGCTGCTCGCCCAGGAGTGGTGGCCCCGCTCGTACGACGGCACCGCGCGCGACCGGGCCGGGCTGAAGGACCTCACCAGCCAGCTGATCGGCCGCTTCTGCCTGGCCGCCGAGCAGGCCACCCGCGCCCGCTACGGCCCCGGCCGGCTCACCCGCTACGCCGCCGAGCTGGTGGTGCCGCGGGACGTCCGGCTGGAGTGCGCGGTGCTCAAGGCGCTCGCCGTCCGCTTCGTCATGCAGCGCGACGAGCAGGCCCAGCTGCGGGCCCGCCAGCGGGTCGTGATCGCCGAGCTGGCGGACGTCCTCACCCGGCGCGCCCCCGAGGGCCTGGACCCGGTGTTCGCCGCGATGTACCGCGAGGCCGAGGACGACCGGGCCGCCCTGCGCACGGTCATCGACCAGATCGCGACCCTGACCGACGCCTCGGCCCTGGCCCTGCACGCCAGGCTCGTCGGCGCCGCCCGGGCGTGAGCGGCGCCGCCCGGGCGTGAGCGGCGCCGCCCGGGCGTGAGCGGCCCCGCCCGGGCGTGAGCGGCCCCGCCCCCGGGCGCAGCCGGAAAGTCCGGCCACCCCAGTAGACTTCCGGGGTGGCCGGGCGGATCAGGGACGAAGACGTACAGGCGGTGCGCAGCGCACTGCCGATCGACGCGGTGGTCGGCGACTACGTACAGCTGACCAATGGTGGCGGCGGCGAGTACAAGGGCGTCTGCCCCTTCCACGACGAGAAGTCCGCCTCCTTCTACGTGAACCCCGCCAAGGGCGTCTTCCACTGCTTCGGCTGCCAGGAGAACGGCGACACCATCGCCTTCCTGATGAAGATCGAGCACTTCACCTTCGCCGAAGCCGTCGAGCGGATGGCCGCCCAGGCCGGCATCACGCTGCGCTACGAGGAGGGCGGCTACAGCCCGCGCCACCAGCAGGGCGAGCGCACCCGCCTGGTCGAGGCGCACAAGGTGGCCGCCGCCTACTACCGGGAGCAGCTGGCCTCGCCGGAGGCGGAGATCGGTCGCCGTTTCCTGGCCGAGCGCGGCTTCGACGAGGACGCGGCCACGACCTTCGGCGTCGGCTACGCGCCGGCCGGCTGGGAGCACCTGGTCCGCTACCTGCGCGGCAAGGGCTTCACCGACAAGGAGATCCTGCTCGGCGGCCTGGCCTCGCAGGGCCAGCGCGGCGGCCTGATCGACCGCTTCCGGGGCCGGCTGGTGTGGCCGATCCGGGACATCGCCGGCGAGGTGGTCGGCTTCGGCGCCCGCCGGCTCCGCGAGGACGACAACGGCCCGAAGTACCTGAACACCCCCGAGACGCCGATCTACAAGAAGTCCCACGTGCTGTACGGCATCGACCTGGCGAAGAAGGAGATCGCCAAGTCGGGCCGCGCGGTGGTGGTCGAGGGCTACACCGACGTGATGGCCTGTCACCTGGCCGGGGTCACCTCGGCGGTGGCCACCTGCGGCACCGCGTTCGCCGAGGACCACATCAAGATCATCCGCCGGCTGCTGATGGACACCTCCCAGTACCGGGGCGAGACGGTCTTCACCTTCGACGGCGACGCGGCGGGCCAGAAGGCCGCGCTGCGGGCCTTCGAGGACGACCAGAAGTTCGCCGCCAAGACCTCCATCGCGGTCAGCCCCGGGGGCATGGACCCGTGCGAGCTGCGCCTGGCCCAGGGCGACGAGGCGGTCAAGCAGCTGATCGACAACCCGGTCCCGCTGTTCGAGTTCGCGCTGAACTCGGTGGTGGCCCGGCACCGGGTGGACACCCCGGAGGGGCGCTCGGCGGCGCTGGAGGAGGCGGCCCCGATCGTCGCCAAGATCAAGGACCGCTCGATCCAGCACGAGTACGCCGTCCGGCTGGCCGGCATGCTCGGCATCCTGGACGAGCCCTTCGTGGTGCGCCGGGTCTCCCAGCTGGCCCGCTGGGACCGCGAGCGCCAGCAGAACCCGCGCGGCGCCGCGCAGCGCCGCCCCGAGCCGGTCCAGCCGCCGCGCCCCGCGCAGTCCGCCTTCCGGCTCAACCCGCGCGACCCGGCCCAGTTCGTCGAGCGCGAGCTGCTCAAGCTGGCCCTGCAGCACCCGGACCTGGTCAGCCCGGCCTTCGACCACTACGGCGAGGACGAGTTCCCGACCCCGCCGTACAGCGCCGTCCGGCAGGCCATCGCCAAGGCGGGCGGTGCGGCGTACGGCGCGACCCTGCCGGACTTCACCAGCGCGGTGCGCGAGGCCTCCCCGGACGACCGGGTGCGCTCGCTGGTCACCGAGCTGACCGTCGAGCCGGTGCGCTCGCGCCGCAAGGTGGACGCGATCTACGCGGGGGAGTTCCTGGTCAAGCTGCGCCTGCTGGCCGTCGACCGCCGGATCGACGAGGTCCGCGGCTACCTCCAGCGGCTCGGCCACCGGGCCGACGCCGAGCAGCTGCACGCGGTGCAGACCGAGCTGTGGCAGCTCCAGCAGTACGGGCAGGCGCTGCGCAGCCGGGGTGCCGCGGCGCTGTAGGACGGTTGCGCAGAAAGTCGGCGCACGAGTATCGGCCACGGAGTGTGGCGTACCGCACACTGGAGGGCGTCCCACCTCCGTACAGCGCGGGTCCGCCAGAGTCGCGCCCGCCCCGAGGGGATGCCCGTGGAGCAAGGCCTCGTCGCAGCGACCACCACCAGTACGAGAGCGAACCCCGCCGGACCGGCCGGGGAGCAGGAGACCGACCACGGCCGGGCCGGGGCGGCACCCCCGGGCGGTGCGCGGGTTCCTGCCCAGGGCCTGCCGGAGGGCCACCCGGACAGTCCGGAAGCGGGGCCCGAGCCCGCCGCCGGCCCCGACGCGGACGCCAGGCCCGAAGCGGACGCCGGACCCGAAGCGGACGCCGGGGGCGATCCCGGGGGAGACCCCGGTGTCGACACGGCGGACGAACGCCGCGAGGCGGCCGAGAACGTGGGACCGGCCGCCGACCTGCTGCGCCAGTACCTGCGCGAGATCGGCCGGATCCGCCTGCTCACCGCCGTCGAGGAGGTCGAGCTGGCCCGCCGGGTCGAGGCCGGCCTGTTCGCCGAGGAGCGGCTGAACGGGCACCCGCCGCCGCCCGACCCGCTGGCCGGCGAGCTGGACACCCTGGTGGTGCGGGGCCGGATCGCCAAGCGCCGCCTGATCGAGGCCAATCTGCGCCTCGTGGTCTCGGTGGCCAAGCGCTACGTCGGCCGCGGGCTGACCCTGCTGGACCTGATCCAGGAGGGCAATCTGGGCCTGATCCGGGCGGTGGAGAAGTTCGACTACGCCCGCGGCTACAAGTTCTCCACGTACGCGACCTGGTGGATCCGCCAGTCGATGAGCCGGGCGCTGGCCGACCAGGCCCGGACGATCCGGGTGCCGGTCCACGTGGTCGAGCTGATCAACCGGGTGGTCCGGGTCCAGCGGGGGCTGCTGCAGGAGCGCGGCCTGGAACCGACGGCGGCCGAGATCGGGGCCGTCCTGGAGCTGACCGAGGAACGGGTGCGGGAACTGCTCCGGCTGGCCCAGGAGCCGATCTCGCTGCACACCCCGGTCGGCGAGGAGGACGACGTCGCGCTCGGCGACCTGATCGAGGACGCCGACGCCGCCTCGCCCGCCGAGTCCGCGACCTTTCTGCTGCTGCGTCAGCACCTCGACGCGGTGCTGGCCACTCTGGGGGAGCGGGAGCGCCAGGTCGTCCAGCTCCGCTACGGGCTGGACGACGGGCGCCCCCGCACGCTGGAGGAGATCGGTGCGGTGTTCGGCGTGACGCGGGAGCGGATCCGCCAGATCGAGTCGAAGACGCTGGTCAAGCTGCGCGACCACGCCTTCGCCGAGCAGCTGCGCGGGTACCTCGACTAGGAGGG
This sequence comes from Kitasatospora sp. NPDC097691, assembly GCF_040302665.1. Classification (NCBI taxonomy): domain Bacteria; kingdom Bacillati; phylum Actinomycetota; class Actinomycetes; order Kitasatosporales; family Streptomycetaceae; genus Kitasatospora; species Kitasatospora sp. NPDC097691. The sequence continues at coordinate 39,861 of NZ_JBEORY010000021.1, read as the reverse complement.
CGTCGGCGCGTCGGTCGCGGCTGCCGGAGCCGGGGCCGGTGCCGTCGTCGGGTCCGTCGCGGGGGTGGTGGCCGCTCCCGCTCCGGTGCCCGGCGGCGGCGAGGCGGGGCCGATCGGGATCGGGGTCGAGGCCACCACGGCGGCCAGGTCGAAGACCTCCGAGGTGCAGAGGTCCCCGGCCGGCTGGTGCCCGCAGAGGTGGAAGCCGATCGTCGGGTCCGACGCGTTCAGCATGTTCGAGTAGTTGTCGTACCCGTAGTGGATGAGGGCCTGCTCGCTGTCGCCGGTGCTGTCGATGATCGTGGCGAAGTCGTTCGGCTCGCCCTCGGTGATCGCCGCCCACGCGGCCTGGCACGTCTGGCTGTAACGGAGGTAGATGACCACCTTGCCGATGACGTCGGTGTGCAGGGTCCGCGCGTCCTTGCCGCAGCCGGTGTACTTGGGGTCCTTGTGGTCGCAGCCGATGGCCTGGCAGGTGGGCGTGGCCGGGATGGGCCGGGCCGCGGGGGTGGTCGCGGCCGGGGACGCGGTGGCGACCGGGGAGGTGGTGGCGGCGGTGGGGGGCGGCACGACGGCCGCCCTCTGCTGCCCGTCGTGCCGGACGGCGCGCAGGCCGACCAGCACCAGCAGGGCCGCCAACAGCGCCGCGCCGGCCAGCAGCGTCGCCGGGCGCCGCCACCAGGCGACGGGGGCGGGCTCCGGCGTCTGGCCGGTCACCAGCGCCTCCTCCGGTTCCCCGGCGGACGCCCCCACCGGCGTATCCGACGCCGGACCGGACACCGGCTCCGCGGCCGGGGCGTCCTGAGCCGACGGCTCGGCCGGTTCCCCGGGCGCTGTCACCGCCCGCTCCCAGAGCGCGCGCAGTGCGGACCCGTCGCAGTCCACCGCCGCGATCAGCGCGTCCAGCGCCTGCTCGGTGACGACCCGCTTGCCGTTCAGCCAGCGCTCCCAGGAGGCCCGGCTGTAGTGCGTGCGCGAGGCCAGCTCGGACAGCGAGAGTCCGGCGGCGTCCTTGATGGTCCGGAGCTCTTCGGCCAGCTGTCTGGCGGGCTCGGACAGCTCCTCGGGCAGGTTCTTCCAGGCGGAACCCATGCGGGCCTTCCAAATGTGAGGGGCGGAACGGGGGACGTGGACGGGCGGAACGGGCTCCGGCCCGGGCCGTTCGGGTGTCTCCGCGTCTCCAACCTCATCGGCCTGGCGTCTCAATCCCCTGGTCATGGCGCTGAGACGGACGGAAGTGTCTCACAAGCCCAGGTGACGCTCGAACAACCATGTGGCCGTCGTGCAGAGTTCTCTGGTCGGAGCGGTCGACCGCCCGGCGGGTTCGTCCGGATACCGGACGCTCGCGCGCCGGTCGTCCGGAATCCGTCCCGGTTCCCCCACCGAGCCGGGGCAGCCTCGCGGGGGGAGGCTGCCCCGGCCCGCCCGGGACACCGGCGGGAGGGCGCTTCACTGTGCCCTCCCGCCGTGACGTTCCTGCGGCGTGCCTCAGCGGCGGGAGCCCGGTCGGCCCGCACCCCGAGCTCGTCGAGCGGGGCGGGCCGGCAGCGCAGCTCCGGCAGCACGCGGCCGAGGCCGGCCGACAGCAGGTCGCCGAGGTCGCGGGACAAGCCGTCGCGGCAGACCACCCGGAGCACCGACAGGGCCTCCCGGCGGCTGCGCGGCCCCACCGGCCGGCACCGCGCGGAGCGGTCAGACCGGCCGGCAGTGCGGCGGAGCGGTCAGACCGCCGCCTCCGGGTGGATCTGGTCGCGGGCGGCCCGGTACTGCTGCCGCACCGCCGAGCCGATCGCCAGGTCGTGCTCCCCGTCGGGCTCGACGGTCTCCGCGTCCGGCAGCTCCCACTCCGGCGGCTCCGCGGTGCCCGCCAGCGCCCAGGCGGCCTGCCGGGCGGCCCCGCGGGCGGCGTGCGCGCCCGGCGGCGGCACCACGACCGGGACGCCGAACAGCATCGGGGCGATGTGCCGGACGGCGGGCAGCCGCCCGGCCGTGCCGAGCAGGAACACCCGCTTCACCCCGACGCCCTGGGCGCGCAGCACGTCCAACGCGTCCGCGATGTTGCACAGCATGCCCTCGACGGCGGCCCGGGCCAGGTGCTGAGGGGCCATCGCCTCGGCGCGCAGGCCGGTCAGGGTGCCGGCCGCGTGCGGCAGCGCGGGGGTGCGCTCGCCGTCCAGGTACGGCAGCAGCACCAGCCCGTACGCGCCGGGGGAGGAGTGCAGGGCGAGGTCGCTCAGGCCCTCCAGGTCCCGGCCGAGCAGCGCGGCGGTGGAGAGCAGGACCTGGGCCGCGTTGAGGGTGGCGACCATCGGCAGGTGGCGGCCGCTGGCGTCGGCGAAGGAGGACACCAGGCCGGAGGCGTCCACCACGGCCTCCTCGTGCACCGCGAAGATCGTCCCGGCGCTGCCCAGTGAGACCACCGCGTCGCCCGGGCGCAGGCCCAGACCCAGGGCGGCGGCCATGTTGTCCCCGGTGCCGGCCGAGATCAGCAGGCCCTCGGGGGTGTGCCCGGCGGGCTCGGCGGGGCCGAGGACGTCGGGCAGCCTGAGCCCGTGGCCGAGCGCCAGCTCGACCAGGTCCTGGCGGTACTCGCCGGTGATCGGCGACCAGTAGCCGGTGCCGGAGGCGTCGCCGCGGTCGGTGGTGCGGCGCTTCGGGTGGCCGAGCAGCTGCCAGACCAGCCAGTCGTGCGGCAGCAGCACCTCGGCGACCCGGCGGGCGTTGGCGGGCTCGAACTCGGCGAGCCAGCGCAGCTTGGCGATGGTGTACGTCGGGGCGGGCACGGCGCCGATCGCGGCGGTCCAGCCGGCCGGGCCGCCGAGGGCGTCCAGCAGCTTGGCGGCGGCGCCGCTGGAGCGCGGGTCGTTCCACAGGATCGCGGGTCGGACCTGCACCCCGCCCGCGTCCAGGCCGATCATGCCGTGCTGCTGCGCGCTGACGCCGATCGCCCGGACGCCCTCCAGCAGGCCGCCCGCGGCGGCGTCGCCGAGCGAGTGGAGCCAGACCTGCGGGTCGGCCTCGCCGGGGCGCAGGTCCTGGTCCTCGGGGACGGGGTGGGGTGCCTTGCCGGAACGCAGGACGGCTCCGGTTTCCGTGTCGCACGCGACGATCCGGGTGCGGTTGGTCGAGCTGTCTATCCCCGCGACGATGGCCATGTCGAGATCATGCCTCAGCCCGGCCCGGGACGCGTCCGGGCCGGGTGAGCCGTTGCCCGTTCGGAACCCCTGGTTGGGTCCCGCTTCGCCTTCGGGTCACCGCCCCGTCACGGGCGGAAGGTACCCCAGCCGTCGTCCTCCGCCCGGGCCCGGTTGAAGTACGGCACCCGGTCGGTGACGGCCGGCGGCAGCCGGTCGCCGACCCGGTCGGCGACCGCGCCCGCGGCCTTCCCGGCCACCGCGCCGGCCTGCTGCCGCGCCCGGTCGGCCGCGCCCTGCACCGTGGGGTTCCGGGCGATCTGCCGGGTGACCTTGGCGATCTGCTCGTAGCGCCGACGCCCGGCTCGCGAGCCCAGCACGTAGCCGGCCGCGAAGCCTGCGGCCAACGACAGCTTCCACATGGTCGGATCCACCCTCTCCTGGCGGCCTTCTGCCGCAATGCCCTACCCGTCCGTCGGGACGGCGAACCGTCCGCGCCCCCAGCATCCCCGGACGCGGCCGGGGGCGCGCGCCGGGCACGCCGGGCGGCAACCCCGGGGCAACCGGCGAAAGCGATTGGCGGACCACCCCCCCGAGTGCGCTAATGTATGTCCCGCAGCGAGCGCCGCGGAGCCCGGGAAACCGGGGGCCGAGGCGGTGGCCGATCCCCCATAGCTCAATTGGCAGAGCAGCCGACTGTTAATCGGCAGGTTATTGGTTCGAGTCCAATTGGGGGAGCTCGGGAGGAGGACTTTTCGAGGTCCTGATCCCGTCCGTGGTACGCGAGTCGGTACCGCGATCCCGCATAGCTCAATTGGCAGAGCAGCCGACTGTTAATCGGCAGGTTATTGGTTCGAGTCCAATTGCGGGAGCTGCACCGGGTACGCCCGGTGACTGCTCAGAGCGAAGGCCCCTCGGTCGACCGGGGGGCCTTCGTGTTGCCGCCGCACGGTGTTGCGTACGTCACGTCGTGGGCGCACGTCGTGACGTACGCCCACGACGGCCCGGGAATCAGGTGGTCGCCTTCCGGTAGAGGTCGGTCACCCGCTGGTCGAAGGCGACGCTGTACGAGGTGCTCGGTGTCTCCCCGCCCTCCTGGTAGCCGCCGATCACGCCGACCACCGCGCCCTTCTCGGTCACCCACGGGCTGCCGCTGGTGCCGTCGGTGTAGCCGCCGCAGTCGAAGCGTTCCTGGGTGGCGCTCTGCGAGCGGGTCCGCACCGAGCAGGTGATCGGCTCGTCGCTCTCGTTCGGGTAGCCGGTCACCGAGACGGACAGGCCGAAGCCCTGCCCGGTGGAGATCGGGTTGCCGCCGACCGCGTCCTCGATCTGCCGGCCGTCGACGGTGCCCACCGTCACGAACGCCACGTCGTACTCCGGGTCGTCGTCGGAGGCCCAGCGCGGGTCGACGGTGACCGACTGCACCGGCCAAGTCCCGTACGGGGTGGACCCGTTGCGGTAGCCGGGGGTGAACACCAGACCGTCCAGCAGGCCGATCCGGCGGCTCTGCACGCAGTGCGCCGCGGTCACCAGCAGGTTGCGCCGGGGGCTCTGTACGACGCTCGCGGTGCAGGCCCTGGGGCCCTGTGCGGTGTGGACGGAGAGCGTGCCGATCCGGTCCCGGGCGGGGCTCTGGCCGGCAACCTCGGCGGTCGGCGCCCCGTCCTGCCCGCCGCACGCGGTGGCGGCGGCGAGCAGCAGGGCGGCCAGGGCGGCCGTACGTACCGTGCGCGCGGGCCGTGCCGGGCGGGGGGCCATCGGGGCTCCGTCTCGTTCCTCGGGGCGGGCACCGGGGCCGTGCGTTCCGCCGTTCGTGAGGAAGATCTACCAGGCCGTGCCGGGCGGCGCCACCGTCGGGGGCCGGCGCCGCCCCGGTCAGCCGGTGGCGCGGTCGTAGAGCGCCTGCACGCGGTCGCCGAAGTAGCTGCTGTACGAGGTGTCGGGGGTGTCGCCGCCCTCCTGGTAGCCGCCGATCACGCCGACCACGGTGCCGGTCCTGGTGGCCGGGTCGAAGTCGGTGACCCAGGGGCTGCCGCTGGTGCCGCCGGTGTAGTCGGGGCAGTCGATCCGCAGCTGGGTGGGGCTCTGCTCGGAGGTGGTGTTGGAGCAGGTGATCGGGACGTCGCTGCTGCCCGGGTAGCCGGTGACCTTCACCGGGAGCCGGTAGCCGCGGTTGACGCCCAGTCGGTTGGCGCCGAGCACCTGCTGGACCTGCTGCCCGTTCTGGGCCTGGACGACCGCGAAGGCGACGTCCGCGTCCGGGTCGGCGTGGTCCTTCCAGCCGTCGTCGACGGTGACCGCCAGCAGCGGCCAGACGCCGCTGGGGGTGTCCCCGTCCCGGTAGCCGGGGACGAAGACCAGGTCGCTGCGCTGACCGAGCTTCGGGTCCCAGACGCAGTGGGCGGCGGTGACGATGAGGTTGAGCCCGGCGCTGTCGACCACGCTGGCCGTGCAGAAGTGGTCGCCGTCGGCGTTGCGGGTGAACACCGCGCCGACCAGGCCGTTGAGCACGGTGGGCTTGGCGGTCCGGGTGACCCCGGTGCGCCGGGCGACCGCGCCCTTGAGCCGCTGCCTGCTCCAGCCGTGGCTGTCCCCCGAGGCGGCCGTGGCCGGCGCCGAGGTGACGGTGGGGACGCCCCCGCCGGGCCCCGCCGAGGTGGTGCAGCCCGCCGCGGCCAGCACCGCCGCGAGCGCGCCGGCCGCCGCCCCCGCCCCCGCCCTACGTGTCGTCATCCGCCCAGGCTGCCCGGGAGGGGTGCCGCGCCGCCAGCCGGGCTGCGCCGCCCGGAGAGGCGCGCACCGTCCCGCACCCAGGTGCGCCCCCGGCGCGCACCACGGGTGATCGACCGGCTATGCTGCCCGGGACGGCCTCGCTGGGGCCGTCTGCTGCTGCCGTGGCCGACGACCGGCGCGCGCGGCGAACCGGGGCGGTAGCTCAGCCGGTTAGAGCAGGGGACTCATAATCCCTTGGTCGTGGGTTCGAGTCCCACCCGCCCCACCATCTCGATGCGTGACGAGGGTCGTAGGACCGTCCGAGGGCAGGCCCCCGAGCCGGAGCTCGGCCGCCTGCGACGACGCAGAGTCTAGGGCGCGACCGCCTCCTTTCCCGTGTGGCGCGCCGGAATTCACCCGCCCGTGGACATCGCTCCCGGCCTCCCCCCGTGCCCCGTGCTGCCCCCGTTTCGCAGCCGTGTCGCAGCCGTGCCCGTGTTCCCCGACTGCCGGCCCCTGGCGTACTGCGCGAAAAAAGTGATATCACTTTGCCATCGGACGCGGACGCTCGCTGGAGGAGTCGCTCTCATGACCACGCCGCAATTCGCCGTCGAGGACGGCCCCGCCCTGGACCTCCCGGTCCCCAGGATCACCGAGCGGGTCATCACCGGTGCCGCCGGGCTGCCGGTGCTGTTCGGCTCGCTGCTCGGCCTGGTCGCGGGGGTCGGGTCGCTCATCACCGGCGGGATCCAACTGGCCGGGAACAACCAGGGGTTGGGCGCCGCCCTGATGATCGCCGGGCCGGTCCTGGTGCTGGGCTCGCTGCTGACGCTGTGCGGGCTGACGGTGGTCTCGCCCGGCCAGGCCCGGGTGGTCCAGCTGCTCGGCCGCTACCGGGGCACCGTCCGGGCCGAGGGCCTGACCTGGATGAACCCCTTCACCAGCCGTCGGCACATCTCCCTGCGGATCCGCAACCACGAGACCGAGACCACCAAGGTCAACGACGCGGACGGCAACCCGATCGAGATCGCCGCCGTGGTGGTCTGGCAGGTCGAGGACACCGCGATGGCCATGTTCGAGGTGGACGACTACACCGACTTCGTCGCCATCCAGACCGAGACGGCCGTACGGCACATCGCCACCAGCTACCCGTACGACGCCCACCACGAGGGTCAGTTGTCGCTGCGGGACGGGGCGGAGGAGATCGCCCGCAAGCTCTCCGCGGAGATCGCCGCCCGGGTCGCCTCGGCCGGCGTGCGGGTGGTCGAGTCCCGGATCACCAGGCTCGCGTACGCGCCGGAGGTCGCCCAGGTGATGCTGCAGCGTCAGCAGGCCGGGGCCGTGGTTGCGGCGCGCAGGCTGATCGTCGAGGGCGCCGTCGGTATGGTCGAGGAGGCGCTCGACCGGCTCGCCGAACGCGACGTGGTGGAGTTGGACGAGGAGCGCAAGGCTGCCATGGTGAGCAACCTCCTGGTGGTGCTCTGCGGCGACCGCGGCACCCAGCCCGTCGTGAACACGGGCTCCCTCTACCAGTAAGGCGCGGCATTGGCGACGGAACGGAAGAAGCTCCTGCTGCGACTGGATCCTTCGGTTCACGACGCACTCGCCAGATGGGCCGCGGACGACCTGCGCAGCACCAATGCGCAGATCGAGTTCCTGCTCCGCCGCGCGCTCACCGACGCGGGGCGGATGCCCAGCGGTGCGAACCGGCTTCCCCGGCGCGGACGCCCGCCCAAGGAGAGCCCGGAGGACGCCGGTCCCGCGGAGGACTGACCGGCGGCCGGGCACGCGAAGATCTTCGGAGACCGACATGGACCTGCCCGCCACCCTCCCCGAGAAGCTCTACCTGCTCGCGTACGACCCGGGCCGCGAGCGGATCACCGCCACCGACCGGCTCGACCTGGTGATGCGGGCGGCGGCGCTCGCCGAACTCCTGCGACGCGGACTGATCCGCGAGGACGGCCGGTACCCGGCCGCCGTCGCCGGCGGACCGACCGACGGCCTCGACCCGCTCACTGCCGCGCTGCTGGAGCAGATCCGCCAGGAGCGGCGGCGCAGCTGGCAGAGCTGGGTCGGCCGGAACCGGGGCCCGACGGCGCGCGCCGCGCGGGTGGTCCGGGACGGCCTGGCGGCGGCCGGCCGGATCCGGGTCGAGCAGCACCGGCTGCTCGGACTGTTCCCGTGCGCGCGGGTGACCCTCCCGGAGCCCCGGCTGCGCAAGTCGCTGGTGATGTCGGTCGGCTCGGCGCTCAACGGCCCGTTCAGCCGGGTCGACCCGGCGGACGCCGCCCTGGTCGTCCTGGCCGACGCCGCCCAGCTGGGGTCGGCCCTGACCTGGCGCCAGAGGCGCGAGTTCCGTACCAGGATCGACAAGCTCGCCCCCGCGGCCGGCCCCGTCCCGCGCGCGCTGCGCCGGGCCGTGAACGCGAGCCGGGCGGACGGCGCGGCGGGGGGCTGACCAGGCCCTCCCGCGCGAGCCCGGTCGCCGGTCCGGCGGCCGGGCTCCCGGCGTTCAGGGCCCGCGTAAGCTGGCCCGGTGCTCGAACCCGCCCTGCTGCCGACCCCGCTGGTGGACTGCACCGACGAGGTGTTCGCCCGGGCCGGGGTGGAACTGCGCCTCAAGCGGGACGACCTGCTGCACCCGACCGTCCCCGGCAACAAGTGGCGCAAGCTGGCGCCCAACCTGGCCGCCGCCGTCGAGCGGGGCCACACCCGGCTGCTGACCTTCGGCGGGGCGTACTCCACCCACCTGAGGGCGGTCGCGGCGGCCGCCGCGGCGCTCGGGCTGGAGAGCGTCGGGCTGGTCCGCGGCGAGGAGCTGGCCGACCGGCCGCGGAACTGGTCGCTGCGGGCGGCCGAGCGGGACGGCATGCGGCTGGAGTTCCTGACCCGTACCGAGTACCGGGAGGCCACCGGTCGGGCGGCGGACGGCCAGGGAGGCGCCGCGGACGACCTGCAGCGCCGCTGGGGCCCCTGCCTGGTGCTCCCGGAGGGCGGCTCCAACGCCCTGGCCGTCGTCGGCGCCGCCGCGATCCCGGCCGAGCTGCCCGATCTGGGCGCCCGCGACGTGGTCTGCTGCCCGGTCGGCACCGGTGGCACCCTGGCCGGCATCGCGGCGGGCCTTCCGCCGGGCGCACGGGCGCTCGGCGTGGCCGTGCTGCGCGGCGGCGAGGGCTACCTGGAGGCGGAGGTCGCCGGGCTCCACCGGGCCGCGTACGGACGCGGGTTCGACAACTGGCGGATCGACCACGCGCACCACGGCGGCGGCTACGGCAGGGTCCCGGCGGAGCTGGCGGCCTTCGCCGAGCGGTTCGAGCGCCGCCACGGCGTCCCGCTGGAGCGGCGCTACGTCGCCAAGCTGCTCGCCGCGCTGGCCGACCTCGCCGGGGCGGGCGCCTTCCCTCCCGGCACCCGCCTCACCGCCGTGGTCACCGGGCTGCCCGACCCCGAACAGTCGGGGGCCGGGCGAACGTGACCCGCCCGGTCAGCCGAAGGTCAGGTTGGCGCACGGGTCGGTGTCGGCGTTGCGGGTGTTCTCCGCTATGCCGGTGGGGATGTTGCCGCTCGGCGCGGTGTTCGGCGCGGTGTTCGGCGTGGCACCCGGCGTGCCGTCGGCCGCGGTGCCGTCGGCCGTGGTGCCGGCCGCCGGGCTCGGGGAGGACAGCGAGTTGATCTGCGTGCCGGCCGGCCGGTAGTCGGCGCCGAGGGTGACGGTGATCGCCTCCGAGCCGGGCTCCTCGACCGCCTGGGCGCCGGGGAAGAGCGCCACCACCTGGTCGGCGGTGGCCTTCAGCGCGGGGTCGTACGCGATCCGGGTGACCTGGTGCCCCGGGCTGTTGGAGCCGAGCGTGATGTTGCGGAAGCCCCGGGCCTTGAGCGTCTGCTCGCCGGAGCCCGCGAGTCCCGGGGTGCCGACGCCGTTGACCACGGTGACCGGCGCCGCGGCCTGCTCGGGGGTGAGCGGCGTGTCGGCGCCCGGGGCCGCGGTGGGGGAGGAGGCCACCTGGCCCGTCCCGGCGGTGCTCTGCCCGTCCAGGGTGCGGTCCTCGCGCAGCAGCTTCCAGAGGGTGTCGGCGTCCGGCTGGACGAGCCGGATCCGCTCACCCGCGAAGCGCCAGGGCGCGGTGACGAAGGTGACGTCGGAGAGCTTGATGTCCTGCACCGAGCGGGCGAAGTCCACCAGCTTCATCGCGGTGCCCAGCCCCTCGTCCACGGTGAGCGACTTGGTGGCCGCGTCCGCCAGCGGCAGCAGGGTGGGCAGTGAGAAGCCCTGGCCCTGGACCTTCTTGATCATCGAGGAGAGGAAGGCCTGCTGGCGCTTCATCCGGCCGACGTCGGAGTTGTCGCCGATGCCGTGGCGCGCCCGCAGGTAGTCCACGGCGGACTGCCCGGAGAGCTTCTGCAGGCCCTTCTTCATGTGGATGCCGTACTCGTTGACGTCGTTGGGCACGCAGGCCTCGACGCCGCCCACGGCGTCGGCCATCGCGGCCGCGCCCTTGAAGTCGACCACGACGGTGTGGTCGATCCGCAGCCCGGTGAGCTTCTCCACGGTGTTCTGCGTGCAGGCCGGGTTGCCCTTGGGGTCGGCGCCCACGGTGAAGGCGGAGTTGAACATCTGGTCGTTCCTGGGCGTCGTCCAGGAGCCGTTCGGCAGCCGGCAGGACGGGATGGTGACCAGGCTGTCGCGGGGGATGGAGACGCCCACGGCGTGCTTGTGGTCGGCGTAGATGTGCAGCACGATCGCGGTGTCCGAGTGGCCGACGCCCTCGTCGCCGCCGCCCAGCGCGTTGTTGCCGCCGTCGCGGGTGTCCGATCCGAGCAGCAGCACGTTGACCGGCACGGAGGCGCCGGGGCTGGCCGGGACGGGGGCCGGTGGGCGCTCGGTGGCGACACCGCCCGCGTCGAAGGTGGTGATGTTGCTGTCCAGCCGGTGGTAGAACCAGGCCCCGGCCCCCACGACCGACAGCACCAGAACGGCGGCCAGGCCGATGGCGGTCCGCAGGTAGCGGCGCCGGCGCGTGCTGCTGCTCATCCTCCGTGCCCCCCGTCTTCAGATATCTCGCGTTCGATGATTCGAACGTTAGACGTTCCGGGAGGCGGTTCGGTTACCCCCGATGGGCGAACGGATCGCCCGTCAGGCCTGTGATGCTGGTCACGCCCCGGGGCCGGAGGCGCCCGCGAGCATCCGCTGGAGCAGGTCGCGCAGCACCGTCCGCTCGTCCGGGCCGAGCGCGGCCAGCGGCTCGCGGGCGAAGTTCAGGGATTCGCGCAGCTCGGCGGAGGCGGCCGAGCCGGTGTCGGTGGCCGCGACCAGCTTGACCCTGCGGTCCTGCCGGTCGGCCTCGCGGGTGACGAAGCCGCGGGACTCCAGCCGGTCGACGATGCCGGTGATGTTGGACGGTTCGCAGCTGAGCGTCTGGGCGATCTGGCGCATCGGCATCGGCCCGCGCCGCAGCAGTGCGAGCACCTTGGCCTGGGCGCCGGTGAGCGAGCGGGCGGCGGCGGCGTCCTCGTACTCGCGGTGGAAGAGCGCGACCAGGTTGGCCATCAGGTCGACGACCTCACGGGTGATCTCGTCGGGCTGCGGCGTGGCGTCCCGGGCCGGCTGAGTGTCCATGCGCCAGAGTCTACCTGAAAAGTTGACAAGGTGAACCTTTCATGCCCATCGTTACTTCAGTTCCTCAACCTTTCATGCACCTGAACCGCAAGGAGCACCACCCATGGCAGAGCAGGCCGCCCCCGCGACCGCCCGTGAATGGCACCTCGCCGCCCGCCCGCAGGGCTGGCCGGTGCCGGCCGACTTCGCCCTGGTCGAGGCCCCGGTCCGGACCCCGGGCCCGGGCGAGATCCTGATCCGCAACGCCTACCTCTCGGTGGACCCGTACATGAGGGGCAGGATGAACGATGTGCCCTCGTACGTCCCGCCGTTCCGGCTCGGCGAGCCGATGGACGGCGGCGCGGTCGGCTACGTGGTCGCCTCGCAGGCCGAGGGCTTCGCCCCGGGCGACGCGGTGCTTCACGGCCTCGGCTGGCGCGAGTACGCCACCCTGGACGCCGCGCACGCGGTCAAGGTCGACCCGGCCGCCGCCCCGCTGTCCGCCTACCTCGGCGTGCTCGGCATGACCGGCCTCACCGCCTACGCCGGACTGCTCACCGTCGGTGGCCTCAAGAAGGGCGACCGGGTCTTCGTCTCCGGCGCGGCCGGCGCGGTCGGTTCGATGGTCGGGCAGATCGCCCGGCTCAAGGGCGCGTCCCTGGTGGTCGGTTCGGCCGGCTCGGCGGAGAAGGTCGCCAAGCTGGTGGAGGAGTGCGGCTTCGACGCCGCCTTCAACTACAAGGACGCCCCGGTCCGCGAGCAGCTCGCCGCCGCCGCCCCTGACGGCATCGACCTCTACTTCGACAACGTCGGCGGGGATCACCTGGAGGCCGCGATCGGCGCGCTCGGCGTGCACGGCCGCGCGGTGCTCTGCGGTGCGATCGCCCAGTACAACGAGACCGCCGCCCCCGCGGCCCCGCGCAACCTCGCGCTCGCCATCGGCAAGCGGCTGCGCCTGGAGGGCATGCTGGTCGGCGACCACTTCGCGCTGCGCGGGCAGTTCGTCGCCGAGGTGGGCGGCTGGCTGGCGTCCGGCGAACTGCGCAACGAGGAGACCGTGGTGGACGGCTTCGAGAACACCGCCGAGGCCTTCCTCGACCTGCTGCGCGGCGCCAACACCGGCAAGATGGTCGTCCGCCTGGACGGCTGACGCCGCATCAGGCCGCGTCAGGACGCCGACCGCCCCGCCACCCGACCGGGCGCGCGGGGCGGTTCGCCGTGCACGCCCACGGCGGACGGTTCGCAGTCGGGCGCAGGGGGCCGGTCCGCACTACCGCATTCCGGCCGGATCCGAAAGTGCGTCAGTCATCGTGCGGGAAGGCGCGGTACGGTGGTCCCGCCTGGCGATGGGGCCGTTCGGGGGAGAGATCCGACCGAGGGGTAGACCTCGTTGAGGATTCGACTAGCATTGAGCGAAAGCCTGTCCGTTTTGCTCAATTTAGTGGCTTAATGTCGGCTAACGTGGGTAACTGTGGATCAACTGCAGGCACCGCAGGCACGAGGCAGCTGGGGAAGGCGACCCTCGTCCACAGCCTGGAGGTCCCGGTGACGACACGTGGAGTTCTCTACATCCACTCCGCGCCCCGCGCGCTGTGCCCGCACGTCGAGTGGGCCGTCGCGGGGGTGCTCGGTGTGCGGGTGAGCCTGGACTGGATCCGCCAGCCGGCCGCACCCGGGCATTGGCGTGCCGAACTCTCCTGGCAGGGGGAGCCCGGCACGGCCTCGAAGCTCGCCTCCGCGCTGCGCGGCTGGCAGCTGATGCGGTACGAGGTGACCAGCGAGCCCTGCGCCACGGCGGAGGGGGAGCGGTACAGCAGCACGCCCACGCTCGGCATCTTCCACGCCGTCACGGGCATCCACGGCGACATCCTCATCCCCGAGGACCGGTTGCGCGCCGTCCTGCTGCGCGCCCGCAGCGAGGGGGCCGACCTGGAGACCGAGATCGCCCGGCTGCTCGGCAAGCCCTGGGACGACGAACTGGAGCCGTTCCGCTACGCGGGCGAGGGCGCGCCGGTGCGCTGGCTGCACCAGGTGGTCTGAGACCGGAGGGTACGACGAAGGGGCCGGCGCTCGCGGCGAGCGCCGGCCCCTTCGTGGTGGGCGTCAGCGGGTGCGGAAGGCCAGCACCACGTTGTGGCCGCCGAAGCCGAACGAGTTGTTCAGCGCCGCGATCCGGCCCTCGGGCAGCTTGCGGGCCTCGCCGCGCACGATGTCCGCGTCCACGTCGTCGTCCAGCTCGTCGACGTTGATGGTCGGCGGGGCGAGGCGGTTGTACAGGGCCAGCACGGTGGCGACGGTCTCGACGCCGCCGGCGCCGCCCAGCAGGTGGCCGGTCATCGACTTGGTGGCCGAGACGGCGATGTGGTCGAGGTCGTCACCGAGCTCCTTGCGGAGCGCCTTCAGCTCGGCGGTGTCGCCCTGCGGGGTCGAGGTGGCGTGCGCGTTGACGTGCACGATCTCGGCCTTGTCGAGCTCGTTGCGCTCGAACAGGTCGGCCAGCGCGCGGGCCACGCCGGCGCCGGTCGGCTCGGGCTGGGCGATGTGGTGGGCGTCCGAGGACAGGCCCTGGCCCACGGCCTCGCAGTAGATCCGGGCCCCACGGGCCTCGGCGTGCTCGACGGACTCCAGGACGACCACGCCGGCGCCCTCGCCCAGCACGAAGCCGTCACGGGCCTTGTCGTACGGGCGGGAGGCGTGCTGGGGGTCGTCGTTGTTCTTGGACATCGCCATCATGCTGGCGAACGCGGCGATCGGCAGCGGGTGGATCGCCGCCTCGGTGCCGCCGGCCACCACGACGTCGGCGCGGCCGGTGCGGATCATCTCGATCGCGTAGCCGATCGCCTCGGCGCCGGAGGCGCAGGCGGAGACGGGGGTGTGCACACCCGCGCGGGCGCCGACCTCCAGACCGACGTTGGCCGCCGGGGAGTTGGGCATCAGCATCGGGACGGTGTGCGGGGAGACCTTGCGGGCACCCTTCTCCTTCAGCACGTCGTACTGGTCGAGGAGGGTGGTGACACCGCCGATGCCGGAGGCGATGACGGTGCCGAGGCGCTCGGGGGCGAGCTTGGAGGACTCGTCGGTCGCGGGGGTCTCGTAGCCGGCGTCGGCCCAGGCCTCGCGAGCGGCGATCACGGCGAACTGGGCCGAACGGTCCAGCTTGCGGGCCAGCGGGCGGGGCAGGATCTCGCCGGGCTCGACGGCGGTGCGCGCCGCGATCCGAACCGGCAGCTCCTCGGCCCACTCCTCGGTCAGGGCCGCCACACCGGACTTACCGGCGACCAGGTTCTCCCAGGTGCCGGCGGCGTCGGCGCCCAGCGGCGTGAAGGCGCCGATACCCGTGACGACCACGGTGCGGTTTTCAGCGGTCACTGGTTTCTTCTTCTCTCACGTTGTGCGGGGGGTCGGCGGGAGCCGAGGATGGGCCCGGCCGGGCGCCCCGGTGGGGCGTCCCGGCCGGCGGGTCGGCCGGGCTCGGTGAGCCGGGCCGACAGGTCAGCCGTCGGAGGCGTGCGGGACGCCGGACAGGCTGGCCGAGTCGAACGAGTCGATCGCTCAGGCGTTGGTGAGGATGTAGTCCACCGCGTCGCCCACGGTCTTCAGGTTCTTCACCTCGTCGTCCGGGATCTTGACGTCGAAGCGCTCCTCGGCGGCCACGACGACCTCGACCATGGACAGCGAGTCGACGTCCAGGTCATCGGTGAAGGACTTGTCGAGCGCGACATCCTCGGTCGGGATACCGGCGATCTCGTTGACGATCTCGGCGAGACCTTCCAGGACCTCGTCCTTGGTAGCCATACTGGCTGCTCCTCTACAGTGTTGATCGTGTCCGACCGGCGGCCGGACACAGGCTTGTGGATCAGTGGGCGTAACGCACCTAGGGGAGCGTAACGACTGCCGCGGCGTACACGAGACCCGCCCCGAAGCCGATGATCAGCGCCAGGTCGCCGCTGTGGGCCTCGCCGGTCTCCAGCATGCGCTCCATCGCGAGCGGGATGGAGGCCGCGGAGGTGTTGCCGGTCTCCGCGATGTCACGGGCGACCGGCACCGACTCCGGCAGCTTCAGGGCCTTGATCATGGCGTCGGTGATCCGCATGTTGGCCTGGTGCGGGATGAACGCGCCGAGCTGGTCGGCGGTCACCCCGGCGGCGTCCAGCGCCTGCTGGGCGACCTTGGCCATCTCCCAGACCGCCCAGCGGAAGACCGGCTGGCCGTCCATCCGCAGGGCCGGCCACCTGGTCTCCTCGCCCGCGCCGTTGACGGCGTCGGGCTTGGCGAACGCGGTGTCCCAGGCCTCGGTCTGGGCGATCAGGTCGGCCTGCGAGCCGTCCGAGCCCCAGATCAGCTTGCCGATGCCGGGAGTGTCGGACGGGCCGACGATCGCGGCGCCGGCGCCGTCGCCGAAGATGAACGCGGTCGAGCGGTCCGACTGGTCGGTCAGGTCGCTGAGCCGCTCGACGCCGATGACCAGGACGTACTCGGCGTTGCCGCCGCGGATCATGCCGTCGGCCAGGCCCAGGCCGTAGCCGAAGCCGGCGCAGGCGGCCGAGATGTCGAAGGCCGGGGCGGTGCCGCAGCCGAGCCGCTCGGCGATCTCGGTGGCGATCGCGGGGGTCTGCTTGAGGTGCGAGACGGTCGCGACGATCACGCCGCCGATCCGGTCGGGGGAGATCCCGGCCTGGGCGATGGCCTTGCCGGCGGCCTGGACCGACATCTCGGCGACGGACTCCTCCGGGCCGGCCCAGCGGCGCTCGGCGATCCCGCTGCGGGTGCGGATCCACTCGTCCGAGGAGTCGATCCACTCCAGGACCTCGCTGTTGGGGATCACCCGGACCGGGCGGTAGCCGCCGACGCCGAGGATGCGCGAGTACTGCGCACCCGTGGCGGGACGGATCTGCGGCTTCGTCATGCCTGGATCTCCTGGTCCTGACCACCGTGCTCCGCGACGAGCTCGCGGGCCTTGTCCAGATCGGCGGGGGTCTTGAGGGCGAGCGTGGCCACACCCTTGAGGTTGCGCTTGAGCAGCCCGGTCAGGGTGCCCGCGGGGGACAGCTCGATCACGGCCGTCGCACCCAGCTGCCCGAGGGTCTCCATGCAGAGGTCCCAGCGGACCGGGTTGGAGACCTGCGACACCAGGCGCGCGAGGACCTCGGCACCGGAGTCCACGACCGCGCCGTCCTTGTTGGAGACGTAGCGGACCAGCGGGTCGGCCGCGGTCAGGGTCGGGGCCAGCTCGGCCAGCCGCTCGACACCCGGGGCCATGTGCTCGGTGTGGAACGCGCCGGCCACCTTCAGGGCGATCAGCTTGGCGCCGGCCGGCGGGTCCGCCTTCAGCGCCTCCAGCTGGGCCAGCGTGCCGGCGGCGACGATCTGGCCGCCGCCGTTGTTGTTGGCCGCGGTCAGGCCGTGCTCGGCGAGCTTCGCCGCGACGACCTCCGGATCGCCGCCGAGCACGGCGGTCATGCCGGTCTCGGTGACGGCGGCGGCCGCGGCCATGGCCCGGCCGCGTTCGCGTACGAAGGTCAGCGCGTCCCGGGCGCTGAGCACCCCGGCGCCGGCGGCGGCGGTGATCTCGCCGACGCTGTGGCCGGCGACGGCGCCGACCAGCTTGCGGGCGGCGTCCTCGTCCGGGAACAGCTCACGGGCGGTCACCAGGCCGGCCGCGACGAGCAGCGGCTGGGCGACGGCGGTGTCCTTGATCTCCTCGGCGGACGCCTCGGTGCCGGCGTGCACCAGGTCGAGCCCGGCGTCGTCCGACCAGCCGCGGAGGCGGTCGGCGACACCGTCGAGCTCCAGCCAGGGGCTGAGGAAACCGGGGGTCTGGGCACCCTGTCCAGGGGCGACGATTACGAGCACGGTTCAACCCTCTCTCGCCAGGCGCCCAGGGGCGGGTAGGCGACGGTAACGAAGAAAACCATCCGGGATTGTATGGTCCCTACACTCCGGCTCAGCCGGGCTCTCCCGCGGCGGTCAGTCGGCCGAGGGCCAGTGCGATCCGCAGAGTGAACGCCGAACGTACGTCGGAGGGGGCGTACCCCGTGACGTCGGTCACACGTCGTAGCCGGTAGCGCACCGTGTTGGGGTGGACGAAGAGCATCCGGGCCGCCCCTTCCAGGGACGAGGCCTGTTCCAGGTAGACACTCAGCGTTTCCAGAAGTGCCGAGCCCGCTTCGTCCAGTGGTGTGTAGATCTCCTCCACCAGCTGGTGGCGCGCGGCCTGGTCGCCGGCCAGCGCCCGCTCGGGCAGCAGGTCGTCCGCCAGCACCGGGCGGGGGGCGTCCGGCCAGGCGGCGCAGGCGCGCAGCCCGGCCGCGGCGGCGTGCGCGGAGCGGGTCGCGGAGAGCAGGTCGGGCACGGTCGGGCCGACCACCACCGGCCCCGGCGCGAACTGGCCGATCAGCGCCCGGGCGGCGTGCACCGGCTCCTTCTCGCCGCCGACCACGACCACCAGGCGCTTGCCCAGCACCCCGGTCAGCACGTTCAGCTTGGCGTACCGGGCGGCCCGGCGGATCGCCTCCACCACCAGTTCGCTGTCGCCGTCCGGCGCGCTGCCCATCACCACCCGGACCTGGCTGGGCTGGCCCCAGCCGAGCGCCGCGGCGCGGGAGAGCACGCCCTCGTCGGCGTCCCCGGACAGCAGGGAGTTGACCACCAGCGCCTCCAGCCGGGCGTCCCAGGCGCCGCGCGCCTCGGCCGCCTGGGCGTACACCTGGGCGGTGGCGAAGGCGATCTCCCGGGCGTAGACCAGCACCGACTCGCGCATGTCCGCCTCGTCGCCGGGCGCGGCCACCTCCTCGATGGCCTCCTCCATCACCTCGATCGTGGTGCGGATCAGCTCGACGGTCTGGCGCAGGGTGATCGCCCTGGTCAGCTCGCGCGGGGCGGTGCCGAAGACGTCGGTGGAGATCGCCCGGGCGGCTTCGGGGTGGCGGTACCACTCGGTGAAGGCGGCGATGCCGGCCTGGGCGACCAGGCCGATCCAGGAGCGGTGCTCCGGCGGCATCCGCCGGTACCAGCCGAGCTGGTCGTCCATCCGCGAGATGGCGGCGGTGGCCAGCTTGCCCGAGGACTTCTCCAGCCGCTTCAGCGTCGCGGCCCGGCGCTCGGCCCGCTCGGCGGCGTTTCTGCGCTCCTGCGCCGTCAGACGGGGCGCGGGGCGGCCGGGGCGGTCGCGGGCGGTCCGGGGAGCCGGGCTCCCACCGGTCGGTTCGGGTACGGGACTGGGTTCGCTCTTGGAGTTCGCGGATGCGGCTGGCACAAGGACAAGACTGCCTCACGTGAGTGACTGCTCGTGCACACCCCCCCGGCGGAGCGGCGCGGTGGCAAGGGACACACCCGTTACCGTGGGGGCCGTGACCGAAGCCGCTGACCGCCCCCGTGCCGACCTGCGCCGCACCGCCGAGCGCTACCGCTCCGCTCCGGCCGAGGGCGTCGAGACCCGCCACGCGTTCTCCTTCTCCGGCCACTACGACCCGAAGAACACGCACTTCGGCGCGCTGCTCGCGTGCAACGAGGAACTCCTCGCCCCCGGCTCCGGGTTCGAGGAGCACAAGCACCGGGACACCGAGATCCTCACCTGGGTGCTGGAGGGCGCGCTCGCCCACCGGGACTCCCACGGCCACGGCGGGGTGGTCCGCCCCGGGATGGTCCAGCACCTCAGCGCCGGCTCCGGCGTCACCCACACCGAGCGCAACGTCGGCGGCGCCACCGGCCCGGTCCGCTTCGTCCAGATGTGGCTGCAGCCGGACGAGTTCGACGCGGCCCCCGCGTACGGGCTGCGCAAGGTGGAACCGGCGGGCGACGGGTTGACACTGCTCGCCTCCGGCCTGGAGCGCGATTCCGGGACGGAGGCCCTGCGGCTGCGCCGCAGCGACGCCGCGCTCTGGCTGGTGAGCGCCGGGCCGTGGCAGCCGCTGCCCGAGCTGCCCGCCGCCCCTTGGCGGTACGCCCACCTGACGGCCGGGGCGCTGGGCTACCGGACGATCCCGGGCCCCAAGGGCGGCGGCCGCTCGATGGCCCCGGGCGACAGCGTGCGGATCACCGGCGACGCCTTCGCCGCCCCGACGGCGGGCGAGACCGGCGCGGAACTCCTGCTGTGGGAGATGCACTCGCCGGTCTCGTACGGCTGAGCCCGGGCGCTGCGGCGTAGCCGCCTCAGCCGAGCTCGGCCAGGACCGCGTCGGAGAAGGCCGGCCAGGCCTCGACCGCCCACGGGCCGAAGTCCCGGTCGGTGAGCGCGACGCAGGCGGCGCCCGCCTGCGGGTCGACCCACAGGAAGGTGCCGGACTGGCCGAAGTGGCCGAAGGTGGCGGGCGAGTTGGCCGTGCCGGTCCAGTGCGGGCTCTTGCCGTCGCGGATCTCGAAGCCGAGGCCCCAGTCGTTCGGGCGGCGGTGGCCGTAGCCGGGCAGCACGCCGCTGGTGCCGGGGAAGGCGACCTCGCGGGTGGCCCGCAGGACGGTGGACGGGTCCAGCAGCTTGGGCGCCTGCAGCTCGGCGGCGAACCGGGCGAGGTCGGCGACGGTGGACAGGCCGCCGGCGCCCGCCGGGGACTTGTGCGCGGTGTTGAGCAGCGTGTCGGTCATGCCCAGCGGCTCGAACACCGCCTCGGCGACGTAGCGGGAGAACTCGATCCCGGCGGCCTCGGAGAGCGTCCGCGCCAGCGCGTCGAAGCCCGCGTTGGAGTAGAGCCGGCGGTTGCCGGGCTCCGCGAACACCCGGTCCTCGTCGAAGCCCAGGCCGGAGGTGTGGGCGAGCAGGTGGCGGACGGTCGCACCGGGCGGCCCGGCCGGGTCGTCCAGCTCGAACACACCCTCCTCGACCGCGACCAGCGCCGCGTAGGAGGTGAGCAGCTTGGTCACCGAGGCCAGCGGGAAGAGCTGCTGCTGCGGCCCGTGCGCCCCCAGCACCGCGCCGTCCGACCCCCGGACCACCGCCGCCGCAGCGTTGGGCACCGGCCAGTTCTCGATCACGCGCAAGCTCTCCATGGGGCCCGACTGTAGTCGGGGCCGGCGCGGGGCGGCGGCGCACCCCGGTGTCAGCCGGGTGGTGGAGACACCAGGCTGCCGGGCCGGTCCGGCTTGCTTGGAGTGCACTCCAACTCGGTAGCGTCGTTCCCGTCGCACAGGACAGGGGGAAATGTTCGATGGCCACACCCGCACGAGTCGAGATCGACCTGCGCAGCTGCTCCGAGGTGTTCAACCGGGCTCCGGGCGGAGACCCGGACCGCACCCCTCGGCACACCATCAGCGAGGTCGCCGCGGCGAGCGGCCTGACCGCCCACACGCTGCGCTGGTACGAGCGGATCGGCCTGCTGGACCCGGTCGACCGCGCGGCCGGCGGCCAGCGCCGCTACTGCGACGGCGACCTGTACCGGCTGGCCTTCCTGGGCCGGTTGCGCCTGACCGGCATGTCCGTGGCGGACATGCTCAAGTACGTCGACATGGCCCGTGAGGGCGAGCGGACCTACGAGGGGCGGCGCCTGCTGCTGGAGGCCCAGCGCGAGGAGGTCCGGCAGCGGATCGTCGACCTCCAGGCCACCCTCGCCGTCCTCGACTACAAGATCGATATCTATGCCGGGAAGGCCGCCGACACCGCCGGCGCCCCGGTCCGATGCCAGTACAACCGTGTAGAGGAAGAGCAGAGCGCATGACTCACCCCGTCCTTCCCACCGCCGAACTCGGCACCGCCGGCCCGCTGGTGGGCGTCCAGGGCCTCGGCTGCATGGGCATGAGCGAGTTCTACGGCCCCACCGACTCCGACGAGGCGCTGGCCACCCTGGCCGCCGCGCTGGAGGCCGGGGTCACCCTGTTCGACACCGCCGACGCCTACGGCTACGGCGGCAACGAGGAGTTCATCGGCCCCTTCGTCCGGGCCAACCGGGACAAGGTGGTGCTCGCCACCAAGTTCGCCCTGGTGCGCAAGGAGGAGGACCCGGGCTACCGCGGCATCAGCAACGACCCCGCGTACATCCGGGCCGCCGTGGACGCCTCGCTGCGCCGCCTCGGCGTGGACGAGATCGACCTCTACTACATGCACCGCCGCGACCCGGCCGTGCCGCTGGCCGAATCGGTCGGCGCGATGGCGGAGCTGGTCGAGGCCGGCAAGGTGCGCCACCTGGGCCTGTCCGAGGTGACCGGAGCCGAGCTGCGCGAGGCGCACGCGATCCACCCGATCGCGGCGGTGCAGTCCGAGTGGTCGGTGTTCGCCCGCGACGTCGAGCGCACGGTGGTGCCGGCGGCGGCCGAGCTGGGCATCGCCTTCGTGCCGTACTCGCCGCTCGGGCGCGGCTTCCTGACCGGCTCCTTCCAGGCCGCCGAGCAGCTCGCGGCGGACGACGTGCGCCGCACCCAGCCGCGCTTCACCGGCGACAACGCGGCGGCCAACGGCGAGCTGCTCGCGCCGCTGCGGGAGGTCGCGACGGCCCGCGGGGTCACCCTGGCGCAGGTCGCGCTGGCCTGGGTGCACCAGCGGGCGGAGGTGCACGGGCTGACCGTGGTGCCGATCCCGGGCACCCGCAAGCGCAGCCGCCTCGCCGAGAACGCCGCGGCGGCGACGCTGCGGCTGAGCGCGGAGGAGCTGGCGCTGCTGGAGCCGGTGGCCGGCCGGGTGGCGGGGGACCGTTACGCGGACATGGGCTTCACCTCGGTCGGCCGGGAGTAGTCCCGACCGGTCCGACACGGTCCCTGATCGGTTCGGCACGGTCCTGCTCGATTCGCCGACGCGGGCGCGGCCCGGACCGGAACAGCCGGCAGGGCCCGGGGAGCCGACGGCGCCCCGGGCCCTGCCCGTCGTACGGCTCAGGCCTTGCGGCCCAGCCAGCCCGCCAGGCGGGTGTGGACGTCGGCGTCCTCGGTGACCGGCTGCACCTCGGCGAACGGGACGCCCTCGACGCGGGCCTCGGGCGGCAGGACGGCCTGGGCGATGCCCAGCGCGGTCTGCGCCAGGGCGTGGTCCAGCTCGAAGCCGTTGTCCAGGCTCGTGGCGATGTCCCAGGTGTGGGTCACCGTCTCCATCACGTAGCCGCCGACCACGGCGCCGCCGGGCACCTCGCCCCAGGGCGCGACGGTGGGGCGGCCGAGCTTGGCGTCGTCGGCCCAGGCGGCGGCGGCCCGGGCGCGGGCCCGGTCCAGCGCGGCCGGCCAGCCCTCGTCCGACGGGTCCTCGATGGCGGGCACGATGTCCTCGTAGCGGCCGCCCTCACCCAGGTACGCGAAGCGGTGGACGCCGCCGACCACGTGGTTCAGCAGCTGTCGCAGCGTGAACTCGGTGCAGGGGGTGGGCCGGTCGAGGTCCGCCGGGGTGATCGTGGCGAACAGCTTCTCCAGCTGGGCGAGGGCGAGCAGGTACTGCGGGCGGGCGTCCTGGACGGCGTTCACGTGCGGTCAACTCCCCGTTGTGGGTCGGTCTTTCGGGCTCGGAACGCAATCTCCCAGTAAAACCTGACAACTACCGTCAGGATTACTGGGATTCTTGTCGTATGAAGGCCGATCGCCTGCTCTCCATCCTCCTCCTGCTCCAGACCCGCGGCCGGGTGTCCGCCACCGAACTCGCCGAGCGGCTGGAGGTGTCCGTCCGCACCGTCTACCGCGACGTGGAGTCGCTCTCCGCCGCCGGGGTGCCGGTGTTCACCGAGCGCGGGCGGCACGGCGGCATCGGCCTGCTGCCCGGCTACCGCACCGACGTCACCGGCCTGACCGCGGACGAGGCCAGGGCGCTGTTCGTGCTCTCCGCCCAGGGCGCGCACAGCGACCTCGGGCTGGACGGCGCGCTCGGCTCGGCGCTGCGCAAGGTGATGGCGGCGCTGCCGGCCCCGCACCGCCCGGCCGCCGAGCGGATCAGCGAACGGATCCTGGTCGACCCGGCGCGCTGGATGCAGGGCGGTGCGTCCACCGCCGCGTCCGGCCCGGACCTGGGTGAACTGCAGTACGCCGTCTTCGCCGACCGCCGGCTGCGGCTGCGCTACCGGCACAGCGGCACGCCCGCGCCGGTGGAGTACACCGTCGACCCGTACGGGCTGGTGAGCAAGGCCTCGGTCTGGTACCTGGTGGCCGATCTGCACGGCGAGCCGCGGCTGTTCCGGGCCGACCGGGTGCTGGCCGCCGAGACCGCCGAGGAGGCGGTGCGGCGTCGGGCCGGGGTCGGGCTCGGCGAGGTCTGGGCGGTGCTCCGCGAGCAGGTGGAGCGGCTCCCGAAGGAGCTGTCGGTGCGGGTGCGGGTCCGCCGCGGGCGGCTGGACCTGTTCCTGCGCATCCACGGCGGCCGGGTCACCGTGCAGCCGCCGGAGGCGGGCGCCGGGTCGGCCGAGGAGTGGGTGGAGGTGGCGATGGCCTTCCCGGCCCCGGCGGCGGTCCGGTCGCTGCTGGCCTTCGGCGCGGACGTCGAGGTGCTGGCCCCGCCGGCCGCCCGGCGCGAGCTGGCCCGGGCGGCGGCGGACGCCCTGCGGCTGTACCAGGACCAGCCGTCGTAGCCGGGCCGGCCGTCGTCGCCCGGGCCGGCCGGCGTGACCGGGGCCGGCCGTGGAAGCCGGGCCGCGACCAGGAGTCGGGCTCAGGAGTTGGGCTCGGTCCGGACCACGGCCCGGTAGTGGCCGAGCGAGATCGCCGCGAAGTTGTGCAGGCTGTCGGTGCCGTCGGTGAAGTAGCCGTTGTGGCCGACCGCGCGGGCCGAGGAGATCTGCTCGGCGCCGAAGCCGCTGCCGGTCGGGTCGGCGCCGTGGCCGAGCTTGCCGACCTCCAGGAACGGGACGTTGCCGATCCAGTCGCTGGGGTTGCGGGCGGCCCAGACGTGCACGCCGGTGCCCAGGTCGGCGGTGCTCTGCACGCCCATGCCGGGGGAGCCGAACACCATCATGTCGGTGATGCCCGAGGTGTCGGACGGCGAGGCGGCGGCGCGGAGGATCTTCGGGGCGGCGGTGCCGCAGACCACCGAGCCGTACGAGTGGCAGAGCAGCGACGGCGGCGCGTCCGGCCGGGTGGTCTCCTTGAGCCCGGCGAGCAGTCGCTCCAGCCGGGGCGCGGCGACGTCGGCGAGCCGGGAGGTGGCCGCGTCCGGGCCGAGGCCGGAGGGGGTGACGTAGCCGGTCCAGGAGATCACGGCGGTCCGGGTGCCCGGGGCCTGGCGCTGCTCCTCGGCGTGGAGGGCGCGGGCCATGCCGGCCGGGGAGCGCAGCGGCTCGGCGGTCTGGTCGAAGTGGCCGAGGTCGGCGTCCGAGCCGGGCACGAGGACGGAGATCCGCTCGGCGTCGGCGAGGTCGCCCCACACCTCGGTGACCAGGCCGCGGCCGCGCGGGTCGAAGGCCAGGATCTGCCGGCCGGGGGCGAGCAGGTGCTCGACGTCGTTGGCGCGGGAGACGGCCAGCGCGCGGGTGTCGGAGTCGAGCTTGTGGTCCGCGGCGCGGGCCCGGGCCTTGTCGCGCTCGACGGCCAGGGCGATCCGGTTGGCCCGGTAGCGCAGGTCCAGCGGGGCACCGTCGTAGTTGCCGACGACCAGCGGGTACTGCTGGATCAGCCGGTCCAGCTCGGTGGGCGCGAGCGAGGCGAAGAACTCCGCGGCGGCGGCCGGACCGGTGGTGGCCGGGTCGGGCAGGGAGCGGCCGAAGGAGTGGTCCTGGATCCAGGCGGCGCTGCCGGCCGGGGGCGTGGAGATCGCCAGCTGCTCGGAGGAGACCGCGGCGGCGGCGGCCGAGGCGCCGGCGTCGGCGAGCACGGCGCAGCCCGCGAACGCTCCGATCAGTACCCGCTTCCAGCGTCGACGGTTGCGCACCGCACCAACTCCCTTGGGGCCCGTCACCGTTTCTCGGGCGGTGCCCGGAGGGTGCGATAAGGATTTGCTGACTTCCCTGCGCAAGCCTAGGGGGCTCGAAGGGGCGGCGGGCGCGCCTAAACTGTGGGATGGATCACATGAACCGGGGGTGTCCTGGCGGCGTCTCCCTGAGGTGCGGGCCGCGGCCCGGACGGCCGTCCGCTCAGGCGTCGAACTCCCGTACCAGCCGCTTCGGTGCCGTCCGCCGCCAGGCCTCGGTGACCAGGTCGCGCAGCTCGTCCCGGTCCACCAGGTCCAGCCGGACGCTCACCCAGCCGTGCCGCCCGACGTAGGGGGCGGAGGAGAACACCTCGGGTTCGGCGGCGAGCAGTTCGGCCTGGTCCTCGGGCGAGGCCTTGACGGTGACCCGGTCCCCGTCGGGCGCGCCCATCGCGAAGATCCGGCTGCGGACCCGCAGCGTCTCGATGTCCCAGGTCGGTTCCTGGGCGGCCTCCGGCAGGGCCAGTGCCATCGCGCGGAACTCGTCGAACGTCACCATGGCGGCAGGTTAGAGCAGGGCAGTGACAACGCGCCCCCGGAGCGCGCGGTGGCGCGGCGGGGGCGCGTCGTCGGTGGGACGGTGGGATCCGCGTCAGGAGAGCGAGGCCCAGGCGTCGCAGGAGCGGTCGGCGGCGACCAGCCGGTCCGGGTGGCCGCTGCCGTCGGCGATCGAGATCCGTCGGTAGTTCTGGCCGCTGAACACCCAGTACTCGCTGTTCCCGCCGACCCGCTGGCAGTCCGGGACGGGCAGGAAGCAGTCCACCCGGTTCAGGCCGTTCAGCGAACTCCACTGGGAGAGTTCGCGGTCGGTGCGTTCGCGCACGTCGGTGTGCGAGGAGCCGTCCGCGATCGAGATCAGCCGGTACTGCTGGCGGCCGGCCGTGGTGTGGAAGCACCAGTACCAGCTCTTGCCGCCGACCCGCTGCTGGTCCGGGACGGGCAGCCAGCAGTCCACCTGGCCGACGCCGCTGAGCGAGCCCCAGGAGGTGAGGTCGCGGTCGGAGCGTTCGAGCGCCGTGGTGTACCGGCCGCCGCCGCAGGTGATGGAGACCAGCCGGTACTGCTGGCGGCCGGCGGTGCTGTGGAAGACCCAGTACCAGCTCTTGCCGGCCGGGTCCTGCTGGTCCGGCACGGGCAGGAAGCAGTCGACCCGGCCGACGCCCTGCAGGCAGGACCAGCCGGTCAGCCAGGTGTCGTCCTCGACCTTGCGGTCGGTGTGGGCGGAGCCGTCGGCGACCGAGATCAGCCGGCAGAGGTCGCCGTGGAACGCCCAGTAGCGGCTCTGGCCGGCCCGGCGGTACTGGTCCGGGACACCGACGAACTCGTCGCACGGGTACGCCTTCACCGGCTGCGGCGCGGGCTGCGGCCGACCGCCTCCGGTCTGGCCGCCGGTGGTCTGCCCGCCGGTGGTCTGGCCTTGAGTGCCCTGGCCTCCGGTGGTCTGCCCGGCCACCGGGGCGAGCCGGCCCTCGCTCAGCCCCCGCAGGATGCTCATCGAGGGCATGAAGGCGTACACCGAGCCGGTGGTCTGGACGAACTGGGCGAAGTTCAGCGGGGTGTGCTGGATCAGGCCGCTCGTGTCCCGGCTCTCGTAGTCGACGGGGGTGACCTCACCCGTGTCCGGGTCGGTGCAGTTCTGGGTGACCGGGTCCCGGCCGGGCACGGGCCTGGGGTTCGCGTGCCCGGGCGGCGTGGTGTCCTGCGAGGAGCGGTTGGGCGGGAAGTTCGCCCGGTCCATCCAGCTGGCCTGGATGAACTCGAACTGCCGCTTGAGGTCCGCCTGGTAGCAGATGAACAGCAGCCCGCGCGGGTCGTCGGGGCCGCCCGGGCCCTCGGAGGCCGGGTCGAACGGTTCTCCGTACGGAGTGCCGCGGCGGATGATCCGCCGGCCGTTGAGGATGTCGGCGGGGAACGGGGGCTTGTCCGGGCTCTCCTGCAGGCCGGCGCGCGGCTCGGTCTTGCGCAGGTGCGACCAGAGCGGGGTGACCAGGCCTTCCGGGTCGTCCGAGAAGTCGAAGGCGTTGTCGCTCGCGGCGGTCGGGTTGTTCGGGACGTCCCGGTCCTGGAAGTGGCAGACCGGGGCGCCGGAGCGCCAGCGGCCGACCATCCGGGCGGCCAGCCACTCGGTGGTGGCGTGGTCCGGGACGGCCTTGGCCTTCCGGAGTTCACCCAGCTTGATCGCGACCTGCGACCACCAGCCGGGGACGTCCTGGGCGAGCCGGCGGACCACCTGGAAGGAGCCGTTGAGCGTCCAGGCCGGGAACTGGTCCTTGGGGAAGCTGAACTGGTCGTTGTCCAGACCGCAGACGAACTCGCCGGCCGGGATGATCCGGGTGCCGGGGTGGCCGTCCACCTGCTCCGGATCGGTCGGGCTGGGCCGGTCGAAGCCCTTGACGCCGGGCTCGCTGATGCCGTCCTTGAACCCGAAGTGCTCCTTGCCGCGGCGGCTGCCCAGGAGGGTCTTCGCGTTCTGCTGGTAGACGATCACGACCCGGGACTCGGCGGCGGCGATCCGCTGGGCCTCGACGGCCGTCTGCAGGTCCTTCTCGGTGTCCGCGGAGATCTTCAGGACGGCGTGGACCGACTGGGTCCTGCCGTTGCCGAAGAGCCAGTTCTCCGGGGAGTTGTCGCCGGTGTCGCCGAGCCCGCCGGCCCGTTTCGCCGCGCCCTCCTTGAACGCCTTCAGGCCGGTGTCGCCCTGCGGGAGCGTCGCGAGCGGGTCGGTGCCGGAGAGCATCAGCAGGCCCTCGTAGGTGAAGCTGATGCCGAGCCAGGTGGCGGTCAGCGACTTGGGGTCGTCGCCGCCGGAGGCCTGCCTGGCCTCGCTGAACGCCTCGTTGAACGCGGCGACCTCGCGGGTGGTGGAGATCTGCGGGGTCAGCTTGCGGAGCCAGTCGCGCGCGCGTGCCGCGTCCTCGAACTTGAGGAAGAGGACGCTGACGTTGTCCTTCTTGAAGCCTGCGAGGACGTCGCCCTGGATCTCGTCGCTCTCGCGCAGGCTCAGGTCCGTTGCCATGGGTGTGTTCCTTTCGCTGTGGGGTGGGGTCAGGCGGACGGGCTGAGCTGGATCCACTTCGCCTCGCTGGGCACGCCCTTGCCGTTGAGGAGGAAGACCATGTACCAGCCGGGCGGCGCGGCCTTGGCGTCCGGCGGGGCCTGCAGCTGGAGCCGGTTGCCGGCCTGGCTGGTGATCCGCAGGTCGAGGTGGCGCTGACTGGTGTTGACCGAGTGGGTGGACGTGGTCGGCGCGAGCAGGACGGCCTTGACCACCTGGTCCGAGGTCGAGCTGGAGACGGTGAACTTCTTGTCGTACCCGATCGGCACGGTCGGCGCGTCGTCCAGGTCGGGCCGGCCGCCGCCCTGGTGGAGGTAGGCGGGCTCGTAGATCTCGATGGTGCCGTTCATGGTGACCGGGCCGGTGGTGCCGGGGATGCCGCTCACCGTGCGGTTGACGTCCGTGTTGTTGGCCAACTGCTGGAGCTCGTCGCCGGTGACCAGGACGCGTCCGTCGGGCAGCACGACCGCGTTGGAGTGGTAGCCGCGCGGCAGGCGCTGGACCGGGCCGAGCTGCCAGTTGCCCTGGTCGTCGCGCAGCTCGATCTGGCGGTACTTGAGGTCCGCGTTGGGGTTGTACGGGCCGTTGCCGTAGTCGCGGATGTCATAGGCGCCGTTGACGGTCATCAGCCGGCCGGTGGGCAGCAGGACGGTGTCGTCCTGGGTGCGGCCGAAGGCGCGGGACTTCTCGGCCGTCCACGTGCCGTTGGAGAAGCGCAGGGTGCTCGGGTTGTCCCGGTCGCCGCCGAGGACCAGCGCGGAGTCCGGGCCGTTGGCGCCGTTGGGGAGCAGCACGGCGGAGCCGTAGTTGCGCTTGCGGCCGTCCGGGCGGGCGGCCAGGTCGGTGCGGGACTCGGCGACCGGGTCGAACTTCCACTGCTCGGCGGCCTGGCGGCCGAAGCCGTAGATGTTGCCGTCGTTGAGCGAGAACAGGTGCGGGTAGTCGGTGGTGAACGGGGCGTCGACCTTGAACCGGTCCACCGGGGTGTTCGTGGGGAGGTCGGTCTTCTGCACCGGCACCGCGAAGGGCTTGGCGGGGAACCGCTCGACCACCGGCGTCGGGGTGCCGTAGCCGAGTTCGGACTGGCCGGACATGATCAGCTGGCGGCCGTCGGCGCCGGTCACCACCGAGGGGTACCAGCGGCCCACCGACATGTCGGGGTTGCGGGTCCAGGTCTCCGTCCACGGGTCGAAGATCAGCGAGAGCTTGGCGCCGGTGCCGCCGTTGCCACCGAGGTTGCCGCCGAAGACGCCGAGCATGCCGTTGGGCAGGAAGGAGTGGCCGGAGCAGAAGAACGGCGCCGGGCGCTGCTCGCCGAGGCCGTCCGGCATGTCGACGACCGGCGGGTTGACCTGCTTGAACGCGTCCGGCCCGTAGTTCTTCTTCGGATCCCAGAGGAAGGCCCGGCCGGCGTTCTCCTTGCCGGTGGTCTGGGTGGGGGCGGGTTCCTTCTCCGGGTTGGTCTCGATCCGTTCGAAGGAGAACAGCAGCACCTTGCCGGTCGGCAGCAGCGCGACGTGGTCGCCGAAGTCGGGGGAGTCGAAGTACTGGTTGAACGCGCCGAACGTCTCCGGGGCGAAGGCCTTGTTGCGATCGGCCTGGGAGGCCGTCAGCGCGTTGTACCGGTTGGTGCGGGTGGTCTGCGGGTAGTCGCCGATGCCGCGGATGGCGGCGCGCATCCGGGCGTGCTCCTCGGCGTGCTCCTGGCCGAGCGCCGCGACCTCGTCCTCGCGCAGTTCGGCCATCACCCGGGGGGAGTCGACGTGCGGGGTGAGGTCGTCGGCCCCGGGGGCGGCCGGTCCGCCGTGGGCGAGGGCCGGGGCGACGCTGCTCAGCAGGGTGCCGGCGGTCACCGCGAGGACCACGGCGGTGCCCGCCAGTCGGCGGCGGGCCCCGTGCCGCGGTCGAGGGCGTGGTGGGGACAGGGACATGGGACTCCTCGGGAGTGCGGGGTGTTCGGGGGAGGGGGTGGCGAATGCGGACGGACGGCCGTGGGCGGGCGCGGTCCTGCGATGGTCGCCGACCGTCACAGGAGATCACAGTGCGTGGTGGTTCGCATGCGGATACATCCGCTCGGTGACGCCGTCCGATGCGGGCCGCTTCCCGCCCGGCGCGGGTCACACCACGCCCAGCGCGTACGCCGCGAACAGGGCCGCCGCAGCGCCGGCCGTCGCCTTGCCGGCCCGGGAGAAGGACGTCCACGGCCCGTCGAACCGCCGGGTGAACCACCCGATCGACACCAGGACGGCGCCGAACAGCGGCAGCAGCGCCAGCCGGGCGGCCACCCAGCCGAGCGAGTCCGGCGCGGTGGTCAGGCCGGGGACGCTGCCCAGGGCGGCCGCGCCCGGCACCGCCACCGTGAGCATCGCGCTCTGGTGCCAGCAGAAGATCGTCATCGCCGACAGGTTGACCACCACCACCGGCAGCCACAGCAGCGGACGGCGGGTCAGCAGCCGGCCCAGCCGCTCCCGCAGCAGCACCGCGGCGCCGCACTGGAAGGCCGCCAGGGCGAGCACCAGCAGGGACGGCGGGTGCGAGTTGGTGCGCTCGGCCCCGGGCACGCCGACCATGCTGGCCGGGTAGTGGAACACCAGCAGCAGGGTGGCGAACAGAGCGCCGCCGCCGAGCAGCAGCACCCGGGCGGTCGGCCGTCCGAGCCGGCCCTGCGCCCAGAGCACGCCGAGCTGGTAGCCGAACAGCCAGCCCGGCAGGATGTTCAGCAGCGCGACCCAGGACGGCACCGCCTGCGCCCACGGCCCGTACCGCAGCAGGTCGACGGCGGCGACCGAGGTCACCAGCAGGCCCGCCGACCAGCCGCCCAGCCGGCGTCCGGCGGCCACGCAGAGCGGGGTGAGCGCGGTCAGCCCCAGGTAGACGGCGATGTACCAGAGTGGCTGCACCACCAGCGTCGCGCCGGTGCGCAGGGTGTCCGCGGGGACGCCGAGCGCGGGCAGCAGCGGGATCAGCAGCGCCCAGACGGCCGTGACCCCGAGCACCGGGCGCAGCAGCCGGACGGTACGGGCGCGCAGCCAGCCGCCGTAGGACTCGCCCCGGGCGCGGGACCGTTCCAGCGAGCGGACCGAGGAGTGGCCGCCGACCAGGAAGAACACCCCGAGCATCTGGAGCCCCCAGCTGATCGGGGCGAAGAAGCCGAGTGAGGAGAGCGGGCTGGCGTTGTGCAGGGCGCCGTCGGGGGAGCGGGTGAAGCCGCCGAGCATCCAGTGCCCGACCGGTACGGCGAGCAGGGCGAGGGCGCGCAGGCCGTCCAGGGCGCGGTCGCGGGTGGCGGGGGTCCGGGCGTCGACCTGTCGGGCGGCGCGGCGCAGGGCGGTGAGGGGGTGGGCCATGGTGGTGCTCCTTCCGGTGCGGGCGGTCAGGCGCGGCCGAGGGCGACGGCGGCGTAGGCGGCGAGCGAGGCGGTGCCGGGGGCGAAGTAGCCGGTGTGGCCGCGGGATCCGGTGGCGGGCAGCGGGCGGGCGCCGAAGCCGGGGGCGGTCGGGTCGGCGCCGTGGCCGAGACCGAGCAGCCGGACGTTGGGCACGTCGCCGATCCAGTCGGAGCCGTTGCGGGCGGTGGCCCACAGCGGGACGTGCGGGTCGAGGCCGGCGGCCGAGTCGACGCCCATGCCGGGGGAGCCGAGCACCACCACGCCGGAGGCCTGGGCCGGGGTGGGGCGGGCCAGGCCGCAGACCACCGAGCCGTAGCTGTGGCAGAACACGGTGGCCGGGGCCTGGGGGCGGGTGCTGACGGCGAGTCCGTCGAGCAGCCGGGTGAGGCGGGTGGCGCCGGCCCGGGCGAGGTCCTCGGTGGCGGCGTCGAGGCCGAGTCCGACCGGGGTGGTGTAGCCGGTCCAGGCGATCACGGCGGTCTGCCGGCCGGTGGCCTCGTACAGCGCGCGGGCCATGCCGGCGGGGGTTCCGTACGGATCGGCGGTGCGGTCGAAGTCGAGCAGGTCGATGTCCGAGCCGGGGACGATCACGGCGGTGCGGCGGGCGCCGGCGAGGTCGCCGTACACCTCGGCGACCTGGCCGCGGCCGCGCGGGTCGAAGGCGAGGACCTGCCGTCCGCCGTCCAGCAGGGTGCGGTAGCGCTCGGCGCGGGTGCGGGCGGCCTCGTGGTCCTGCGGGGTGCGGGCGGGGTCGGCGGCGCGGGCGAGTTCGCGGGTGCGTTCGGCGGCGAGGGCCAGGGCGTTGGCGCGGTAGCGGAGTGCGACCGGGGCGCCGTCCAGGTTGCCGACCACCAGCGGGTGCCGGACGGCCAGCGCGTCCTGTGCGGCCGGTGCCAGTGCGGCGAAGAACGCGGCGACCCGGTCCGGGGTGGTGGTGGCCGGGTCGGGCAGGCTCAGGCCGAGCGAGGTGTCGGCCGTCCAGGCGGCGCTGCCGGGCGGCGGACCGGTGACGGGCGTCTGGGTGTCGGCGGCCCAGCCGCCGGTGCCGAGCACCGCCGCCAGTGCCACCGCGGCGGCGAGTGCCCGCCTGATCCGGAATCCGCGCATGGTCCTTCTTCCCCTCGTTCGTTCGGCTTGCGACGAGGAGGAAGGTAGGAACGCGACGGCCCCGCGGACGTCACACCGCGGGGCCAACTCCCGGGTGCTACCCGGGTATCAGGGGGACATCCCCCCTACTGGCCGGGGGTCACCAGGCCGGACTCGTAGGCCAGCACCACCGCTTGGGCGCGATCGCGCAGGTCGAGCTTGGCGAGGATGCGCCCGATGTGGGTCTTGACGGTCTGTTCGGCGAGCACCAGCTTCGCGGCTATCTCCTGGTTGGACAGGCCGCGGGCGATCAGCTCCAGCACCTCGGTCTCGCGCGGGGTCAGGCCGTTGAGCCGCACCTTGGGGTCGTGGCGCTTGGCCGGGCGGGTGCGGGCGAAGTCCTCGATGAGCCGGCGGGTCACCGAGGGGGCGAGCAGCGCCTCGCCGGCGGCGACCACCCGGACCGCGGCGATCAGGTCGGCCGGCGGGGCGTCCTTGAGCAGGAAGCCGCTGGCCCCGGCGCGCAGCGCCTCGTAGACGTAGTCGTCCACGTCGAAGGTGGTGAGCATCAGCACCTTGGGCCGGTGGGCGCTCCCTCCTTCCCGTGGACCGGTGGCCGGGTCGAGCAGTCGCCGGGCCGCCTCCAGGCCGTCCATCACGGGCATCCGGACGTCCATCAGCACCACGTCCGGGTGGGTGCGGCCGACGACCTCCAGGGCCTGGGCGCCGTCCGCCGCGTCCCCGACCACGTCGATGTCGCTCTGGACGCCCAGCAGGGCGGCGAAGCCCGCGCGGACCATGGCCTGGTCGTCGACGATGATCACGCGGATGGTCATGCGGTGGTCTCCCGGGGGGTGTCGAGCGGATCGCGGGCGTCACGGGCGTCGCGGTCGGCAGGGGTGTCGAGGGGCAGCACGGCGGCCACCTTGAAGCCGCCGTCCGGCAGCGGGCCGGTGTCCAGCCTGCCATCGACGAGCCGGACGCGTTCACGCATTCCGACCAGACCGTGCCCGGTGCCCTCGGCCGACGCCTCCAGCGACTCGGTGCGCTCCGGCGGCGGCCCGTTGACCACGGTCACCAGCAGGGCCGGGCCGTCCGCGGAGAGCGATACCCAGGCCTGCGCGCCGGGGGCGTGCCGCACCACGTTGGCCAGCGCCTCCTGGACGATCCGGTACGCCGACAGGCCGACGGCCTGCGGCACCGCCGCCACCAGCCCGTCGTCCACCGCGAGTTCGGCCGGCACCCCGGCCCGTCCGACCGTCTCGGCCAGCTGGGCGAGTTGGCCGATGCCGGGCTGCGGGGCCGTCTCCCCGCCGGACTCCTCGCTGCGCAGCACGCCCAGCAGCCGGCGCATCTCGGTGAGCGACTCCCGGGCGGTGCCGGCTATCGCGGTGAACTCCTCGGCGGCGTCGGCCGGTACGTCGGGGATGCGGTAGGGCGCGCTGGCGGCCTGGACCGCGATCACCGACATGTGGTGGGCGACCACGTCGTGCAACTCCCGTGCGATCCGGGCGCGTTCCTCCAGCAGGGTGCGCCGTTCGCGTTCCACCTCGCTGATCTGCTCCTGCTCGCTGAGCAGCCGGCGGGCCTCGGCGCGGTCGCGGACGGCCCAGCCGAGCAGCAGCGCGGCGCCGCTGAGCGCGATCATCAGCATCGTGGTGCCGTCGCCGGAGCGGGGCAGGCCGAGCGTGGTGGTGAGCGCGGTGAGCGCGACGGTGGCGACCCAGACCGCGATCAGGGTGGCCCGGCTCTCCCGCAGTGCCAGGGCGAACAGCAGGAAGACGTAGGCGAGGATCATGGGCGCGGTCCACGGCCAGGTGCCGCCGTGCTGGTCGTACCGGGCGGTGACGGAGGCGGTGGCGACCAGGGTGGCTGCGCTGATCCACCAGGCGGGCAGCGGCCGTGTGACGGCGAGCAGCAGCGGCACGGTCTGGGCGACGGTCAGCGCGCCGGCCACCGGGAGCACCAGGGCGTAGGAGTCGACCAGGACGACGATCCCGGTGGGGATCAGCGAGGACAGCAGGGCCAGCGCCACGAAGTACGGGAGCCTGCGCAGCCAGGCCCGTGGCGACTCCCCGAGCAGCGGGGTGTGGTTGGCGCTCGGTGTGGTGAGGTGGAGCCAGAGCGAGCGCAGCAGGCGGCCCGCAGTCCGGCGGAGATCGGCGACGGTGAGGTTCTTCATCGTGGGCCAGCCTAGGAGCGCGGCGCCCGACGGGAGTCGCACTCCAGCGCGATCTTCCGGCTGCCACCGGGGTACCGGGTGATACCCCGGTATGACAGGGGGGTGCTACTCGGGCTGCGGTCCGGCGGTGCGCCAGTGGCCGGCCAGGGCGGGGCCGAGCTGGTCGAAGTGACGCTCGATCAGGGCGATCATGCCTTCCGGGCCGTCGGGTTCGCGGTCGGCGGTCCAGGACAGGTGGGCGGCGCGCAGCACGCTGCCGAAGACGGCGGCGAGCACGGTGGGGCGCAGGTCCTCGCGCGGGTCCAGGCCCTCGCGTTCGGCGAGCACCCGGACCACGATCCGCTCCTGTTCGGTGACCCGGCGCAGGTGGGCGGCGAGCAGGGTGGGCGCGTCCTCGATCATCCGCATGAGTTCGAGGGCGCTGGTGATCGAGCCGGGGCCGGAGGCCTCGGCGTTCCCGAGGTCGCGCCAGGCCTTGACGATCGAGGCGCGCAGGGCCTGCAGCGGGGCCTCGTCGACGGGGCGGTGGCGCAGGCACTCGATGAAGTAGTCCTCGGCCTCGGCCATGACGGCGAGCGCGACCTCGTCCTTGTTGGCGAAGTAGCGGAAGAAGGTGCGCTGGGAGACGTCGACGGCGGAGGCGATCTCGTCGACGGTCGTCCGGGCGAAGCCCTGGCTGAGGAAGAGCATGTGGGCGGCCTGGACCAGGGCGTACCGGGTCTGTTGCTTCTTGCGCTCGCGCAGCCCGGGTGTCCGACCGAGGTCCTCCGGGGTGCCGGTGGGGCGGGGGGCGTGAGCGGCCATGGCGGGGGCCTTCCGGGGCGCTGGTGTGGCGGGTGGGAGCACAACCTTAGCGTTCTGACAAATGGCAGTAATGGCCAGAAGTCACTGTTTGCCGAATGTCAGTTGCTGACATAATCTGCCGCGAGTGGCGCCCGTCGGGCCGGGGCACCTGTGGGGACGGGTGGGCCGGGGCGCCACGACCACGTTCCGACCGAGCCACGCCCCCGGAGGGCCCAGATGAGCCAGTCCGTCGTCAAGAACTCCGAGGCGGACGCGGCACCGCCGCCGACGCCACCGTCCGGGGGCGGCCTCAAGGGGCACCCCTGGCTGACCCTGCTGACCGTCGCGGTCGGCGTCATGATGGTCGCGCTGGACGGCACGATCGTCGCCATCGCCAACCCGGTGATCCAGGAGAAGCTGAACGCGGCGCCCTCCGAGATCCAGTGGGTCACCAGCGGCTACCTGCTCGCCCTGGCGGTCTTCCTGATCACCGCCGGCAAGATCGGCGACCGTTTCGGCCACAAGACCACCTTCCTGGTCGGCGCGGTCGGCTTCGCCGCCACCTCCGCCGCGATCGGCTTCGCCGGCAACATCCGGACCGTGATCGCCTTCCGGGTGCTCCAGGGCCTGTTCGGCGCGCTGCTCCAGCCGGCCGCGCTCGGCCTGCTGCGCGGCGCCTTCCCGGCCGACAGGCTCAACATGGCGATCGGCATCTGGGGCGGCGTGATCGGCGCCTCCACCGCGGCCGGCCCGATCGTCGGCGGCCTGCTGGTCGAGCACGTCAGCTGGGAGTCGGTGTTCTTCATCAACATCCCGGTCGGTCTGATCGCCCTGGCGCTCGGCCTGTGGATCCTCAGGGACGTGCGGGCCGAGAACGCCGCCAAGTCCTTCGACGTACCCGGCATCGTGCTGCTGTCGGCGGGGATGTTCGCACTGGTCTTCGGCATCATCAAGGCCCCCGAGTGGGGCTGGGGCGACGCGAGGACGCTGCTGCTCCTGGGCGGCGCGGTGGTGCTGATGGTGCTCTTCGCGCTCTGGCAGGGCAAGGCGCGCGAGCCGCTGATCCCGCTCGGCCTGTTCCGCTCGGTGCCGCTGTCGGCGGGCGTCCTGCTGATGGTGCTGATGGCCTTCGCGTTCTTCGGCGCGATCTTCTTCGTGACCTTCTACCTGCAGAACGTGCACGGGATGAAGCCGGTCGAGGCCGGCGTCCACCTGCTGCCGATGACCGGCATGATGATCATCGGCGCGCCGGTGGCCGGCATCGCGATCGGCAAGCTCGGCCCGCGGATCCCGATCGTGGCGGGCATGCTGATCACCACCACCGCGATGTTCGGCATGTCCACCCTGGACACCGGCTCCGGCACCGGCGTGATGTCGCTCTGGTTCGTCCTGATGGGCCTCGGCATCAGCCCGGTCATGGTCGGCGCCACCGAGGTGATCGTCGGCAAC
Organism: Kitasatospora sp. NPDC097691; assembly: GCF_040302665.1. NCBI lineage: Bacteria > Bacillati > Actinomycetota > Actinomycetes > Kitasatosporales > Streptomycetaceae > Kitasatospora > Kitasatospora sp. NPDC097691. Next base: position 2,678 of record NZ_JBEORY010000021.1, on the reverse strand, counting down.
GCCCCGCTGGAGCTGTCCGGCGTGGCCGGCGGCCTGCAGCAGGCCGCGATGCAGGTCGGCGGCAGCCTGGGTACCGCGGTGCTGGGCGCGCTGATGGCCGCCAAGGTCGGCGACGCGCTGCCCGGCAACTGGGCCAAGGCCGGCCTGCCGCCCGTCGAGGGCCCGCAGGCCGAGGGGCTCAAGCAGGCGGCCCAGCTCGGCATCGCCCCGCCGGCCCCGCCCGGCACCCCGCAGCAGGCGGTGGACGCGATGGCCGGCGCCGTCCACGAGTCCTTCGTCAGCGGCATGTCGCTCGCCTTCGCGGTCGCCGCCGTGGTGGCCTTCGCCGCCGCCGTGCTCGGCCTGCTCACCCGCCGCGGCACCACCGACGCGGGCCCCGCCGTGCACATCTGACCGGCCCCGCAACGCCACGGCCCCGGACTCGGCGGAGTCCGGGGCCGTCGTGGTGTCCGGCCGGGCTCCTCGCACCGGTGTGAGGAGCAGGACGCGGAACGCGAAGGGGCCGGACCTCCTGTGGAGGTCCGGCCCCTTCGGTCACCGGAGGGTGATCAGGCGTCGCCGCCGGCGGCGCCCGGGTCGGCCGCGGTGACGTCCAGCAGCTGGTAGCGGTCGATCGCGTCCTTCAGCGCCGAGCGGTCGACCTTGCCCTGCTTGGCGAGCTCGGTGAGCACCGCCAGGACGACCGACTGCGCGTCGATGTGGAAGAAGCGACGGGCCGCGCCACGGGTGTCGGCGAAGCCGAAGCCGTCGGCGCCCAGCGACTGGTACTGGCCGGGCACCCAGCGGGCGATCTGGTCCGGCACCGCGCGCATCCAGTCGGACACCGCGACGACCGGGCCCTCGGCACCCTGGAGCTTCTGGGTGACGTACGGCACGCGCTGCTGCTCCTCGGGGTGCAGCAGGTTGAACTCCTCGGCCTCCACCGCGTCGCGGCGCAGCTCGTTCCAGGAGGTCGCGGACCAGACGTCGGCCTTGACGTTCCACTCCTCGGCGAGGATGCGCTGGGCCTCCAGGGCCCACGGCACGGCCACGCCGGAGGCGAGGATCTGGGCCGGGATCTGGCCGGCGGTGCCCGGCGCGTACTTGTGCAGACCCTTGAGGATGCCCTCGACGTCCACGTTCTCGGGCTCGGCCGGCATCTTGATCGGCTCGTTGTACACGGTGAGGTAGTAGAAGACGTCCTCGCCGTTCGGGTGTTCGGCGCTGGAGCCGTACATCCGGCGCAGACCGTCCTGGACGATGTGCGCGATCTCGAAGCCGTACGCCGGGTCGTACGCGACGACGCCCGGGTTGGTGGAGGCCAGCAGGTGCGAGTGGCCGTCGGCGTGCTGCAGGCCCTCACCGGTCAGGGTGGTGCGGCCGGCGGTGGCGCCGAGCACGAAGCCGCGGGCCAGCTGGTCGGCCATCTGCCAGAACTGGTCGCCGGTGCGCTGGAACCCGAACATCGAGTAGAAGACGTACACCGGGATCAGCGGCTCGCCGTGGGTGGCGTAGGCCGAGCCGGCGGCGATCAGCGAGGCGGTGCAGCCCGCCTCGGAGATGCCGTCGTGCAGCATCTGGCCGGTCGGCGACTCCTTGTAGGCGAGGAGGAGGTCCCGGTCGACCGACTCGTAGGTCTGGCCGAGCGGGTTGTAGATCTTCGCCGACGGGAAGAGCGAGTCCATGCCGAAGGTGCGGTACTCGTCCGGCGCGATCGGCACGAAGCGGTTGCCGATGCCCTTGTCCCGCATGAGGTCCTTGAGCAGCCGGACGAACGCCATGGTGGTGGCGATGGTCTGGTTGCCGGAGCCCTTCTTGACCGCCTTGTACGCGTCGTCGCCGGGCAGTTCCAGCTTGCGCGGGCGGACCTTGCGGGTCGGCACGTAGCCGCCGAGCTCCTGCCGGCGGTCGTGCATGTACTGGATCTCTTCCGAGTTGCGGCCCGGGTGGAAGTAGGGCGGGTAGCCCTCTTCGAGCTGCTTGTCGGTGATCGGCAGGTGCAGCCGGTCGCGGAAGCGCTTCAGGTCCTCGACCGTCAGCTTCTTCATCTGGTGGGTGGCGTTGCGGCCCTCGAAGTTGGGGCCCAGCGTCCAGCCCTTGACCGTCTGGGCCAGGATGACCGTCGGCTGGCCCTTGTGCTCGCGGGCCGCCTTGAAGGCCGCGTAGATCTTCTTGTGGTCGTGGCCGCCGCGACCCAGGTGCTGGATCTGCTGGTCGGTCATGCTCTCGACCATCTTGCGCAGGCGCAGGTCGGAGCCGAAGAAGTGCTCGCGGATGTACTCGCCGGACTCGGTGGCGTAGGTCTGGAACTGGCCGTCCACCGTGGTGTTCAGCTTGTTGACCAGCACGCCGTCGCGGTCCTGCGCGAGCAGCGGGTCCCAGCTGCGGTCCCAGATGAGCTTGATCACGTTCCAGCCGGCGCCCCGGAACTGGGACTCCAGCTCCTGGATGATCTTGCCGTTGCCGCGGACCGGGCCGTCGAGGCGCTGCAGGTTGCAGTTCACCACGAAGGTCAGGTTGTCCAGGCCCTCGCGGGCCGCCAGGGACAGCTGGCCGAGCGACTCGGGCTCGTCCATCTCGCCGTCGCCGAGGAAGGCGTACACCTGCGAGTCGGAGGTGTCCTTGATGCCGCGGTGCTCCAGGTAGCGGTTCATCCGGGCCTGGTAGATCGCGCCGAGCGGGCCGAGGCCCATCGAGAC